>JANNJV010000442.1:0-8707 GCA_031395945.1 Gemmatimonadota bacterium | reverse complement strand
TGGGCCGAGTGGAACGGGAAGTTCCGCGACAGCGTGCGGCATTTCTGGCGCGGGGATCAGGGCCACGTCGCAGAGATGGCGTCGCGGCTGGCAGGGTCGGCCGACATCTATAGCTGGAGCGACCGCGAGGCATACGCGAGCATCAACTTCGTGACCGCGCACGACGGCTATACGCTCACCGACCTGGTGAGCTACGAGCAGAAACACAACCAAGCGAACGAGGAGGACAATCGCGACGGGCACAACGACAACATCAGCAGGAACTGGGGCGTGGAGGGCGAGACCGAGGACGCGGAGATCCTGAATTTCAGGTACCGTTCCATGAAGAACTTTCTGGCGACGGTGGCGTTCTCACAGGGCGTCCCGATGCTGTCCCACGGCGACGAGCTAGGCCGCACGCAGCGGGGAAACAACAACGCGTACGCACAGGACAACGACGTGACCTGGGTGGATTGGGATCTCGACTGGCGGCGTGAGGAGTTGCTGGAGTACACGAAGCGCATCCTCGCCATCCGGCAGGCGCACCCCGTGCTGCGCCGGCGGCATTTCTTTCGCGGCGCACCCGTGAATGAGACCGGGCACAAGGACGTGACCTGGCTCAGGCCCGATGGCGCCGAGCTCACCGATCACGACTGGAACGACCCGGACGCCAACGCCCTGGGCATGCTCATCGACGGCAGCGCCACCGACGAAGTGAACGATCGGGGCCACCCCGTGCAGGACGATACGCTGCTGCTGATCGTCAGCAACTCGCCAACGGATCTGGCGTTCAGGTTGCCGGCGCTGTCGCAGCGGGGCATCTGGGCGGAACTGGTGAACACCGCCCGTCCGGAACTGACCCGGCTGGAGGAAGACTGCGTGCGGCTGTTGCCTTATTCTCTGGTACTCCTGCGTTACGGGCGTGATCGTCGCCTGGCGCTGAGTCCCGCGTCGCGCAACAAGACCAGCGCGAACGCCGCCGCGCGGAGCGAGCACGGTGGCTGACCGGAAACAACGGAAGCCGCGCGGTGCGGGCGCGTCCAAGCCCAAGGCACATGGAGAGGTCGAGCGCCTCCTGCACGGCCGGCATCACGATCCACACGCCGTGTTGGGAGCGCACCCGGAGACGCAGGAGGGTGTGGAGGGTGTCGTCGTGCGCGTCATGCATCACGCGGCGACCAGGGTGGAATTACTACTGCAGGGCGAGGACGCGCGCGACATGTCCGCCGAAGCGCCGGGTGTGTTCTCGACGTTCCTTCCGGGGGCAAGCCTTCCCCTGCGTTATCGCGTCCGCTTCCACTTCGCAGACGGCGCCATGTGGGAGCGAGACGACCCCTATCGCTTCGCTCCGACTGTGGGCGACATGGATCTGCATCTCTTCAACGAAGGGACGCACCGCCGGCTCTGGGAAAAACTCGGCGCCCATGCCGCCACGGTGGACGGCGTGGCCGGCGTGGCCTTCGCGGTTTGGGCGCCCACGGCAAAGCGGGTGAGCGTGATCGGCGACTTCACGCACTGGGACGGACGCCTCTTTCCCATGCGCTCGCTGGGCGCCTCCGGCGTTTGGGAGGTCTTCGTTCCGGACGTCGCACCCGGCGCGCTGTACAAGTACGAGATCGTCACTCGCAGCGGAGACATCCGCGTGAAGACGGACCCCTTCGCCTTCAAGCTCGAACAGCATCCGGGCACCGCATCCATTGTGGAAGCGTCGTCACCGTTCACGTGGAGCGACGACGATTGGATGGCCAAGCGCGTTACCCGCGAGCCACATCGGTGCCCCGAGCTGATCTACGAGGTACACCTCGGCTCCTGGGCCCGGGTGCCCGAAGAGGGAAACCGGTTCCTCACGTATCGCGAAATCGCGCCGCGCCTGGCGGAGCACGTGACCCGGTTGGGCTTCACGCACGTGGAGCTGATGCCCGTCATGGAGCATCCGTTCTACGGATCGTGGGGCTATCAGGTGAGCGGCTATTACGCGCCGACGTCGCGGCACGGGTCGCCCGACGATTTCCGCTTTTTCGTGGACACGATGCACGCCAACGACATCGGCGTCATCCTCGATTGGGTGCCGGCCCATTTCCCCAAGGACGATTTTGCGTTGCGGCGGTTCGATGGCTCCGCGCTCTTCGAGCACGAAGATCCGCGGCTCGGCGAACATCCCGACTGGGGCACGCTGATCTTCAACTACGGTCGTCCCGAAGTGCGCAACTTCCTCGTGGCCAACGCCCTCTTCTGGCTGGAGGAGTTTCACGCGGACGGTCTGCGTGTGGACGCCGTGGCGTCCATGCTCTACCTGGACTACAGCCGCCAGCCCGGAGAATGGCTGCGCAACCGCTACGGCGGCAGGGAGAATCTCGAGGCCATCGATTTTCTGCGGCAGCTGAACGAGACCGTCCGCCACGAGCACCCCGGCTGCTCCGTGATCGCCGAAGAATCCACCGCGTGGCCCGGAGTGACGAACAGTCCCGCCCACGGCGGACTGGGGTTCACGTTCAAATGGAACATGGGCTGGATGCACGACACCCTGCAGTTCTTCGCGCTCGATCCCGTCCATAGGCGGTGGCACCAGGACCAGCTCACGTTTGCGATGATCTACGAGTACAGCGAACGATTCATCATGCCGCTGTCGCACGACGAAGTCGTGCACGGCAAGGGCTCGCTGTTGAACAAGATGGCCGGCGACGAGTGGCAGCAGTTCGCCAATCTCCGCGCGATGCTGACGTACATGTTCACGCGTCCCGGCAAGAAGCTGCTGTTCATGGGCATGGAACTGGCGCCATGGACCGAATGGAATCACGACGAGAGTCTCGACTGGAATCTCCTGGCCGACGACCCTCGTCGCGCGAAGCTGTTCGCCTTTCTCTCGGCGTTGGCGCGGATGTACCGGCGGCGTTCCGAGTTCTGGCGCCGCGACAGCGAGTGGGAAGGGTTCAGCTGGATCAGCGTGGATGATCGCGAGAACTCCGTGCTGGCATTCGCGCGGCAGGATGGCGAACACCACGCGCTGGTGGTGATGAACCTGACGCCCGTACCCCGGGACCACTATCGCGTGGGTGTGCCTGAACCGGGCGCGTACGTGGAGCTGCTCAATTCGGATTCGGCGGAATGGGCTGGGAGCGGCCACGGTACCCAGGCGCGCGTCACGACGACGCCGGCGCCATTTCACGGATTTCCGCAGTCCATCGAGCTGACGCTTCCACCGATGGGCGTTGTCGTGCTTGCCCCGGAACGGAGCGCGTGAGCCGGCCACAATTGCGAGCACTGGCGGACCGGCTTGGAATTCTCTCCGAGTATCTCGATCAAACGGGCCGGTATGTGCGACGCACGTCGGATGCGACGCGTGAAGCAATGCTGTCCATCATGGGTTTCGACGCGCCGAGCGAGGACGCGGCGCGCGGCTGGCTGGACGAACTGGACCACGAACAGCGCGCGACCATTCTCGATCCCGTCCGCGTGGTGGAGCGGGACGATCGCAAGGCCACGCAGGTGCGCCTTCGCGTGCCGCCGGGCGCGGGTAATGCGGACGTCGAGCTAACCCTCTCGGAAGAAGGCGGGCAGGTCTGGCACGCGCGTGCCGCCGCCCGGGGTTCCGTCACCCTGAAGTTGCCGTCGCGCGCGCCGTACGGATATCACCGCCTTGCAGCCCGCGTGCGACGCGGCACGACCGAGTGGACCGCAGACCAGTCGTTGATCGTGGTCCCGTCGTCGTGCATCACGCCTGCCGATCTGTTGGGACGCGGCGCGAACGCGATGGGCATTGTGGCCAACCTCTATTCTGTTCGCCGCGAGCATGACTGGGGCATCGGGGACGCGACGACGCTGATGCAGCTCGTCGAGTGGGCGGCGGCGCGTGGCACCGCGTTCGTGGGGGTGAACCCGCTGCACGCGCTGTTCAATCGCGGATGGGACATCAGCCCCTACAGCCCCGTAAGCCGCCTTTTCCGCAATGTCATCTACATCGACGTGGAGTCGGTGCCCGAGCTGCAGCACTCGGAGCGCGCGCGCAGACTGCTCAACACGCCCGAGGTGCGGCAGCTGTTGCGCGAGCTGCGCGCCACCACAATGGTGGAGTACGACGGCGTGATCGCACTGAAGCTGCGAGTGCTGTCCGCGCTGCATCACACGTTTCGCGCACGGACGAGCGAGCGCAACCGGGAGTATGCCGACTTCGTGCGCGCGCGCGATCCGGAGCTCACCCGGTTCGCGACATGGATGGCCTTGGCAGAACAGTCCGGCACTCCGGATTGGCGACAGTGGCCGGCCGCACTGCATCAGCCGGACTCGCCGTCAGTGACCGCATTTCGCGAAAGCCACAAGGAGCACGTGGACTTCCATCGCTGGCTGCAGTTCGAAGTGCATCAGCAATTGGGTCAGGTGGCGCAGCGCGCACGTGCGCTTGGTATGCCAATCGGGGTGTACCAGGACCTTGCCATTGGCACCAGTCGCGGCGGCAGCGATACGTGGACCAACCCCGACCTGTTCCTTGCCGGCGCCTCCGTGGGCGCACCCCCGGATCCCTACTCGGCAGTGGGACAGAACTGGGGCCTTCCGCCCATGGACCCGCGCGCGCTGCGGTTGCAGCGGTACGGTTACTGGATCCGGCTCCTACGGCATGCGTTCGAACACACCGGAGCGCTGCGGCTGGACCACATACTGGGATTGTTCCGATCGTTCTGGATTCCGGACGGCACAACCGGCAAGGACGGCGCGTACGTGCGCTTTCCCTCGAATGATCTGCTCGGGATCCTCGCGCTGGAAAGCGTGCGGCACAACGCCGTGGTGGTCGGCGAGGACCTTGGCACGGTGCCGGCGGAAGTTCCACCCACGCTGAGAAAATGGGGAATTCTTTCGTCGAAGGTCATGCTGTTCGAGCGCGACAAGCGCGGATTCAAGCCCGCGTCCCGGTACCCGGCGCTCGCGCTGGCGACCGCGGACACTCATGACATGCCGCCACTGGCCGGATTCTGGACGGAGCGGGATATCGAGCTACGCGCGAAGGTAGGGCTGTTGCGGACGCCCGCGGACATCCTGAGGGCAAAACGCGAGCGCGCTGTCGACAAGACGAACCTGCTGCGCGCGCTGGATCTGTCGCCTCCGCGCCACTACGAGGCGCCGCACTTTGCTCGGCGACTCACCGCGGCGATACACGAGTTTCTCAGCGCGTCGCCGGCCCAGCTGATCGGTGCATCGCTCGACGATCTGGCCGGCGAGCACGATCCGGTGAATGTCCCTGGCGTTGGCGCCGATAAATACCCCAGCTGGCGACGCAGGACGCGCATGACGATGGAAGAAATCGGATGGAGCTTCGAGGTGGACGACGCGCTTCGCGGACTCGAACGACGGGGCAAGCGGGAATGAGTCGCGTCGTTACGGCGACCTATCGCCTCCAGCTGCACAAGGGGTTCCCGATTGCGTCCGCGCGGGAGCTCGTGCCCTACTTTCACCGCCTGGGCATCTCGCACTTGTATCTGTCGCCCGTCCTGGCCGCTCGCGCCGGCAGCACGCACGGCTACGACGTCATCGATCCCACGCGAGTGAATCCGGAGCTTGGCACCGACGACGATCTGCGCGCGCTGGCGGACAGTCTGCATGCGCTCGACATGGGCATCATTCTGGACATCGTGCCAAATCACATGGCCGCCAGCGAGGCGAACCCGTTCTGGGACGACGTACTGCAGCGCGGTCCAGGCTCGCGGTTCGCCTCATGGTTCGACATCGAGTGGGAAGCGCCCGGGGCGAAGGGCCGCGTGGTCCTGCCGGTACTGGGTGACGAGATCGAGCGGGTGATCGAGCGCAGGGAGCTGCGCCTCCGCATCCGCGATAGCGGAGCGCGCGTGGCGTACTTCGACAAGACCTTCCCGCTCGATCCCTCAACGCTTCCCAAGGAGCTGCAACTGGCGCAGCTGGACCCTGCGGGGCGTCCTGCCGCGGACGAGTGGGAGGCTGGCGCGGAGGGTCAGGTGCGCTTGCGTGCGCTGCTGGACGCCCAGCGCTACCGGCTCACGTTCTGGCGCCATGGAAGTGAGATCAATTATCGCCGCTTCTTCGACCTCAACGACCTCGTGGCGATGCGCATGGACACGGAGGAAGTATTCCACGCGACGCACCAGCTGGTGCTGGCCTGGGTGAAGGACGGCGTGCTCGACGGACTGCGCATCGATCATGTGGATGGCCTGCGCGAGCCCTCGTGGTATCTGGCAAAGCTGCGCGCCGAGGTCGACGCCGCGCGTCATGCGGAGGCGCCCCAGCGGTTTCCGATTGTCGTCGAGAAAATCCTGGCGAGCGATGAGACACTTCCCCACGAATGGCCAGTGGACGGCACCACCGGATACGACTTCATGACGGACGTCGAGGATCTCTTTCTCGACCCCAAAGGCTTCGCCGCAATCGAATCGAACTATCGAGCCATGCGGCACAATCGCGAGCTTGCGTTCCAGACCGTGGCCCGGGAGGGAAAGCGCCGAGCCCTCACAGGTTCGCTCGGGGCCGACGTGATGCGGGCGGCGCGGCGGGCCCGCGCGTGGCGATTCGACGCGTCGGCGAAAGAGATCGCCCAGGCTATCGTGGAACTGATCGTTCACCTCAAGGTGTACCGTACCTACATCGTTGAACCCGGGATTGGCAGTGACGCTGATCGCGACGTGCTGACGGCCGCGTTCCAGGCTGTTCGGAAGAGCGAGAGTGTCGGCGAGCCGGCCATCCGCTTGGTGGAGGACGCATTCTTCGCCGATCCTTCCCCAGGCGACCGGCTGCGCGCGGAGGTGGTGTCCCGCATCCAGCAGACCTCGGGACCCGCAGCGGCGAAGGGCGTTGAGGACACCGCGCTCTACGTCTACATCCCGCTCGCGTCACGCAACGAGGTGGGTGGTGAACCCGATCGCGCGCTCACCGACGCGCACGCGCGCGTCCACGCGCGCAACGCGGGACGACATCGCGACTGGCCGGGCACGATGCTTTCGACCAACACGCACGATACGAAACGCAGCGCGGACCTGCGTGCCCGCCTGGACGTTCTCACCGCATTGCCGGGCGCGTGGTCCCGGCACGTGAACCGCTGGCGGCGCCTCAACAAGTCGCGCAAGCAAACGGTGCGCGGCAAGCCTACGCCCGACACGAACGCGGAGCACCTCTACTACCAGACACTCCTTGGGCTGTGGCCTGCACAACGGCCCGAGCGCCGCGCGGACGACCTGCCGGATCGCGACTGGCTGGAAGCCGCGCGTGATCGGCTCACCGCATACATGCTCAAGGCGGCGCGCGAAGCCAAAACGCGCACGAGCTGGACGGAGACAGATCCGGAATACGAGAAGGCGCTTCAGACATTCGTTCGCGACACGCTCACGCCGGGCGAGGACGCGCACTTCCTGCCCGATCTGGCGCGTCTCACCGCACACACCGCGCATTCCGGCTTCTGCATTTCGTTGGCGCGCGTGCTACTGCAGTGCACGGCGCCGGGGGTCCCCGACATCTATCAGGGAGACGAGTTCTGGAATTTCACGCTGGTGGATCCCGACAATCGTCGTCCCGTCGATTTCCAGGAGCGCGCGCGGCTGCTGGCCGCCATCGAGACCCCAGAGCACCTGCGCGAAGTTTTTGCCGGAAATCGGCTTTTCGAGAACCAGGCGAAGCTCGCGCTACTATCCCGTCTCCTGCGTTTTCGGCGCGACCATGCCAGCCTCATGCGAGAGGGGGAGTACATTCCGCTGGTGCCGCGTGATACGCCGCATGCCGGCGAGCTCTTCGCCTTTGCGCGGAGGCGCGACCGCGAGTGTGCCATCAGCATCGTCAGGACGCGGTACAGCGCGATTGCCGATCACGAAAGGGTTGGAAATGTCGCTCTACCCGACGAGCTTGCAGGCGCATGGCACTCGGTATTGACGGGGCGGACCATCGGTCTCGAGCGTGTTGGCGCTCAACTGACAGCGTCGGTTGACGACCTCATGCCCGCGGGGCAGCCCTGCGAGCTGTTATTGCGGTCGGACGGATGAGCCCGTCCGTCCTCGCGTCCGTTTCTTGAACTTATGGTACAGAAACTCCAGCACCGCACGCTGCCCATGAGCGAAACCGGCAAGGCAAACGGCAATTCTCCCGCTGGGATGTCCGCGAGAATCGCGTACTTCTCGATGGAGATCTGCTTGGAGCAGGCGCTACCCACTTACAGTGGTGGCCTCGGAGTGCTTGCGGGCGACACGTTGCGCTCCGCCGCCGATCTCAAATTGCCGGTCATCGGTGTCACCCTCCTGCACCGCAAAGGGTATTTCCGCCAACAGATAGACGCCGAGGGAAATCAGACCGAAGGGCCGGTGGAGTGGCGCCCCGAGGAGAAGCTGCAAGAGCTTCCCCAGCGTGCCACAGTGACGATCGACGGGCGCACAGTGCACGTGCGGGCGTGGCGCTACACCATTGTCGGCGCTACTGGCCACCACGTTCCCGTGCTTCTGCTGGACACTGCCCTCCCGGAAAACGGAGAGTGGGATCGCGCGCTTACCGGTTCGCTCTACGGTGGCGACACGCACTATCGGCTGTGTCAGGAGGCCGTACTTGGCATGGGAGGAGCGCGGCTGTTGCGGGAGCTCGGGTTCCAGGGTGATGTCCGCTTTCACATGAATGAGGGACACAGCTCGCTGTTGTCGGTCACGTTGCTCGACTGGCGGCTGGAGGGACGGAAGCCGGCGGAACTCGACGAAAGCGACCTGGAGTCGGTACGGCGCCAGTGCATCTTTACCAC
>JANNJV010000421.1:0-5003 GCA_031395945.1 Gemmatimonadota bacterium | reverse complement strand
CCTGGCGCTCCACCCGCTCTTCCGCCTGGTCCGTGGTCACCGAGCGGTTCTCGATGATGAAGCTCGCGACCCGCCCGAAGTAGATCGGCACGAGGGCCGCGACCAGGGTCTCGATCGACGGCTTCGGGTCCCGGGCCGCGATTACCAGGTCGTAGATCAGGCGCGCCCAGAGGTCGTCCGGGAAATGGAAGGCGGCGACCGCGTCGGCCATCTCGAACGTGGTCGCCGTCGTCGAGGCGACGTCGCCACCAACGCCGAGGCGACTCCGCGCGGCATCGCCCAGCCGGCCTGCCTCGGTGGCGAGCTCGAGGACGGTCTCGACGGTCTGCGGGGCGAGCATCGAGCGCCACGTATCGGCGAGGGTCAGCGAGCCGGCGTGGAACTCGGACAGCAGGCGCAGCGTGTTCACGTCGAGTGGTGGCGGATCGATGATCCGCTCGAAGCCGTAGGCCGGGATGTCGTGGCTGCCGCGGATCGTCAGCCACTGCTCCGGGTAGCGGTTGGCCAGGCGCAGGATCGTGCCCACGACCTGGCAGATCGCAACCTGGTTCCTGCGACCAACACGTTGGCCATCATCGCAGCCATGCGCACCGCCGGAGCTCAGGGCGCGTATACAGGTACGACGGCGGCCCAACATCTGACCGAGATCATCGATCAGCGCCGTCGCGCGCTGTTCCTCACTGGGACGCACTTTGGCGACATCATTCGCTACAACCTCACGTTGTCACCAGCTGCCGGTTCACCCACTCCCTGGGGCCAGATCTTTGGTCCATCCAACGGCGCGGCGCTGTGTTTGCCCGTGCCCGAAGTGGAAATGCTGAACAATCCGCTGCTGCGGTAACGGCTGAAGGTCCATCGCTTGGTGACCGGCGCTCCCAAAGGGGCGCCGGTCTCTTTTTCTCTGCGTCAAAGGCGCGGGGCACTACCGGCTGTCCTGTTTGCCGACACGAGGCCACCGAGTGTTGTTGACACCCCTAGCATCGTCCGATAGATTAATCCGTCTATCCGGATATACTGATGGCTCGCTCAGCTGTTGTCTTCGATCGCCTCGGCACCTTGGCCGACGCCACTCGCAGCAGGATTCTCGTCCTGCTGGAGGGAACTGAGCTGACCGTCGGAGAGCTGTGCGCGGTGCTCCAGCTACCACAGTCCACCGTCAGCCGGCACCTCAAGATCCTCAGCGACGAGGGCTGGGTTGTCGCCAGAGACTCTGGGGCCAGTCGCTTCTATACCTTGCTGCCCAGCCGACTGGATCATCACGCCAAGCGCCTCTGGCAGGTCGTACGCGAGCAGGTGTCATCCAGCACGGTGGCGCAGCAGGACGCCCGCCGGCGCGAGAGTGTGCTTGGCGCCCGGCGCGTGAAGATGCACACGTTCTTCAGCGGCGTGGTCGGGAATTGGGATCAGATGCGGGCGGACCTGATAGGAGCCAGAACTGACCTCCTGGCCCTCATGGATCTGTTCGACGAGAGCTGGACCGTCGGCGACCTGGGCTGTGGCACCGGACATCTCAGCGAAGCATTGGCTTCGGTCGTTCGACGCGTGATTGCCGTCGATGAATCCGGCGCGATGCTGGACGCCGCACGCAAAAGGCTTCGCGTGTTCGAGAATGTGGACGTCCGCAGCGGAAGCGTCGAAACGTTGCCGGTCGAGGATGGCGAGCTCGATGTGGCGTTGTTGTTCATGGTGACCCACTTCGTCATCGATCCCGCCAAGGTCCTTGCGGAAGTGCGGCGTGCGCTGGCGCCGGGCGGCCGGCTCGTGATCCTCGACCTCACCTCCCATGAGCGCGAGGAGTACTCGCTCCAGATGGGCCACGTGTGGCAGGGTTTTTCAGAGGAGCAGGTTCGCTCCTGGGTCACCGACGCGGGAATGTCGGTCGCCCGGTATCGTGTGCTCCCCGCGGACCCGAAGGCGAAGGGGCCCGCGTTGTTTTCGCTGGTCGCACGGAAAGGCAAACGCTAACAGGAATCATTCAATGGCTATCGCAGAAATGACTCGGCGCGACGCGTCGAAATCGAAGTCCACCACCGATCGTCCGCCATTCAAGGTTGCGGATCTGTCGCTCGCCGAGTGGGGCCGGAAGGAAATCCGCCTCGCGGAAGACGAGATGCCCGGGCTCATGTCCGTGCGAAACGAGTACCGCGGCAAGCAGCCCCTCAAGGGCGCGAAGATCATGGGGTCGTTGCACATGACGATCCAGACCGCCGTGCTCATCGAAACGCTCGTGGATCTGGGCGCCGACGTACGCTGGGTCTCATGCAACATCTTCTCGACGCAGGATCACGCCGCGGCCGCCGTTGCGGTTGGCCCGAAGGGCACGCCGGAAAAGCCGAAGGGCATTCCCGTGTTTGCGTGGAAGGGCGAGACGCTCGAGGAGTACTGGTGGTGCACCGATCAGGCGCTGATGTGGCCAGACGGCTCAGGCCCCAACATGCTGCTGGATGACGGCGGCGACGCGACGCTGCTGGTGCACAAGGGCGCCGAGTTCGAGAAGGCGCGCAAGATCCCGGCGTTCGACTCGAAGAACGATCCTGAGGAGAGGGGCGTCATCCTGGATCTCATCAATGCGGAAGCGAAGAAGCACCCGGGACGCTGGGGCAAGGTCGCGAAGGACATCAAGGGCGTCACCGAAGAGACCACAACGGGCGTGCATCGCCTCTATGAGATGATGAAGGCCGGGACGCTGCTGTTCCCCGCGATCAACGTGAACGACTCCGTCACCAAGTCGAAGTTCGACAACATCTACGGGTGCCGGCACTCCGTGCTGGACGGGCTCAATCGCGCTACGGACGTCATGATCGCGGGCAAGCTCTGTGTGGTCTTTGGCTTCGGCGAAGTGGGCAAGGGATGCGCGCAGGCGCTGCGCGGCCAGGGCGCGCGTGTCGTGATCACCGAGATCGATCCCATCTGCGCCCTGCAGGCGTGCATGGAGGGCTATCAGGTGGTGACACTCGAGGACGTTCTGTCCACCGCCGACATCTTCATCACCGCGACAGGCAATTTCAACATCATCACCGCCGAGCACATGGCGAAGATGAAGGACAAGGCGATCGTCGCGAACATCGGCCACTTCGACAACGAGATCGACATGGCCGGCCTGAAGAAGATGAAGGGCGTGAAGCGCAACAACATCAAACCGCAGTACGACGAGTACGCGTTCGCCGACGGCCATTCCGTGTTGATTCTCGCCGAAGGACGCCTGATGAACCTGGGATGCGCCACCGGCCACCCGAGCTTCGTGATGTCGAGCAGCTTCACTAATCAGGTGATGGCGCAGATCGAACTGTTCACGAACACCGGCAACTATGAAAAGAAGGTGTACGTGCTGCCCAAGTATCTGGACGAGAAGGTCGCGCGCCTGCATCTCGATAAGCTGGGAGCAAAGCTCACGAAGCTGACACCCGAGCAAGCGGCGTACATCGGCGTGCCGGTCCAGGGACCCTACAAGCCCGACCACTATCGGTACTAGGCGGGCTTAGCGGTAAGAACGACTCAGCCAATGAGTCCGGCTGAGTCGAATGATTCCCTGAAACAGCAAAGCTCCTCTCGCGAGTGCGGGAGGAGCTTTGTTGCATGACGGATCCATTCGGATCCATCCGGATGAGTCGTTAGTCCCGGCCGTGATGGCCCTTTTTCGCTGCTTTCCGGGCGTGCTTCTCGAATTTCTTCGAGGATTTCTCGTCGCGACTCCAGCGATCGTCGTCGTCATCGCTGCGGTCGCGATGGAGGCCGTCGTGATCGCGATTGCTTCTGTCCCCGTGCACGCTGTCGTCACGGCAGACATTCACGACGCGACCGTCCACGACGACGCCGTCCCAGATCGAGCATTGACGCGCGTTGTCGTTATTGCGCTGGGCCTTCTTGTGTTTCCCCTTGCCCTTGAACGTCTCGCGGTCGCCATAGATCACGCGCGAGTTCGCGACGCGATTTCGTTCAGCGGTCGCGCAATCCGTGACCGGTGGCTGCAGGCCAGGCGGAACGCCGTCGATCCATACGCGGCACAAGCCTCGCGGCGGAAGATGTCCCGGCGGAATGCGTGAGCTGCCGGACGCGCGGCTATTGCCCATGTCGACGCCAGCCCGTGCCGCCTCAGCGCGGTCCCTGGCTGTCTCGATGCGCTCACGCGCGGTCGTACCCGTGCGCCCGGTGCCGGAGGTTCCGGTGCGGACCGAGCCGTCATTCCTCACCGTGATCTGCGCTGCGAGCGGTGATGCAGCGAGCGCGAGCGCAAAAGCGGCGATGTTAGTTTTGGCGTTCATTGGATACTCCTGGTTGCGACAGACGCCCGACATAAGGCACCTCCGGTGCCGAACGGCCCGGATCCGCTAACCTGTTGGCATCGGGTCACATGGGGGCGCGACCCGCGAGATTGCCTGGACGTTGGTGTCCACTTACTGTCGTGGAACCCGTCCTCAGAATAGAGCGGGCACCAGACGGACTCTTCTTCCCGGACGAACTTCATATGGAATGGTTCAGCGATCCGAATGCATGGCTCGGTCTTCTCACACTGACCGCGCTCGAGGTCGTCCTGGGCATCGACAACATCATCTTCATCTCGATTCTGTCGTCGAAGCTTGGTCCGGCAGAACAGCCACGCGCACGAAAGCTTGGCCTCATGGGCGCGTTCGTCACCCGCATCCTGTTGCTGCTGAGCATTGCATGGGTCGTGAAGCTCACGACCCCCCTCTTTCACGTGGGCTCGTTGCCCATCAGTGGACGGAGTCTGATCCTCATCCTCGGCGGGCTCTTTCTCATCGCGAAGGCCACGTACGAGATCCATGGAAAACTCGAAGGCGAGGATGACGCGGGTGGAGGAAAACGCACCCTGCCGTCGTTGAGGGCCGTGGTGCTGCAGATCATGGTGGTGGATATCGTTTTCTCGCTGGACTCAGTCATCACCGCCGTCGGAATGGTGAGCCAGGTCTCGATCATGATCGCGGCGAACGTCATCGCGTTGGGTATCATGCTCGCCGCGGCAGGCGGCATTTCCAGTTTCGTGG
>JANNJV010000411.1:0-1797 GCA_031395945.1 Gemmatimonadota bacterium | reverse complement strand
GTCGACCTGGCCTGGGGACGGCCGGATGCCGGCATTGTTGGTGACCCTGAATAAGTCGTCGCGGTTGTAAACCAGACCGGTGCGCAGCGTGGCGCCCGGCTCGCCGAAGGCTGGCGACTGAAAGTTGATTGTGTTCCACCCGCCCGCGCCGAGTGTGGAACCGCCGTCGGCCTGGCCGAGACCCGTCTGCGCGTAGGTGATGCCCCATCCGCCTCGAAGCACGGTCTTCGGGTTGAGTTGATAGGAGGCTCCGATGCGCGGCCCGAACGAGTAGGGATAGGTCTTGACGAAGCGGCAGTTGCACGCGCCGGGCCCCTCGCCCTCGTAGATCGTCGCACCGGGCAAGCCGCCGGCCGCAGGGTTCGCCACGTCAGGTGAGAACATGCTGCGGCGATCCTGCTCTTCGTAGCCGTACGCCTGTCGATCCCATCTCAGGCCGTAGTCGAGCGTCAGCGCACCCTTTACTCGCCAGGTGTCCTGCACGAACACCGACACCGCCGGCTTCCGCCAGTTGGGATCGGTCGGATTGGACACGGACGCGTTGTTCACCATCCCGAGCAGGAAACTTGCGTACGGCAACCCTACGGCGCCGCCGCCGAGATTCTGTCCGTTGGTCGAGGGCAGCGTCGTCTGCTGGGCGTTGAACGTATACGCGCCGTGCGAGCCGATGATCACAGGAATGCTGAAGATGTCGTTCCGCCACTCGAATCCCGCTTTGTACGTGTGCGTGCTGCGCGAGTGGGTGATGTTGACGAGAAACTGCGGCTTCTTCGTGGCCGGCAGGCTGCCGGCATTGGCGATACCCTCGGACATGCCGCCGCCCGTCTGCGTGAACATCGCGCCGATGACCGGAAAGCCGATGCCGCTGACGGCGCCCCGGAGGCCAAGCCCCGCGACCGGGTCGAAGTTGAGCACTTCCGGCAGACCGAAGTCCGGGTTCCAGTGGCGCACGAACCCGACGCGAGAGTTCAACAGCGTGGTCGGAGACATCGTCCAGTCGTAGTTGACGCGGATCGTGTCGGTGGAGGTCGCGAACCTCCGCACTTTGGTAATCGGAATGGGCAGCCCGTCGGAGCCGTTGTAGTGCGGCCCCCAGTAGCGGGAGTAGTAGCCCGACAATTTGCCGTTGGCCGTGAAGTTGTGGTCGAGCTTGATGGTAGAGATCGACTTGATGGTATCAGCCGGGTACGACTGATCCCAGTTGTTGATCATTCCCCCTCGCGTCGCTCTGGGGATGTAGTCCTGAATCTTGAGGGCGACCGGATCCAGAAGGTCGCGTGGAATCACGTTGTTCGGAAACGGATCGCGGACGACCTGCCCGTTGACGACCCGCGTCGTCCGGGGATCGTAGATCGCGTTCTCCATGATCGGCCTGCCGAGCGGGTCGGTGCCGAGCGCGCGCCCCGTCAGCGCCTCGCCGAAATCGCCATTCCGCATCCGGTCGGTCGGCATCGTCTGGAGCAATCCGCTCCGTGTCTCGATCTGGCGGAACTGCTCGAAGCTGTAAAAGAAGAACGTGCGGCTGTGACCGTTGTACACACCGGGGATGGTGACCGGCCCCCCGAAACTGCCGCCGAAGTTGTTGCGGCGGTTTGGCGGCTTCACCAGCTTTCCGGTCCCGTCATTCGTGAAGGGGATGCCGGAGCCGAACTTTTCGTTCACGTAATATTCGAACAGGCTCCCGCGGATGGTGTTCGTGCCCGACTTCGCCGTCAGGTTGAAGATGCCACCGGCCACCTGTCCGTACTCGGCAGCGAAGTCGCTCGAAGAGATGACGGTCCACACGAGCAACTTCGC
>JANNJV010000401.1:0-12751 GCA_031395945.1 Gemmatimonadota bacterium | reverse complement strand
TACGGCGGGCGCACGGCAAACGGGGGCGACGGGGGCGACGCGTGGACTCGGCGTCCATCAAACCGTCTCGCTCGTGGTGCGGAGCCGCACCTCACGCGCCAGGTACACGATGCCCTTGCCGCCGCGTCCCAGCTCACGTTCCAGGGAGTAACGACCCACCCGGGCTTCCTGGAATGCAAAGAAAATGGAGTCGAGCGCCGCGTCGGCCATGGGCAATTCTATACTGCTCGTCTGTCAGGAGGACAGTGTGCCCCGCGTGAGGAATACCCTCCTAACGCGCTGCCGGACGATAACTTCAAGCATGATTCGATACGCACTCGCGCTCACGATCACAGTCGCGTCCGCGTCGCTGGTCGTCGCGCAGGGCAGCGGCGGCGTCAATGGGTCGGCACAGCAGAACAAGCCCTACGTCGTGCTTATCTCATTCGACGGGTTTCGCGCGGACTACCTCCAGCGCATGGACCTGCCGAACTTTCAGCGCGTGGCGGACGGCGGCGTCCGATCAACCGGGATGCTTCCGGTATTTCCTTCGAAGACCTTCCCGAACCATTACTCCATCGTCACGGGGCTGTACGCCGAGCACCATGGGTTGGTCGGCAACCGATTCTGGGATCCGCAACGGAGCGCCGCGTACTCGATGTCCGACACCAACGCTGTTGTGGACGGCAGCTGGTATCGCGGGGAGCCCATCTGGTCCACCGCGGAGAAGCAGGGCATGGTCGCAGCGTCGTTTTTCTGGGTGGCTTCTGAAGCACAAATCGCAGGCGCGAGACCCAGCCGGTGGAAGAAATTCCAGGGCCGCGTTCCCAATTTCGATCGCGTGGATACGGTGCTCACCTGGCTGGCGCTCCCCGCTGGGAACCGGCCGCACTTGGTGACGCTGTATTTCAGCGATGTGGACGGTGCCGGCCACGATCATGGCCCGCTATCGCCGCAGGTAGACTCCGCTGCCAAGCGCGTTGACGCCGCGCTGGGCCGCTTGCTCGACGGCGTGGAGAAGCTGTCGATCAAGGAGCGCGTGTATTTCATCCTGGTCGCGGACCATGGTATGTCTGAGGTCTCACCGCGCTGGTACGCGGCGCTCGACACGCTCATCGATCTGCGTCAGGTCCGCCCCTTCGACGCCGGACCGAACGTGAACCTGTTCGTGGAAGGTGGACGCGAGCGCGCCATCGTCCTGCGCGACTCCATCAACCGCCGCATGCGGCACGGCCGGGCATACCTACGCGGTGAACTGCCGGCGCATCTGCACTACAACGCCGATCCGCGCATCGGCGATCTCGTGGTCGTGATGGACGACCATTACACCGTGGGGCGCGCCGACCGTCCGCCGAAAGAAGGTGAGGCAACGCATGGCTGGGATCCCACGTTTCCAAACATGCACGCGCTGTTTGTCGTGCGAGGGCCGGGGGTCCCGCACGGCAAGGCAATCGGGAATTTCGAGAACGTGGACATCTACCCGTACATCGCCGAACTGCTGGGTCTGAGACCCGCGACGGGAATTGACGGCAGACGCGGACGCCTGTCGTCGCTGATCAAAGCCGCCCGCTGAACGTCACGGGACCTGGCCGGTTTAGCTGGACGCGCGCGAACTACTGCGGCTGATCGGTGCCGTCGGCTTGCGCGTCGGGTGACGTGACTTCGTCATCGCGGTTGCGCTGCAGGCGCTCTTCGCGCTTGGCGTCCTTTTTCTTCTTGCGTTCCTGCTCTTTACGTCGCTTCTCGAAGTCGTAATTGGGTTTTCTGGCCATTGCTAACTATAGCGATTGGAGCGCGCCGTTGCTTGGCGGGACCGTTGAAATGACGGGGAACGGGGAACGGGGAACGGGGAACGTTTCCTGTTTCCTATTCCCGTAGTCCTGTTGCAGTCAGCCTCACGACCCTTCCCGGCGTCGCACCCGTATGGCGGCCGCCAGCCACAATCGCCACTCCATTTACGAGCACATGCTGGACGCCGACGGACAGCTGATGTGGCCGATCGAAGGTCGCGAGATCGATGATCGTCGCCGCGTCGAAAACCACGACGTCCGCGTACATGCCTTCGCGCAGCAGCCCGCGATCGCGCAGTTTGAGACGGGCCGCGGTAGCGCCGCTCATCTTGCGTACCGCCTCCTCGAGCGTGAACAGCGAATCCTGGCGGACATACTTGCCTAACACGCGCGGAAACGACCCGTACGCGCGCGGATGCGTGAGGCCTGTGGCACTGTCGGGGTCATAGCCGCCGGCGTCGCTTCCGATCACGACCCACGGACGCTTGAGCTGCATGGCGACATTCTCTTCCATCATGCTGAAGTTGATCTTCCCCAGCCGGTCGTTCTCGGCGAGTGTCAGTTCGATCACGACGTCGTACGATGGCAGGGTCATGTCCTTCATGATCGCATCGATGCGCCAGCCTTCATACTTCTTGAGGTGCGGCTGTCTGAAGCCGATGACCGCGTGCGACGATCGCGAGGGGTCGCAGGTCCCAAGCCGCCGCATCTCCGCGGAAACACGCTCGCGCACTGTGGCATCACGCAGGTTGGCCAACAGCTTGCCACCCTCGGAGAGCCAGTTGGGAAAGCACGACGACAACCCGTTGCCGGACGCGGCGTACGGGTACATCGTGGCGGCGACGTCGATGCCGGCGGCCCGCGCGGAGTCGATCTTCCTGACCATCCCGGCGGCCTTCACCCAGTTGTTCCGTCCCGCCGCCTTTAAGTGATAGATGTCGAGTGTGACTTGGCCTTCCTGCGCTATGCGGAGCGCCTCGTCCATCGCCTCGAACAGCGAGTCGTCCTCATTCCGCATGTGGGTGATGTACGCGCCGCTGAAGGGCGACATGGCTTTTGCCATCTCGATCAGCTCGCGCGTCGAGGCGTAGCTCCCCGGCGGGTAGATCAGCGCACTGGAGATACCGAAGGCGCCATCCTGCATGGCATTGCGAACCACAGCGCGCATCGTGTCCAACTCGGCGGCCGTCGGCTCGCCCTGTCGCTGCCCCATGGCGTACGCGCGCACCGTTGTGGCGCCAAGGTAAGAGCCCACATTCACCGAGCGTGGGTGGCGCCCCATGGCGTCCAGCCAGGCGCCGAAGCCACGCGGGCCCTTGAACGTGTTGTGCAACGCGACGAGCTGCGGGAGGGTGTCCGGCAGCTCCAGGAGCGTCAGCATCTCATCGTTGATCGGCGCGGGTGTGGTGGACTCGCCGAGTATTTCGGTCGTGACGCCCTGAATGGCCTTGCCTACGACGCGTCCGTCGCGCCAGAGCAAAGCGTCCCACGAATGGCTCTGGATATCTATGAAGCCGGGCGACACCACGAGTCCGCTCGCATCGATGTAGCGCTTCGCAGTTGCGGAAGACAGCCGGCCGGCCGGAGTAATGCGCGCGATGCGATCGCCCGAAATGCCGACGTCGCCGTAAAACCAGGCGTTGCCCGTTCCGTCGACGATCTTGCCATTTGTGATGACGACGTCATACGTGCCCGCCCCGGAAGTCGGTGTGGGCGCCGAACGCGGCTGGGTGGTGCAGCTCAGCGCGAAGCCGGTGAGCACCAAGAGGCGGGGTCTGTTCATGGGTGCCAAAGATGACGCACTGTGCGGCATAGGAACAGCTTGGTCTCGATACCACAACCACTTGGCCCAGAACGGCTTGGCATGGTGGACAAGGGAACTCTAGAGGGCTGAACTGGCTTATCGGCGCAGCGACTTGGCTTGACGGGGAGTGCGCAGACAGCCCTATTCGGGCTCCCACCTAATGCGAGGTCGCATACATGTTTACGCGTCGCACGCTGCTCGTCGCTGCACTCTGCAGCGCCGCCACATCGCTGGCCGCACAGGAGCTAACTCCACCCAAGCTCCTCCAAATCTATTTCGAGAGTGTGAAGGCAGGGAAAGGCGAGGCGCATGAGCGGCACGAAACCGGTTGGCCGATCGCTTTCGCCAACGCGAAACTGCAGAACTATTACTTCGCGCTCACGCCGATGACGGGCAACAATGATGTCATCTATATGTCCGCCTACGGCTCGTACGCGGATCTCGAGAAAGCCAACGAGGCGGTCGGAAAGGCGCCTGGGCTGTCGGCGAAGCTGGCGGCGCTGGCCGACAAGGACGGCGAGTTTCTCAATAACTCACGCGGGATCATAGCTGCGTATCGCGCCGACGGGTCCGTCGGCCGCATGGAAGGAGCGGACTACTCCAAGGTGCGCGGTTGGCGCATCACTACCACGCGCGTTCGCATCGGTCAGACCGATGAGTTCCTGGAGTACCGCAAGATGCTCAAGGACGCGTACGCAAAGGCTGGCATCAACAGCGCCCGGGGCTTGTATCAGATCACCCAGGGTGTGAATACCCCGACGTACCTTGTGTTCCGCCCCTATACGTCGCTTTCGGAATTCGACGCCGATTCGGCCATGACCGCGGCAGTGCGTGCCGTCCAGAGTGCCGACGAGATTGCCAAAATGGAGAAGTTGTACGAGGGTGCTGTGCTCACGAGCGAATCCAACACGTTCGCGGTCTCACCGAAACAGAGCTACATGCCGGCCACCTATGCCGCCGATCCATTCTGGAAATCCAACCCGGTGTTCGTCGCCGCGGCGCAAAAGAGTGGAGTGACACAGGCTGGCGCGGCCAAGGCCGAAAAGAAAACTCCATAGTCGACCATGATGAGTGGTTCGGGGTGGGTCGCGACGTTGGCGGCTCACCCCGATCCGCGCCCGTATCGAGGCTCGCATGCCGCTCGAGATTTCATCGCCAGCGTTCAAGCACAACGGAAGCATCCCAGCGGAGTTCACGTGCGACGCCGAGGACGCTGCGCCGGCGCTCCAATGGACAGGTGCGCCTTCGGGGACCAGAAGCTATGCGCTCATCGTGGATGACCCCGACGCGCCCGACCCCAAGGCGCCCAAGATGACCTACGTCCATTGGGTGCTGTACGACATTCCCGCGTCCACGACGGCAATCCCGGAAGGTGGCAGAACTCCGGCTGGGGCCCGAGATGGCAGAAACGACTGGAAGCGCACCGGGTACGGTGGCCCCTGTCCGCCCATCGGACGACACCGCTACTTCTTCAAGCTCTTCGCGCTCGACACGGTACTTGGGGACCTCAAGTCACCGACAAAGCCCGACCTGCTGAAGGCCATAGAGGGCCACGTTCTGGAGCAGACAGAGCTCATGGGCACGTACGAGAGAAGCAAGCAGCGGGGTACGTAATTCGTGGGCTAACTACGTAGCAATGCGCATGTTTGCGCGCTTTTCGCGGTCCTAGGTTGATCCCGTACCCTTCAACCCGACCGAGCGATGCGGCGCACTGCATTGGCACCCCTGGCACCACTGGCCCTGGCTGGCTCCCTGATGGGCTGCGACTTCAACATGGGGCCAGGGAATTGGGAATCGAGCGGCCCTGCGTGCGGGTGGTTCTGCGTGGACTTTGCCCTCATCGCGTATGCGGGGCAAAGCTTCCTCAAGGGCGACACGCTCAACGTTGACGTCCTCAGCACCGCAGGCTTCGACTACGCCACCTGGTCCGTCTCCGGACCGTCGCTCGCGCTTGTCGATGGCGACTCGGTGGCGCCGTCGGTCACCAGGCCCACCTCACACATTCGCGTACTAGGCCTGGCAACGGGCGACGCAGCGCTGTACGCGCAAGCAGCGGGTTCCAGCCTCAAAGACACGCTCCAGCTCCGCATTGTGGACTCGTCGAAAGTCACGAAGGTGGTGATTTCATCGTATCCCACACCAACCATCAAGGTCGGTGAGGACTGGCACCTCGCCGTGCAGCTGTCCGACTCGGTGTCGCTGATCGCCGGGTACGCCACGGGTTTCTCGATCGGCGACACCGCGGTGCTTGGTCGATCGCCGGCAGGACTACCGTGGATTCAAGGTCGCGGGATCTTCCTGCGCGGACTGGCGCCCGGCACGGCAGAAATCACCGTGAGCTTCCGCAACCTGCGCAGCAACCTCATTCGGTTCACGGTGATCCCATGACTCGCGAAGCCCAGCCTCCTTACCACTCGAGGACCCGCCCCATGCGACGCACAGCGATGGTATCCCTGGCCCTGGTCGGCATTCTGTCGGGCTGTTTCCAATTCGACATGGGATTCGGTCCCGGCACCACGGACTACAATTACGGCGGAGGCTGCTGGGGGGGGTGCAGCGGCTTCACGTTGTTCACGGAGAATTACGCCACGGCCATGCTGAAGGGCGACACGATTCGCGTGAGAATCCTGTCCTTCGCTGGGAATGACACTGCATCGAATTGGAGCGTCACCGGTGGCGCGCTTGCCCTGGTCGATGCCGACTCGCTCACCTCCAGCATCAGGAAGCGCAGCGCCAGCATCCTGGCGAAGGCTGTCGCGGCCGGCGTGTCCACCGTTCGCGCCGTCGCCGCGGACACGGCGATCGCTGGAACCCTCGTGCTCAAGGTGGTGGACACCGCAGCCATCACGGGCATTACCATCAATGCGCCGCCCAATCTCACACTGAAAACAGGATTCGATTTGGGACTGCCTGTGCACCTCCTGATCGGCTACGAAATGGTGGCCGGCCGCCCCACCTCCGTGAGCATCGCCGACACGACGGTCCTGCAGGTAAACCAGGCACCGCCACAACCGGCGCAATGGGCGCCAAACACGATCGTGCTTCGCGGAATGAAACCCGGCATCACCGAGGTCACCGTTCGGTTTCTCGAATTCCGGAGCACCGTGACTTTCACGGTGATTCCGTGAGGTCGCTACGTGCGCCGAAGCAGCCGACGCAGGCGGATGCGGAATTCGGCGTCCAGCGGCTCGGTCGCCGCGCGTACGACCGGCGACGCCAGGAACGCCAGTAGGCCAAAGCCGGCAGCCAGATACCACCACCACGACGTGCTGAACCACGCGTAGACTGCCGCCTCCAGAGCGAGGCCCGCGAAGAACGGCATCGCGTAGTTGCGCGGTTGTTCAACCGTCGCTTCAGCGTCGGACGCAAACGTGATTGTCTCGAGCTCCGCCGCCAGCTCGCCGGCGGATTGAAAGCGATGCTCGGGCTCCTTCGCGAGACACTTCTCCACCGCGTCAGCCATGGCCTTCGGCACCGACGGATTCAGTTTTCGTATCGGCGTCGCACGATCAGCGACGTGTCCGGCGATGACCGCGTGTGGAGACGCGCCGATAAACGGCGGCCGGCCGGTGAGCATGTGATACGCCAGGACACCCAGCGAGTAGATGTCGGACCGATGGTCCACGTTGGTGTCCCCGCTGGCTTGCTCGGGCGACATATAGGTAGGTGTCCCCACGATCACTCCGCTCATCGTCGCGGAAAGGTCCGCCACCGACTTGGCGACGCCGAAATCCATGAGCAGTGTTTTCCCCAGAATGCCCTCGAGGATCACATTGTCCGGCTTGATGTCCCGGTGGACGATGCCGGCGCGATGGGTGGCGCCGAGACAGTCACACAGCTCCAGCAGGATGCGCTGCGCAGCCTTGGGCGGAATGACGCGTCCGCGGTCCAGCTTCTGCCGCAGCGTGTCCCCTTCGATGAGCGGCATCATGTAGTAGATCAGCCCATCGTGCTCGCGAATGTCGTAGATGGGAACGATGCCAGGATGGCGGAACTTGGCCAGGGCGGTTCCTTCCTTGCGAAAGCGCTCCAGAAAGGCCCGCGCCCCGGCGAGCTCCGGCCGGATGACCTTGATGGCAACATCCCGTCCCAGGCGCACATCGCGCGCACCATAGACGCGGCCAAAACCGCCCTGGCCAATCATGCGGTCGATCTGATAGTCGGTGCCGAGCGCGGATGCGAGCTGTTTGAGGAAATCCTGCTCCTCGGCCTGGTCGGTGCGGTGGCTGCCGGTGACCGTCATGCGAAGCTGGCGTAGGTTTTCGTCACCCCCGCGTGAATACCCTCTGAGATCACGCCCTCCTCGAGCAGGCTGTCCACCGCCGACTGCATGGTCTGCATGCCCTGTCCCATGCCCGTCTGGATGCTGGAGCGAAGCTGAATGTCGGTGCCGGTGCGAATCTGGTTGCGGACGCCGCGCGTGGCCACCAGCACCTCCGCCGCCACCCGCTTGCCGCCATCCAGCGTGGGCAACAATTCCTGGTGGATCACGCACTGCAGCGATTCCGCTGTCATGATGCGGATCATGTTCTCGCGTCCCGTCGGGACGAACGCCAGCAGCCGGTCCATCAGCTTCTCGATGCCGACGATGTGCATGGTGGACAGCACCAGCATCCCGGTCTCGGCGGCGCGCAGTGCGGTCTCGATCGTGTCGTAGTCGCGCATCTCGCCAATGAGCAGGACATCGGGGTCCTGCCGCATGGCAGCGCGCAGTCCATCGGCAAACGATTTCGTGTCACGCCCTACTTCGCGCTGGCGCACTAGTGATTGCACGTTGGCGTGCAGGTACTCGATCGGGTCCTCGATGGTGACGATGTGCTTCCTGCTGTGGCGGTTGATGGCATCCACCATGCTCGCCATCGTGGTCGTCTTGCCCTGGCTGGTGCTCCCCGTGATGAGAATGAGCCCCTTGCCGCGATGGGTCATCTCGGAGACGATGGGCGGAAGCTGCAGGTCCTCCAGCGGGATGGGGCGGTTGGGCAGCAGTCGGATGGTGGAGCCCACCGCGCCGTTGAAGTGCCCGACGTTCACCCGGTACCGATGCTGGCGCGAGCCCACGCACATGAAGTCGAGGTCGAGACGCTCTTCCAGCGACGCCACCTGTGCCTCGGAAAGCAGTGCGCACGAGAGGTGCCGCGCCACAGAGACCGACAGCACTTCCTCGGCGAACGGCTGCAACGCGCCGTCCACGCGAAACAGGACGGGGGAGTTCGCCATTATATGGATGTCCGTGGCCTTCGCCCGCCGCGCCTCCTCCAGGATCAACTCGATATTCGACGTGACGTCCGCGCCAAGCCAGAGTCGCACGGCGCGAAAGGAACCGGTGGAGTGTCGCACGCTCCAAAATGCCGGTGGGGCCACCCCCGCGCCAGCGACGGACCCACCTTACGCGCGCGTCCCGCGCTCCGCAACTTTGGGGCTCCTATTCCATTCCGAGGAGCATCATGGCGGAGAGCGTCTACAAGGTCATCGAACTGGTAGGCACGAGCACCGAATCCTGGGAAAAGGCGTCGGCGGCCGCGATCAAGCGCGCTTCCAAAACGCTGCGCGATTTGCGTGTCGCCGAGGTCAAGAAGCTGGACATGGTGATCACCGATGGGAAAGTCGAGGCCTATCGCGCGAAATTGAGCGTCTCGTTCAAATACGAGGGGTGATCTAGAACGACGCGCCCCACACGAAGAAGGGCTTCCACTCGCCCGGCTCATCGATGGGCCGGGCGAGACCGAAGCCGATCGCGCCCGACAGGAAACTCAGTCGAACGTCCGTCGTGGCGCGGATACGTTGCGTAGGGCGTGACAGGGGAGTGACGCCATCGCCTCCCAGCGCCAGCAATGCGCGCCGGGCCGCGCCGGTGGATGCCTCCGCCCAGCCGCCTTGCACACCTGTTCCGACGCCAGGGCTGATGCCGGGCAGTACAAGGCGTCCCAATCGCAACGGCGTGCGCAGGAAAGGGAAGTAATACGCGGCCAGGCCGCGCCCCAGTGCCGCGCGATCGCCGCCGAACTCCTTGTAGTCGTACGAGGGCAAGTCGTGCGCACCACCGATCTCGTACAGCACCTGTGGTGGGAGCACCGATCCGAACACCGCGCCGGCGTCCACGCGGGTGGAGAACGCGACACCGCGCCAGTAACGGCGCGCGGCCAGCCGTGCCTCGATGCGCTGCCAGTCGAGGTCTCCGCTTGCGGCCTCGGTGAACAGACGCGCCCCGAACCCTGGTGACAGCGATTCTCCCGTGACGCGGGGATGCCACTCGAGCCTCGCGCTGGCCCGGGCATACCGTCCCGGAGCCCCACCACGATTGGGACGAAACGGCTCGCTACCAAAGACACCATTCTTCAGACGCGCGAATTCCACGCGATCCTCGACGTACGCCACCTCGGCCGTGAGGATCGCTCGATCGACGCTGCGAAAGATGCGCGTCGTGTTCAGAGCGCCGGTCCAGCGGTCCATGTAGTCGGCGTCGTCCACGCCGCCGAATAGCGGGCCGATGGACAGTCCGGTCTCGAGCGAGAGAAGGAAGTCATTGGTGGATGCCAGTGTCCGCTCGGCGCGCGCACCGTGGATCCACTTACCGCGGGCCTGCGTGACGGAGATCCCGCCACGAATGCTCTGGGACTCCCACCCCATGCCGATGTTTCCTCGCGCCGCGAGGCCCGGCGCCATGTCGCGGAAGCGCAGCGCCGCCGCCACGCCCGTGTACATCCCCTCGATGCGATTGTACCGGACGACGTCCTCCAGATTGCGCGGCCAATAGTCCACACGCGGCTTCCCGGTTGGACGCCAGACGTCGGGTGCGAGATCGTCGAAATCGTCGGCGGTTACCTTCCCGCTAGCGATGCCGAGGTTTTCCTGCCAGTCACCGTATCGGCTGACGCTGTCTCTGGTGGCGAAGGTGAGCTTCGCCCGAGTGCGTGGAAGCGTATCCATCTCGGCGAGCGTCACCGTCGAGTCGTTTCCGCTGATGCGGAAGTCGCGGAAGCGTGAAATGATGCGGTAGACCGGGCGGGTGTCGCCCAATATCCCCATCTGCGCCTGGAACTCCGAGCGCTGGAATGCGGGGAGCCAGTACTTCCCATCGATCTCGGCGTTCTCGAACTCCATGTACGCGATGGCGACGGAGCCAGTGGACCGCGCGAACAGCGGATCCTTCTGACTGGTGACGCTCACCAGCCGCCCGCGCATGCGCACGAGCTGGTGCCGGTCTGCGTCGAAGTCCAACTCGCCCTTGAACGCCACGAAGTTGGACGCGGGACGCTTGATCGGATCCACGCTCACCCGCAGTAGCCGGATCTGCCGGTCGTGCACGAAGAGCGTGGCGACCGTATCTCCGCCCGTGAAGCGGTAATAGTCGTCACGGTCGACGGCGAGCGGGTGGATGGCGCGAAAGCGCTCGCGTCCCGCGGCAGAGTCTTTCTGGATGGCGCGACGCGTGGCCACCGTGTCACGTCGCGAGCGCGGTAGGCCATCGTTCATCCCCACCACCAGCCGATTGCCGTACAGCGTCGGCACGGTGTACATGCGCGTGAACGTGAGCGCGGAGTAGGGTGCGCCCATGCTCTGCGAGCGGAAGCCCACGACGTGGAGATCGTAGCGTCCGTTGCGCTGCCATTCGGCGCGTGCTGCCAGCTGCTCGATCTGACCCACCAGCTCGCGCCCCAGGGAATCGCGAAGTATGAGCGCGAGCTCAGTCTCGACGGTGGCCGTGTAGGCCATCAGGCTCGCCGGCGGCGCGCGGTTCTCCCTGGCCGCGCGTGCGACGAACTCGCGCAGGGCAGCGGATGCGTAGATGGAGTCCGCTGCCTGAATCTGAAAGAAGAAGGCAAGGGCGAGCACAGTAGCAATACGAAGGGGAGGCCGTCGATGTTCCGACGACCTCCCCTTCGCTTACGGCGAGTGCCGTGTGACGTGGTCTACGGCTGCCACACGCGCGGCACGTCTGGCTCGGCCGGCGCGTCCACCGACTTGGCTTTCACACCCATCATGGTGATCGACGGTGCGGCGAACGTCTGCACCTTCACGAGCACGTTGTCGATGATCCAGCCGCGGAACGCGTTGTACTGCGTGTCCCGTGTATTGAACCGGAAATGCAAGCGAATCAGCTTGCCGCGGTACGCCGACAGGTCCACGGACCGGAGCACCCAGGCGGGAGCGAGGTTGAAACCACCAGAGGTAAACGGCGTTCTGGCCGTGCCATTCTGGTCCGTGGCGGGATTCAGCCGCAGTACGGTGGCCGAGCCGCCGCCCACACCAAGATCCTCGACGACGACGTTCAAGGAGTCGTACGTGTGCGCATCGACGCTCTCGATCTCGAACCACGTCTGGAAGCTGAGCGTTACGGCATTGAGCGTTGACGGTACCGTAAAGCTGGGTGACGAGCCCGTACCTGAATTCGCTGCTGTGCTGGTGCCTCCGGCGTTTGCATTGGCCAGCGTGCCGGCATAGTTACCGGTGGCGTCCTGACCGTACCACATCGAGAGACTGCCAGCGAAAGGAGCAGGCAGCGCGCCGGATGCATCAACCCCGGCTGCGTCGACGAGCGACGGGTAGGCGGTGTTCGAGAACCCGAAGGCGCTGGCGTGCCAGAAGCCGGTCGTACTCCACGCCGCGTCGGCTGCTTCGAAGCCGTTTTCGAAGACGATTGATGGATCGAAAACGGTGATTGCCAGCTGGGCCACATTGTTATCAGTGTCCACCTCGACCAGTCCACCGGTTTGCTCGGTCGTGACAAAGACGTAGTAGGTGCCGGGTGTCGCGGGCACCGTAAAGGCCTGCGTTACGGGCTGGCTGTCGTCGGGCCGTATGGTGCCAAGGTTGGCCGTGCCGAGTGGCGTATCGGTACCGGTATTGAGCGTCGCATCCGAGGAGAGATAGGCTCGCGCCGTGACGCCCACCGCCGCGCCCGTCGCGTCGCCTTCGCTTCTGCGGCTGACGTTCCGGACGGTGTAGTTCACCGCTACAGCGGTGTTGATGGCGGACGGCGAAGGAGCAGACACGCCCGTGATGGAAAGGTCTGCCTGACTGACGGGATCGACTGCGTTGAAGTTGCTGAAGAACGAAAAATCGTGTTCGGGACCCTGATCGTACGCGAAGGCGTTCTTCGGGGAGATGAATTTCGCCGCAAACGTGGACACGGCATACAGCGCGCGCTCTACCGGATTCATGGTGATGGTGCTTGGCC
>JANNJV010000381.1:0-3724 GCA_031395945.1 Gemmatimonadota bacterium | reverse complement strand
TGTCCCGAGCGCTCGATGCGGGCGATATCTGCCGGCGGAATATCCCAATACGAGAGTCGCCGACGCGCAGATGACAGCAGCGAGGTGGCGTTGGCGCGCGCGTCGGCCGCGCCACCGGACACGTCCGATTCCAACCGTTTTGCGAGCAGCAATTCTTCCTGGGCCGCAACAAGCATCGGCGAATAGATCGCAAACAACGGCGCTCCCGCCACCACGGCTTGACCATCGAAATTGACGAACAACTGCTCGACCCACCCATCAATCTTCAGCGACACGGTGCGTACGCGCGTTTCGTCGAACGTCACCTGACCTACGGTGCGGATCTCCCGACCGAGCGGCTCGACGCTGGCGACTGCGAAGGTGACGCCGATGCGTCGCGCGTCGGCGGCGGAGATCATGACAGGTGGCGCTACCGATCCCGGTGCCCCTGCTGTGGATGTCGCACTGTCTTTGGCGGGCACACTGGCCTGTGAGCCCGCACCGGCCCCGCGGGTCGCGAAGTAGACGATCGCCAGCGCGGCAAGTGGGACAGCCGCGTACGCGCTCCATCGCAGCGCGCGCGCGCGCCGACCTGTCGCTACTGAGTCTTGCGTATCCGTTGACATGGATTATTCCCTCGCCGGCGGCACAGCAGCGCCGGCGTCAGTCTCAGGGTTGAACAGCTCGGCGCCGACCAACATCTCGAGCTCGGCCCACGCCTTTCCCTGGTCCGCCTCGAGAACGAAGAGCTGCTGGCGGTACTCGTTCACGGTCATGCGGGAATCGAGCAGCGTCATGAAGTCCACGGTCCCGACGCGATAGGCGGCGAGCGCCGACGATACCGTGGCTTCCGCCTGCGGGATCACCGTCGTGCGATACAGCTCGGTGAGGTTGCGTGCTTTCACCAGGCTCGCGTACACCTGAGTAACCGCTCCGCGCGTTTGCGCGCGCATCTCGGTGAGTTCGGCGTCTGCCATCTGTCGCATGGCCGCCATTTCCTCGCGCATCTTGAACTGCCTCCGGTTCGCGAATACGGGAACCGACGCGCCGATCATGAGACTTCCCATGCGCTCGGTGCCCATCGGTGAACCACGCTGACCGTACTGCAGGCCGACGGTGAGATCGGGCCAGATCTCGCGCCGGGCAAGCGTTACGCGAGCGTTCGCGGCGTCCACGTCGCGCTCCGCCGCCTGCACCATTGGTCGCTGGCTCTGCGACTGCGCGAGGAAGGTCTCGAGCGGGGGCAAGGAGTCTGGAAACCGGGGGAGCGCTGGCGAGCCGAGCGACGTGCTTTCGGAGCGGTTCAACTGCGCATCGAGACGCGCGGCCATCCCCGTTCGCATGGTGGTCATGCGGAGGGTGTCTTCCGCCATTCGCGCGATCGCGACCTGCGCGCGCAGCACATCGGCTTGCCTCCCTTCGCCCACGCGATACATGGACTCTGCGGTACGCAGGATGTCCTGCAACGTGCGCAGCGTCTGTCGCGCCACACCGAGCGCGTGGTCGGTCGCGTACAGGTCGTAGAACGCCATCGCGACCTGGACGCGAACATCCCATTCCACGTCGCGTGCGCGCTCCGATGCCGCAGCGGCTTGCGCCGTGGCGACTCGTCCGGAGAGACCAAGCTTTCCGGCGATGGGCAGCATCTGCATCAGCTGCAGCTGGGTCATCCCGATCGGATCCATCGGCACCAAGCCGGGGATGGTGTAGTTCATGAAGCCGAGTTGGAGTTCGGGGTCCGGCGGCAGCTTGGCGGGCGCGATCCGCGCGTGCGACGCGCTGGCGAGCGCTCGCGCCGCTACCGCGCGCGGACTCCTCTCGCGAGCGACGCGATACACGTCGCCCAGCCCGAGCCGCGGTGCATGCGATGTGTCCTGCGCGATGGTGATCGCGAGGAGGAATGCGACGAACATTTGTATGAAGCCTCCGTGAATGCACGAGGCGCTCAACTCAGCCTCGCCATCGTGTCATGAGCCCGGCGCCGAATCAGCGACGGGGCGTGCGCGCGAACAGCTAGGCGCGGGGAGGAGGCGGCTCGGGCGTGCGCGCTCCGCTGCCGTGTGCCCCAACGATGCGGAAGATCACGCCAATGGCCATGGCATGCGTCGATAACGATGGGGACGCGACTTCCGCCGTCATCGTGAGACAGGAGGTCATGGTTGCGCAGGCGCCGACATCGTGCTGATCGCAGGGGGGCTGGTTCTGCGAGGCAGGCGTGCAATCGCCGCATGGCGTCATCGCAGAACCCATGTCCCCATCAGCCGCCATGCCCGCGTGCGACAAGGGCATGGATCCCGGCATCGCGTCGTGAGACGCGCAGCGCGGCGGCGCCCCGCCAAGCGAGAGCAGGGCGAGCGGGACCGTCAGCAACAGGCCGGTGAATCGTCGAAGCTTGGGCACGAATGAAGAATGTACCACGAACTCCTGCCGCGCGGTCAGGGAGCCCCAGGCTGTGTCGTCGGAGAAACCCCGACACCACCCAATCTACAGCTTGGCACGGCGCAGCAACTGAGCATTGATCGCGACGATCACCGTGCTTGCGGACATCAGGACCGCGCCGACCGCCGGCGAGAGCAGGATGCCTGCGCCCGCCAGCACGCCGGCGGCGAGAGGAATGGCGACGATATTGTAGCCGGCCGCCCACCAGAGATTCTGCATCATCTTGCGGTAGCTCGCGCGCGAGAGCGCGATGATGCGGGGCACGTCGCGCGGATCGCTTCGCACCAGCACGATGTCACCGGCTTCAACTGCGACCTCGGTGCCGGCGCCGATGGCAATGCCGACGTCCGCCGTCACGAGCGCGGGGGCGTCGTTCACGCCGTCGCCCACCATCGCAACCTTTTTCCCCTGCGCTTGCAGTGCCTCGATCTGTTTTGCCTTATCCTCGGGCAAGACTTGCGCGAGCACCGTGTCGATGCCCAGTTCCTTCCCGACGGCATCGGCCACGGCCTTCGCATCACCGGTGATCATCACCACTTCGATGTTCGCATCGTGCAGCCGGCTGATGGCTTCCTTGGACTCTGGGCGCACGGCATCCGCGACCGCGAACGCGGCGAGGACTCGCTGGTCCTCTATTAAATAGATGGTGGCCTGTCCGCGCGCCGCCGCACGGTCAACGGCGTCGCGAAGCGTGGGGTCAGGTGCGAGGTTCATCGCGGCGAGCATGTTGGGACCGCCCCCGGCCAGGCGCCGGCCTTCGACCGTGGCGTTGATACCGCGACCCGCGACGTACTCAAAGTTGCTCGAGGCCGGAATCTTCTGACCCCTCTCCTCGGCACTCTTCACGATGGCGCGTGCGATGGGATGCTCCGAATCGCGCTCGAGGCCAGCGGCCAGCCGCATTGCCTCGTCGGGCGCCAGGCCATCCACCGTAGCGACGTCCACGACGCGATGCTCGCCAAGTGTGAGCGTACCAGTCTTGTCGAACACGACCGTGGTGAGATTGCGCGCCTCTTCCAGGCCCCGCCGGTCGCGCACCAGCAATCCGCTGCGCGCGCCGAGCGTCGTCGAAATCGCGATCACGAGTGGCACCGCAAGTCCCAGCGCGTGCGGGCACGCGATGACCAACACAGTCACCATGCGCTCGATGGCGAAGGCGGGATCGCCAGGTCGAATGGACAACCACGCCGCAAGCGTGACTGCGCCAGCCGCGATGGCGACGATCGTAAGGATAAATGCGGCGCGATCCGCCAGCGCCTGCGCGCGCGAGCGCGACGTCTGCGCCTGCTCCACCAACCGCATGATG
>JANNJV010000374.1:0-2069 GCA_031395945.1 Gemmatimonadota bacterium | reverse complement strand
GGGGCCGCGCCCGGCACGACGCTGCCCCCGACGCCGGGGGCTGGCGGACGACCCGTTGTGTCGCGCGGCGGCGGCAGTGGCGACACGTACGTGCCGGGATACGGCGATGACGCCGGCGGCGTCGTGCCCGGGGGATACGTGGCGATGCCGCTGGTATCGGGAGACAAACCCGGCATCAGGTTGCACGGAATGGTCGGCTCGGTTCCCGCGATGAAAAACTCCGTCGCCTCGATGCCCGGACAGCCCGGCGCCCACGTGGTGTTGGTGAGCAGATCCACCGTCTGCGTGATGATGCCCGCGGGACGCGGCCAGTCCGGCGGTGCCGGCTTTCGCCGATACACCTCGGTCATGAACGCCGTCCAAGCGGGCGCCGCCAATCGTCCGCCCTGCGCGTTGGGCATGATGCGGTCGGGTCTGTCGAAGCCCATCCAGACGCCAGCCACGAGATCGCTGGTGTAGCCGATGAACCAGACGTCCGTGTAGTCGTTGGTCGTGCCGGTTTTGCCGCCCGATGGAATGGGGAACTGCGCGCCAACGGACGCGGCCGCGGTTCCGCGCCGGACAACGTCCTTCATCATGTCGACCATCAACCACGCTTCCTCGGGCGAAAGCACCGGCACGCGCACAGGCTCCGGAGCCCACAATACTTCGCCCTGAGCGTTCTCTACGCGCACGATGCCCATGGCGCGCGCCTGCATCCCCAGCGTCGCGAACGCGGAGTAGGCCGCCACCATCTCGAGCGGAATCACTGACGCCGCGCCGATGTGGATGGACGGGTACGCGGGAATGGCAGTGGACAGGCCGAGCTTTCGCCCCATGTCGATGACGGTCTGCTCGCCCAACTCCATGCCAAGGCGGACCGTGGGAACGTTGCGCGACTCGTAGAGCGCTTTCCGTAGCGGAATCTGTCCCTCGAACTGTCCGTCGTAGTTTTGCGGGCTCCAGGTGTCGCCCACCGCCATGGGCAGGGTGAGCGGCGAGTCATCGAGGATGTACGTGGGCGGTCGGCCGTTCTGCAACGCAGCCGCATACACCACCGGTTTGAAGGTCGACCCCGGCTGCCGATTGGCCTGCACCGCACGGTTGAACTTGGAGTCGTCGAAATCGCGACCGCCCACGAGCGCACGCACGGCACCGGAGCGCGGGTCCATCGCGATGATCGCGCCCTGGAGGTAGGGCGAATTCGCCGCGTTGCGCTCGCCGCCACCCTCAGCCTTCGCCAGGTACTGCTCATACGACTCGTGCCGGTACGGGCCGAAGCGACCCGATTCGATGCTCTGCATCTGCCGCTCGAGCGCGCGCTCGGCAGCGGATTGAAGGTCGAGATCGAGCGTGGTGAAGACCTTCAGCCCCTGTTCGTACAGCTGCTGGCCGAACTGCTGATCCAACAATTGGCGCACCCACTCAACGAAGTAGGGTGCGACATCGCCTGACTCGGTTCGCGTCGCCAACCTGAGCGGGTAGGCCTTTGCGAGGCTGGCGTCGGCATCGCTGATCACGCCCTCACGGCGCATGACTTCGACGACGGTATTTCTCCGCTGCACCGCGCGATCGGGAAACTTGCGCGGATTGTAACGTTCCGGCGCCTTCGGCAGCGCGGCGAGTGTAGCCGCCTCCGCGAGATTGAGATCCTTCGCCGACTTGCCGAAATAGCGTTGCGCCGCGGTCTCCACGCCGTTCGCACTGTTCCCCAGGTAGATCTGATTCAGATACAGCTCGAGAATGCGATCCTTGGGATACCGGTGCTCGATGGCGCGGGCGACCTTGATCTCCTTGAGTTTTCGCGTCAGTGCGCCGAGACCCGTGTTCTCGCGCCGGTTGATGCGTTCCGGGAAGATGTTGCCGGCGAGCTGCATCGTGATCGTGGAGAAGCCCTGGCTGAAGCTGCGCGTCTTGATGATGCTGAGCACGGAGCCCGGCACGCGCATGAAGTCGACGCCCTTGTGGGAGTAGAAGCGCTTGTCTTCCACGACAAGGAATGCATCGCGCAACATGGGCGGCAGATCCGACAGTTTGATCAGCGTGCGTCGCTCGAGGCCGAGTTCGGCGATGAAGCGGCCGTCGGCGGC
>JANNJV010000365.1:0-20338 GCA_031395945.1 Gemmatimonadota bacterium | reverse complement strand
AGCACGGTACAGATGGCCAGCGACGCAAGTATGCCGATGGGCATGTCGCGTTGCGGGTTCTTGGCTTCCTGCGCGGCCGTGGAAACGGCGTCAAACCCGATATAGGCGAAGAACACGACCGCGGCTGCCCGGACGACACCTGTCCAGCCAAATGATCCGAAGGTGCCAGTGTTCTCGGGGAGGAACGGCGACCAGTTGGAGGCTTTCACGTACATGAAGCCGAAACCAATCACCAAAAAGACGATCGCAACCTTGAGGAACACGATGACGTTGTTGAATCGAGCCGATTCCTTGATGCCGATCACCAGCAGCGTCGTCATGAGGCCAATAAGCACCATCGCCGGCAGGTTGATGATGCCGCCCTGCAGTACGCCCCCCGCCGCCGAACACAAATCGGCAGGCGCTCCCGCCGCCGCGCCCGCGGCGGTGCGCAATGAATCCATGCCGAACAAATGGTTGTTCGCCGGATTCACGCACATGACGTTGCGCACGAGCGAGTGTGTGCCTTCGACATTCAACGGCGCGCTTGCCCACGCCGGCGGCAGTGCGAATCCCAAGTCGCGCAAGAGCGCGGCGAAGTAGCCCGACCACCCCACGGCGACCGTCGCGGCGCCGAAGAGATACTCGAGAACGAGATCCCACCCGATGATCCACGCGAAGAATTCGCCGAGCGTCGCGTAGCTATACGTATACGCGCTGCCGGCGATAGGAATCATCGACGCGAACTCGGCGTAGCAGAGTCCCGCGAAGAGACATCCAAGGCCGGCAAGCACGAACGACAGCACTACCGCCGGCCCTGCGTACTGGGCGGCGGCGGTTCCGGTCAGGACGAAGATGCCTGCCCCGATGATCGCACCGATGCCCAATAGCGTGAGGTTCCAGGCGCCCAACACGCGACGCAGCGAATGCTCGCCTTCGGAAGTGGCTTCTTCCTGGAGGAGCGTGATGCTCTTGGTCGTCCACAGTCCCATGCGGTTGTCTCCGGTGGGTACGCATACGAAAAGGGGCAGCGCAGATGAGCCGCCCAAGTGTATACAAGCGCGAAAGTTCGGGAACTACATCGGTACTGTCAAGCAAGGAAAATGGGAAGTGAGAAAAGTGGGAGGTGGAAGTCCCACTCCCCGCCTTGTCCACTAGCCACTGTAGTTGGGCGCTTCTCGGGTGATCGTGACGTCATGGGGATGTGATTCGCGCAGACCCGCCATGGTAATACGCACGAACTCGGTGCGCGTCCGCAGATCCTCGATATTCGCCGACCCCACGTACCCCATGCCGCTTCTAAGCCCTCCCACCATCTGGTAGAGCACGTCTGACACCGGCCCCTTGTATGGCACACGTCCCTCGATCCCTTCGGGGACCAGCTTGCGGGCCGACAACTCACCGTCCTGGAAATAGCGGTCGGCACTGCCGTCCTGCATCGCGCTCAGGGACCCCATGCCTCGGACCATCTTGTAGCGCCGGCCTTCGAGCAGGAAGGCCTCTCCAGGGCTCTCCTCCGTCCCTGCCAGCATGGACCCCATCATTACGGACGATGCGCCCGCGGCGAGCGCCTTCACGATATCGCCAGAGTACTTGATCCCCCCGTCCGCGATCACAGGGACGTCGCCGGCGCCCGCCACCGCATCCATGACGGCTGTCAGTTGAGGAACGCCAACGCCCGTCACCACGCGTGTCGTGCAGATGGATCCGGGGCCCACACCGCACTTGACGGCATCCACGCCACGTTCCACCAGAGCGCGCGCGCCCTCGCGGGTCGCGATGTTTCCGGCGATGAGCTGCACCTCAGGAAGTGCATCACGCAGCTGCGCAGTCGCGCGCAAGACGCCCTCGCTGTGCCCATGCGCCGTATCGATGATGATGGCATCGACACCGGCGTCGACCAATGCGCGTGCGCGCGACAGGAAATCCCCCGCCGCGCCGATCGCCGCGGCCACCCGCAGGCGACCGTGTTTGTCCTTGTTGGCCTCGGGATACTGGCGGCGCTTGTGAATGTCCTTGATGGTGATCAATCCCTTCAGCCGGCGATCCTTGTCCACCACGGGCAGCTTCTCAATGCGATTCTGCGCGAGAATCCGCTCGGCCTCGTCCAGCGTCGTGCCTTCTGGGGCAGTGACCAGCCGATCCTTGGTCATCGCCTCGCGCAGCGGACGGTCAAGATCCCGCTCGAACTGCAGGTCGCGGTTCGTGATGATTCCCACCAGCCGGTCTTCGTCGTCCACGATGGGCACGCCGGAAATCCGGAACCGCGCCATCAGGGAACTCGCCGCACGCACTGTGTCGTCGGGCCGAAGTTTGTATGGCTGCAGGATCATCCCGCTCTCGCTGCGCTTGACCCGGTCGGTCTCGGCGGCCTGACGATCGATGGACATGTTCTTGTGCAACACGCCAATGCCACCGGCGCGCGCCATCGCGATGGCCATTTCGCTCTCGGTGACGGTGTCCATCGCGGCCGACGCGAACGGCACCTGGAGCGGAATGCCGCGCGAGAATCGCGATGCCGTCGACACGTCCCGGGGATGCGTGAGCGAGTGCCGCGGGGACAGCAGGACGTCATCAAACGTCAACGCCACGTCGGCGCGCACCCGTCCCGCGTCACTCTGTGGCTCTTCCATACGCAAAGGCCCGCTACCAGAGCGTTCCTGGTGCGCGGGCCGTGTTGTCGATCGAGTTCCTGTCGCCATGGTGAAAAGTAGTGCGAATCGCGGAAAGTGAAAGGTTGGTCACCTACCCATGACACGCAGGCGGCGCCGAACCCGCCGCGGCAGAAAGAACGCCGCAGCCATCAGCGCTTTCCGAAGGTTGAGCGCGCGCAATTCCTCGGGATCTCCGGTCCAGTGGGCCAGCAGCACGGCGCGCCCCGCGTTCTCCATCAGTCGCCGCAGCGCGAGCACCAGCAGATAGACGTCGTCCACCTCGCCCAAAAACGGAATGAAATCCGGAATGAGGTCGAGCGGCATCACGATGTACGCAATGGCGCCAGCCACCAGCAGCTTGTCCACTATCGAGACGCGAACATCTCGGATCAGTCCCCACAGCAGCGTGAGGAAGCGTGGGAGGTCCGCGACATAACCCATCACAGTCCGTTTCGCGCCCGTGCGGGGCTCGCCCTCGACCTGACGGGGACGCGGACGGGTGCGTTCCTTCGTGCGCGCGCTCTTAGGTACCGCCATTACAAACGCTCCTGGCCCGACCCCGGTTGCTTGATGTCGTGCGCGGGGCTGGACGCTTCCTTTGGTGGTGACGATGGCGCCGGTGCTGCCGTGGACGTCGGACTACCCGCACCACTCGTACCGCTGGGTCCGCGTGGAGCGGTCGCGCTCTGCGCCACGTTGACAATGTCGCTGGCGACGGACTTGCCGGCCGCGACGGCGCCATTCAACACGTTCGCCGCACGGTTCAGCAGGCCCATGGTCTCGGCGATGGCGGACGCCGACACTTTCCCGGCACGCAGTCGATCCTCCACTGCCTCAGTGAATCGCGTGAACGTGTTGCCCTGCGGCGTCTGGCGTTCCGCGAACTTGGACTCCAGGAACTCGACGAAGTCCAGCACCTGGTATCCACGCTCGTCGGTGAGCGCGTCCAGCCTGCGGTTTATTCGCTCGCGAAGGTGCTCGTTCATGACAGTTCTCGGCCGCGGATACCCATGAATGTACTCGGACGCATGGCGCTTCGGCGTAGGACCGAACGCACAACGGCCCGCGTGACAAGTCACACGGGCCGCTGCCAGTCACGAACGTGCAATCTGCTGCGCTAGCCTCTCCAACGGGAGCGCTTGCCGCGAGCGTCGATGTGCACATAGGGCTTTGAATAGCGACGGCTCGTGTATATGCCGAGCCCGCCTGCCAGATCAGGATGCGTTCGTTCGACATTCTCGACAGCCGCTACGACGAGGCGATAGTCCGTGCGATCGAACCGGCCGTTGCCGTTGGCGTCCACCACGACATCCGCCGCGTCGCCGTACTGGTGTCGGCTGTCGCGCGCGGCGCGCTGAACGCGACGGTTGTGCGCGGGTGTCCGGAAGCCCGAGTGCACGTCCAACTCAAGTTGAGACTGCAGCGTGTCGGTCAGACGCGTCTCGAGGTCGGCAAACACCAGCTCCAGCTTGTCCAGCAGGCGCGGGTTGAGGGCAACGTACTTCGGCCACACGTCCTTCTGATCGTCGTGGGTCAGGAAATGACGCAGGCGCAAATGCTTGCTGACGGCAAGCTCCAGATGCTGCGGGTAGACCTCGAGGAATCCGTCCGGATGGTCCTTTTCGGCGGTGTTGCGGCGCAGCTTTTCGGCCAGGTACGTCCCGATGCGATAGCCATTCAGCATCGTACCAAGCTTCTCCTCGAACGGCCGCATGACGGCGAGCGCCGGCTCACGAATGATCTGACGGTCCTCGCCCCGGATCAGGGTCAGGTAATAGAAACCGGGCAGCAGCGGCGTGCCGACTTCCGCGCCGTCCAGCGGCTGTGCGACAAACCCAGTCTCGTTGCCGCGCAACGAAGTCCACTCGTAGCTGATGGCCGCGGGATCACCACCAACCGCCAGCGGAAATTCAACGCGCTCGCCAGGCATGGTGAAGAGCAACTTCACTTCTCCGCTGCGGCCGAATGCATTCTCCGAGGCGTTCCCGAGGCTGTACGACATCTCGGCAATACGGCCGAACGGCGTGCGGCCCAGCGCGGAGCCGGGACGATAGAACTGGATGACGCCAACGGCGGCGCAGACAGCGACGAGTACCGTCGCCAGGTGGGCCTTGAGGCCTCGCTGACGTCGGATTTTTGGTTTGAACCGCCGCTGTTTCTTTTTCAACCCGTTAACCCCCACCGTGCGCGCCAGCCGCGCACGTCGACGTGCGCGAAGGGTCCGTGCGCCGAATTGGCGCGGTAAACCCCGGTGCCACCCACGAGATCCGGATGGCGCCGCTCTACACGATCGACCGCGTCCAGAATGACGCGAGCGTCGCGATGGTCCACCTTGCCGTCTCGGTTCAGGTCGTCCATATGCCCATTCTTATCGTTATCGACAAAAACGTCAGCTGCATCACCGTACATGTGCCGACTCAGGCCGGATCGCCCATCACCGCCCGGGCCGTTGTATTGCGGCGTGCGAAATCCGCTCATGACTGACAGGTGGCTCACCACAACGCCACCCGCGTTTAGCTCCTGAATGACCAGCTCCAACTTGTCGATCAGTTCTTCCTGCAAGACCAAGTACTTGGGCCAGGTACCGACCTGCCCTTTGGTCAAAAAGTCACGAATTCTGAAATGCTCCGAGACGCGCGTGTCCTGGTTCTCGGAAGTGACCTCGAAGAATCCCTTCGGGTTTTGGTAGGCCACTGAGTTAACACGTCTTTGCTCACCTGGCCAGAAGCCAATTAGGTACTGACCGATCCGGCCGTTGACCTTGTCAGCAAACGGACGTTGCGAGAGGTAGGAAAAAACCGGCCCCACCAGCTTGCCGCTGCGCCCGGCCGTCGCTGGCAGAGAGTCGTCGGCAACCGATTTCCCGACAGCAGAACCCGACAGCCAGGTGTCCGGGCTGAACTCGGTGTTTACCACAGAAATGGCGATCGCGGCACTGCTCCCTAGCAGCGCCTTGATCAGGAACTTTCCTCTCATCAGAACTTCTCCCTCAACGCTGGAACTTCAATTCGCACCGTAATTTAAGACCGCACTTAGCCTTAACGACGTGCGCTGTCTCACAGATCCATCGGCGCGCTGACTATTCGGTCAGTTGACTCGTGATTCCTAGTAGATGAACACTGGTGTTCCTACAGGGACGATCTCGTATAGCCTCGCGATATCCTCATTTCGAAGTCTTACGCATCCGTGACTGACCGAACGGCCAATTGTTTCGGGTTTGTCGGTACCGTGAAGGGCGTATCCGTCGCCGATGTTGAGGCGATGCGTACCCAATACGCCTCGATATTTCCGCTGGTTCGTGCCGAAGGGCGGAATGATGATGTTCCCGCCGGCCGCCAGCTCCTTGTTCTCGACAACCTCTACAGGAGTAAGACGACCATCGGAGTACTGCTTCACTACGTCAGAGCCCGCCACGGTGATCCAACCGCCGTCGCCTGTGGGAATACGCTCGTTGCGATTGAGGCGAATGATGCCCAAGCCCTTCTTCTGCGCCTGCTCGACGTAGTGCCAGTCTGGAGGAACCCAGACGGGATCGGTTTCCTTGGAGACCACGGAGAGACGTCCGCGCGGCGTCTCGAACCGCCAGTGGTTGTCGGAGCCTGATCGCTCGAGCACCTTGCCGCTGCCGGTGGCCACCGCCGCGGAGAAAAGCAGGCTGTCTCCCTGGCGATACCACAATCGGTGTTCTTCGATGCTGACCACGATGTAGGCCTTGCCCGCCGAAGGCTCGGACTTCTCCGAAAGGAGCCGGGCCAGGCTGTCGCCTTCCATTCCTGCGCGCCGTCGCAGGTCGTCCAACAGTTCCGTGTTGTCGTTGAATACCATGCGGCTCACGTCGCGTTCATACCGGACCGTCAGCGTGTTGGCGAACACCAGCGTGGTGGCAATCGCCACAAGGAACACCGAGCCAATCAGCGCCCAGATGATGCGCCCGCCGCGAGCAAGAGGAAGTTTCATCAGTAGAAGTAGACGCGAACGCCCGGTGTGAGATTTGGGAGCATGGCGCGCAGATCATCGGCGCGCGCGCGCACGGCTCCTGGCATGACGTACGTGGAGTCGTTGAGCGGGCCAACATTTGGCATGGAGTAGATGACGGTCCCGCCGTCGAGCAGCAGGGCCACCGGACCCAGCGCGCCGCGGACGGAGCGGGCCGGCGGAATCGGAACGCCGCGGTCTGCGTATACCCATGCAGGCACGTCCCACGCAACGTCGGCGCTTAGCACGCGCGAGACCGTGCGAACCCCTCGCGGGGCCGCGAGATGAACCGTATCCGGCGCAATGCCGACAAGTCTTTCCGGCCCGATCTCGACGGGCATGGCGCGCAGCATAGCGCCCTCGCGCTCGAGATACATCGCATTGCTATCCACGGTGACGGACAGGTGCAGTGCGTTCTCCATTTGCGCCTGACGGCGGAGCAACTCGATCGCCACGCGCAGTTTGCTCTCTTCCTGCGCCACGATCTGGTCGGCGCGTTGACGCTCGAGAGCCGTCATCGAGGCGCGCAGCCGCCGGATTTCGTTGTCGTAGCGCTGCCGTTTCGCAAAGATCCATACGTCCATCGCGAGCAACGCAATCAGCGCCACGCCCATAGTGGCGATCAGTCCGGGATACGAATGCCGGAACTCCGCCCAGCCCGGGCGGCGCCGCTCGCCAGCCGGGGCCTCGGGCTTCATGTCCGTCGGTTCATCAGTCATTCACAGGGCTCATTGTGGCTTGGTCGAGGTGATTGCGGCGGGTACATTTTGCATGGCCGCGTCGGACGATGGTCTGCCGGCACTCACAGAGCAAGGCTTTTGCGGTCCGCCAGCTCCACTTCTTCGCCCGAATTCACCAGTCGCAATGTCGCTCCGTCGTCCTGTCGTGCTCGTTGTCCTCGACGGATGGGGTTTCCGTGAAGCGCGCGAAGGCAACGCGATCGCGTTGGCCAACACACCGACATGGGACCGGCTCTGGTCGCGCGCGCCGCGCACACTGCTGAGCGCTTCGGGATTGGCCGTGGGGCTGCCAGAAGGACAGATGGGCAACAGCGAAGTCGGACACCTGAATCTCGGTGCGGGCCGCGTAGTGATGCAAGACCTGGTTCGCATCAATGCCGCCATCGAAACCGGAGCGTTTTTCGAGAACCCGGCGTTCGTGGAGGCGTGCGACCATGCCACGCGACGCCGAGGCACGCTGCATCTGATGGGCTTGATTGGCAACGGTGGCGTGCACGCCCAGGATCAGCATCTGTTTGCGCTCATCGACCTGGCGACAAACCGGCGCGTGCCGCGCGTCGCCATTCATGCGCTGCTCGACGGTCGTGACACCATGCCCCGCTCGGCGCTCGGCTTCATGAAAACGCTGCTGGAGTACGCGGGGAACCGGGCGCAGGTTGCCAGCCTTGGCGGACGATATTTCGGCATGGACCGAGACGCGCGGTGGGAGCGCATGGAGAAGTGGTACCTGGCGTCCGTCAAAGGCACCGGTGCGGCAACCGATGACCCACTGGCCGTTATTGAGCAGGCCTACGCGCGCGATGTCACCGACGAATTCATCGAGCCGCACGTCGTGATGCGCGATGGGCAGCCCGTCGCGCCCATGCGGGATGGTGATGTCCTGATCTGCTGCAACTATCGCTCGGATCGAATGCGCCAGATGGTGCGTGCCGTGACGGACGACCAGTTCTCCGGCTTCCGCGTGGGCAGTCGCCCGAAGCTGCACGTCGTCACGATGACGTCGTACGACCGCACGTTCAACTTGCCGGTGGCGTTTCCTCCGCAGTCCATGGCGAACATCGTGGGCGAAGTGGTGTCCAATGCCGGTCAGACGATGTTTCGAACCGCCGAAACCGAGAAATACGCGCATGTCACGTATTTCTTCAACGGCGGTGTGGAAACGCCCTTCCCCGGTGAGGAGCGCCTGCTGGTTCCCAGTCAGAAGGTGGCGACGTACGACCTGGCACCGGAGATGAGCGCCGCCGGAGTCACCGACGTGTTGTGCCGCGCGATCGACGCGCGCGAGCATGATTTCATATTGTGCAACTACGCCAACGGCGACATGGTCGGCCATACCGGCTCCATACCAGCGACTATCGCAGCGGTGGAAACCGTCGATCGTTGTGTGAGTCGGGTGCTGGAGTCGGCCGAACGGGGCGGCGCGCGGCTGCTCATTACCGCGGACCACGGCAACTGCGAGATGATGATCGATCCCGCCACTGGCGGACCGCACACGGCGCACACCACGAACCCGGTGCCGCTGGTCGTCATCGACCCTGATGGCGATTGCCCGCTTCGGGCGGGGGGAGCGCTGTGCGACATTGGACCGACGATATTGCAGATGCTTGGACTGGAGCGACCCACGGAGATGACGGGAATGGATTTGCGACACCTCGGGGCTGGAGTGGCTGAATGACGAGCAGAACCTTTGCTCTGCTGGCAACGCTGATGTGCGCGGGCAGCGGCGCACTCGGCGCGCAGGTGGGATATCCGCCGCATCAGAGTCCGTTTCGCGACCTTCGTGAGACGCAGGAAATCACCTTCTTCACCGGGTGGTACCGCGCGAAGCTGGATCCGGCGCGCGTTGCGCCTCGGAGCGGCCTGATGGTCGGAGCGCATTATCAGTGGCGCGCCAGCGGGCCGACGAACATCACGTTCGACCTCGCTCGCGTTGCGTCGGAACGCCGGGTTCTGGATCCCGAATTACCGAAGTCGTGTGCATCGGCGGATCGAGAGTGCAAGTACCTGGGCACCTGGCGCTGGCCCCTCTACATGGCCGACATCGGTATCGGGCTTGGGCTCACCGGCGCACGCAGCTTTTTCAATCTCGTGCCCGAGCTGCGCGGCGGTGCCGGGATCGTCACGGATTTTCACACGAAGGCCGACGTCGGTGAGTTCGCATTCGGTACCCGCTTTGCATTTACCTGGGGCGCTGGCATTCGCTGGGTGCCGGGCGGCAGATACCAGTTTCGCGCCGATCTCGTCAACCATTTGTACTCGATCAAGTATCCGGACAGCTACTACGCGCCGGCGCCCGACGCGACAACAGTGTTCACCGGGAGTCAGGGACGAAGTGCCTGGTTGAACAATCCGTCGCTGACGATCGGAATCTCGTACCTGTTCTCCAGGTAGCCCGCTGGGCGGCGGAATCCCCGGCGAAGATCACGAAGCCGAAGTGGCTGTGGCAGAAGACCCTACGCTCAGCGGCAGGGATAGGCAGGACTGATTTCGCAAAACGCACGTTCGCGACGCGCGTGACCAACATGGGGGTTCGTTCTTCCTCAAGTGTGGAAAACGCGTGCGATAACAGATCTGTGCGCTTTGCGGAATCTCCTTGACGACTACAAAGACAATCGCGCGCGAGAGCGCGCCCAATAGTGGCTTCTCTGACGAGCTGGCTCCACTCATTCGGGTGCACTCGGATTTGGGCCGTTTCCGATTGACCCCGGCGCGGGTGAAGCGGGCGCGCGCCAATCTCACTGATGGGCGCGTCGCATTCGATCCCAACGACGTCTTGCGTTCCGCTGGCGATCTCGATGGAAGCCTTGGCCGGGTAGCGACGGCGTTCGAGATGTGTGGCCTGGCTTCGCCGCGAGCGCTCGAATCATTCCGAAAGGGTTACGCCATCGCGCAGCCATTGCTGAAGGCGTGGCTGGTTGGCGAGCGGGGCTCGAGCGACGAGGGACGGCGCCTCGCCCTCCGTGCTGCAGCCTTGTTGGGAAACGCCATTCTTCGGAGCGCCGCGGCACAGGCCAGCAAGGACCTTCAGCTCAGCGATTGGAAGAAACCCAGTTGCCCGTGCTGCGGCGGCCCTCCCGACCTGGCGGTGCGCTCCGGCACCAGACGGACCCTGGTCTGCGCACGGTGCGACACGCAGTGGACTGCGCCGACGACGGGGTGCCTCGGTTGCGAAGCGACGCGCGCGCCAACCTTTGTTCGGGTGGACGCCATCGATCTCGGCTATGAGTTGCTGGTCTGCCACGCGTGCGCGCGGTACATGAAAGAGCGCCGGGGCGACGGAATGGAGTCACCCATCGTCGAGCGAGCGTTGACGGTCGAGCTCGACGCGGCTGCGGAACGCCGCGGCCTCCGCATCTGACACGCCGCGCTCCGGCCGGGCTTGTCCTGGCTGGGGGCACCAGCCGGCGGCTCGGCGGCATCCCGAAGGGTCTCGAGATGATGGGCGACTATCGGATCATTGACCTTGTCGCCGATACACTGAGACAGGTTACTCCGACGATCCTCCTCGCAGCCAATGACAAGAATGCGATGAATTGGCTTGTTGATGTCCCCATAGTGTCGGATAATTACCCTGGAACTGGCGGACTTGCAGGCATTGAAGCAGGGCTCGCACTTGGGCAGGACCTGCTCGTGGTCGCTTGGGACATGCCGTTTGTCGCTCCTGTACTGCTGGAGGCGCTGAAGAGTGCGGCGCTCGAACACGATGCCGACGTCGTAGTCCCAGCCAGCCATTCGCCACACGGATTCGAACCATTTTGCGCTTTCTACTCGACGCGCATCCGACCCGCCTTGACCCGGTTTCTCGAAGCGGGGGGAGGGCCTGCTCGCGATTTCGTTGGGCAGATGGCTCGGGTCTCACGGCTCAGCGCCGAACAGGTGGCTCGATGTGGCGATGCCACGCGGCTGTTTTTCAGCGTGAACACCTTTGAGGATCTGGCGACAGCTCGCGCCATGACCGCGCCCGCGAAGTAACTTCTCCGGACTCTCGCCGGAGATTCCGATGATGCGGAGCGCCGTCTGGCAGCTCCTGTTGGTATGTGCAGGTGCGGCGTGCACCCGCGGCACTCTTGCTCCGACTCCATCGGTCGATGAGCGCGCCGAGCTCCGTCACGTCATTGATTCGATGCTCGCGGCTCCGGATACGCGGCACGCGCGTTGGGGCGTCCTGATCGTCGACCCCGAACGCGGCGATACGCTGTACTCGCGCGACGCCGGCAAGTTGCTGGTCCCCGCCTCGAACCAGAAAATCATTACGTCGGCAGTGGCGCTCGACGCCTTCGGGCCCGACTACCGTTTTCAGACGCCATTCGTAGCCCGCGGTGAAATCCGTGACAGCGCGTTGAATGGCGATCTTCTCGTTATCGGTCGCGGAGATCCGAGCGTCAGCGATCACGTGGCTGGCGATGCCATGTTGCCCCTGCAGTCGGTTGCGCAGTCCCTGCGCGCACGCGGCATTACACGCATTCGGGGACGGCTGCTTCCCTTCGGCAACGCGTTCCCAGACGGCAACGTGGGTTGGGCGTGGGAATACGACGACCTCGCCACATCGAGCGGCGCGGCCATCGACGAGCTGCTCTTCAACGAGGGGATCGCCGAGGTGAGCGTGCGCGCGAGTCTCACGGCCGGCGAACCGCCTGAGCTGCGGACGTCACCCGCTCGGACGTTTCCACGGCTTCGCAACGAGGCGACGACGATCGTGCGCGGGCTGGGCCGCGATTCGCTCCCCCAACTCGATGCGGTGAAGGACACCCTTCGCGGCGACGTCGTGGTCACGGGCACGATACCCGCCGGCGATAGCGCAACGCTCACCGTGACCTACCGCGATCCCTCGGTCGCCTATCTCGAGGCGCTGCGGGAGGTGCTTACCGATCAGGGCGTGACCGTTGAGGACAGCGTCCTCGATCCAGCCACCACGCTCGATACTCTTTTCGTGCTGGTGTCACCGCCGCTGTCGCAGATCCTGGCGGCGTTCATGAAGCCCTCGCAAAACCAGATTGGCGAAATGCTCTTCAAGTCCGTGGCGCTTCAGCGAACGGACACGGGCAGCGCGCGCGTCGCCCGTCGCCTCATTGGGGAGCGACTCCGCGCCTGGGGCGCGGAAAGCGACGGGTTTCTGGTGTGGGACGGAAGCGGGTTGTCGCGGCAGGATCTGGTGTCGCCGGAAACACTCATCCGCGTCCTGGATGCCATGCGGCGCGGCCCGCACTTCCAGACCTACTATGACGCGTTCCCCGTGGCGGGCGTGGACGGCACTCTGCGCACGCGCATGCGCAGCACCATGGGCGAAGCAAATGTCCGGGGGAAAACAGGCACATTGAGCAACGTGCGTTCGCTTTCAGGCTACGTCACCAGCGCGGACGGTCGCATGCTTCTCTACAGCGTCCTCTGCAACAATTACCTGGTGCCGACCGCGTACATCTCCCGCGTGCAGGATACCATTGCGGTGCGGCTATCACGCCTGCGCGACGGGCGCGGAAGGGGTGGTAACTGAACGATCGTTCCCTGACGGTAGCGGAAGCGTGCGCCGAGATTCTCCGTGAGGTTCGGGCGCTCGATCCAGAAACCGTGGCGTTGCGGCAGGCGGTTGGCCGCGTGCTCGCCGAAATCGTTCGATCGCCGCTCGAACTTCCGCCGTGGAACAACGCGTCGATGGATGGCTACGCGGTGCGATCCCGCGATGTGCCGTCCGCGAGCCAGGGGTCGCCTGTGCTGCTGAAGGTTGTCGGCACAGTCGCCGCGGGCGTGGCAAGCAGCCACGCGGTGGGAGCAGGCGAGGCGATGCGCATCATGACGGGTGCGCCGGTTCCAGATGGCGCGGATTCCGTGATCCGGGTGGAAGACACCGATGCTGGCGAATCGATCGTGCTGATTCGGTCCGATCGCGACCTCCTGCGCAACATTCGTCCACGAGGCGAGGACATCGGTGTCGGCGACGTCGCGGCGGGCGCCGGCACTGAGCTCCAGCCTGGCCACATCGGATTGCTCGCGTCGGTAGGACGAGCGGATGTGCGTGTGTTTCGTCGGCCCCGAGTCGCCATTCTGGCTTCGGGAAACGAACTCGTGGACATCGACCGATTCGCGGAGGTCCTCGAGGGAACACGCATCATAACGTCCAACAGCTATTCTCTCGACGCCGCAGTACGCCAAGCGGGCGGCGAGCCTGTGTCCCTCGGCCTGGTTGGGGACGATCCGGTCGCAATGCGCGCCCGCCTGTCGGCCGCTGAGTGCGATTTGCTGCTCACAACAGGTGGCGTATCGGTAGGGGCGTTCGATTTTACCCGCAGCGTGCTCGCCGATCTGGGGGCGACGCACCGGTTCTGGCGCGTGAAAATCCGGCCAGGAGCGCCTATGGGTTTCGGCTTGCTGCGAGGCATTCCCTGGTTGGGCCTCCCTGGGAATCCCGTCTCGACGTTGGTCACGTTTGAGCTGTTCGCCCGCCCAGCAATCCGGAAAATGCTGGGCCACTCCCTGCTCTTTCGCCGGCCAGTGCCCGTGCGACTCACCGAAGCAGTGACCATCGGCGCACCCCTCGTCCACTTTCTCCGCGCGCAGGTCGCCATCACGGACGCTGGCCTCGTTGCCTCGCTGGCTGGTCCTCAGGGCTCGGGATTGCTTTCCTCGATGGCGCGAGCGAACGCGCTGCTGGTGGTTCCGCCGGAACGACCCCGAATTGAGGCAGGGCAAGTCGTGCAGGCCCTTTTGCTGCGGGATGACACCGGACACGATGTCACCCCAGTGCCTTCGTGACGGTAAGCGCAGCCCGAGCCTCGCGGGAGAGAAACCCGCTACTGCACTAGACGGCTGGCGACGACTTCTGCGATGTCCACCACCTGGACTTCCGCGTTCTTCGCGCGCGCGCCATCGCTCATCATCGTCATGCAGAACGGGCAGGCTACGGCAATGGTGTCCGCACCGGTAGCGAGCAGCTCTTCGACGCGCTCGACGTTGATGCGCTTGCCGGTGGTTTCTTCCATGAACATCCGGCCACCGCCCGCGCCGCAACAGAGCCCGCGATCCTTGCTGCGCGGGGGTTCGACCAGGTTGATCACGGGCAGCGCGCGTCGCAAGGTCTCACGCGGTGCGTCGTAGATGTCGTTGTACCGGCCGAGATAGCAGGAGTCGTGGTACGCGACCGTGAGCCGCTTACCGTCGTCAGTCAGCAGCGGCACGCGGTTTTCCTGCAGCAGGCGTTCGATGTACGTGGAGTGATGAATGACCTCGTAGTTGCCGCCCAGTTGGGGAAACTCGTTTCCAATCTGGTGAAAGCAGTGGGGGCAACTGGTGACGACCGTCGTGACCTTGTACCGGTCGAGCGTCTCGATCGTGTCTTTCGCCAGCAGCTGATACAGGTATTCGTTGCCAAGCCGTCGGGCGGGATCCCCGTGGCAGTGTTCTTCCTGTCCCAGGATGGCGAAGCGGATCCCGCACGCCTGCAGGATTCGCGCAAAGGCCACGGTGATTTTTTTCGCGCGGTCGTCGAACGACCCCATGCAGCCCACCCAGAACAGGACGTCCGGATGTTCCCCGCCTTCCTGCAACTGGGCCATCGTGGGCACACTCATCCCCTCGGCCCACTTGGCCCGGTCGGACTGCGGGAACGCCCACGGTGAACCGTTGCGCTCGAGGGATTGGAAGGTGGGCTGCACTTCGGCGGGGAATCGTGACTCGCTCAACACGAGAAAGCGTCGCATCTCATTGATTACGTCGAGCTGGTCGATCGAAACGGGGCACTCCTGAACACAGGCGCGACAGCTCGTGCACGCCCACAGCTCCTCTTCCGAGATGTACTGGTCGAGCAGCCGGTGCTCGAGCACCTCGCTCGCCGAACGCAACCCGCCACCGGGCGTGCTCGCGTCGGCACCCTCGGCATGGACGAACATGGGCCGGAGAAACTCCATGCGGTCACCGGTCAACACGGGCGCCTTTTCCATCAGCCGTTGACGCGCGTTCACCACGATTTTCCGCGGGCTCAACAGCTTTCCCGTAATGTTGGCCGGGCACGCCGCGGTACAGCGGCCGCACTCGGTGCACGAGTATCCGTCGAGGAGATTCTTCCAGGTCAAGTCCTCGACATCCGAGGCGCCGAACTTTTCGACGTCCGCTTCGAGGTCCATGGGTCGCATCACCGCGCGCTCGCCCTTCCAGCTCGTATTCGAGAAGTAGACGTTGAACAGGGACGACGCGACGTGCAGATGCTTGGAATACGGCAGATAGTTCAGGAACGCGAGCACGAGTAGCGCATGGATCCACCAGCTCACGCGGTAGCCGATCCACGCGGCATTTGGGTCGATCCATGCGAGAGCATGACCCACCGCCAGTGACGCGAAGCGCGGAATCTCGACGGCGCCCGGTCGGGCCACCGCCAGGAAACCGCCGGCCACCAGGTACGTCACCATCAGGCCGGCGATCATCCCGAGAATGATGTATGCGTCGAGATGCTCGATCTGGTCGCCCGTCAAGCGACGCGGCCGCAGCACGAGGCGGCGAAAGTACGCAAATGCGATTGCTCCCAGCACCAGGACCGCAAAGGCATCCTGCGAAAGTTCGTACCCTTTGTAGAGCAGATCGGGCAGGAGCCGCGAATATGCAAATCCCGGAAAGACGCCCGCCATCAGTAGCTCGACGGTGCCCGCCGTGAGCACCATGAATCCCCAGAAGATCGTGGCGTGCATGACGCCCGCGATCGGCTCACGGAGAATCTTGGTCTGGGCGATGCCGACCCGCAGCACGTTCCAGATACGCAGAAAGGGATGATCGGTGCGATCCTCGGGTTTTCCGAGCCGCATGTACTGCACGAGCCGCTGGACGTTGAGCGAGAAGAATCCGGCGGCGACCAGCAGGACGAACAGGAAGACGACGTTCTCGGCGGTCAATGCCCCTTCTTGGCTTCGCGTACCGCTTCCGTGAGCGCAGGTACGACTTCGAAGACGTCACCGACGATTCCATAGTCGGCGACCTTGAAGATGGGTGCTTCGGGATCCTTGTTGATGGCGACGATGGTCCGCGCCGTCCGCATGCCGGCCAGATGCTGGATGGCACCGGAGATCCCGACGGCGACGTACAATTGCGGGCTCACCTGGCGTCCAGTCTGGCCAATCTGATCAGCGTGCGGCCGCCAGCCTTCGTCCGTCACTGCGCGGGTACATCCCACCGCGGCGTTTCCAAACGCCGACGCGAGATCTTCGACGAGCTTGAAATTCTCCGGAGCGCGAAGGCCGCGCCCCCCCGCCACGATCACCGGCGCCTCGCCAAGATCGAGCTTTCCTTTCGCGCCCTCCAGAATTTCCTTCACCACCACCCGTTCGGCGCCCGGATCAGACGCGGGAGCAATGCTCTCTGTTTTCCCGGGACGCGCGTTCGGTGCCGGCGTGAACGCCGACGGACGCACAGACAGAACGGCCGGCGTGCCTTTCACCTCCAGTGAGATGAGCACCTTGCTCGCGAAGCCAGGGTGCTTGACCGTGATGGTGTCCCCAGTCGCGCCGCTGAATTCGATCACGTCGGAGGCAATGGCAGCATCGAGCCGCGCGGCGATGCGCGGAGCCAGATCACGTCCCTGGGCCGAGAATGGGATGAGGACCGCGCGGTACCCGACTTTCGCGCGCTCCGCGACAGTGGCGGCCAGCGCTTCCCGCGCGTAGCGGGCCAAGCCGGCGTGCTCGCACACCAGCACGAGGTCGGCACCGTGCTGACCGAGTTGGGCGGCTTTGGCTCCAACGCCAGGAGCGCCGGCAAGAATCGCGTGCACCTCACCGCCACCTAACTTCTCCGCGAGCGCGCGCCCCGCGGTAATAATCTCGAGCGCGACCTTCCGGAGTTCCGCGCCGCGGCTTTCCGCGACCACCAGGACGTTCGGCATCAGAGGACCTTGGCCTCGGTCTGCAGCAACCGTATGAGCTCGGGCACGGCGGCAGCGCCTTGACCAATGATCCGTCCCGGCGGCCGATCCGGCGGCAATTCCATGGACTTCACCGTGACGCGAATGTCGCCGAGTTGCGCGGGCTTGCTCTCGAGTGGCTTCTTCTTGGCCGCCATGATGCCTTTCAGCGACGGGTATCGCGGGCGCGCGATTCCCTCGTCAATGGTGACCACCGCCGGCAGCGAAAACTCGACCACTTCGCCGGCGCCTTCGATCTCGCGTCGCGCCGTGCCTTTGCCATTGGCGATCTCTAGCTTGGACGCGGCCGTGACACATGCGACGCCGAGCAGCTCGCCGGTCGCCGTCCCGACAATGCTCGCGGACGTGTCAAACGCATACTTTCCGAAAAGCACGAGATCGAACCCCGCCGGTTTGAGCTCGGCGGCCAGCGCCTTGGCGATTGCCAGTCCGTCGAAGACCGAGGCATCCGATTTGAGATGCACGGCGCGGTCGGCGCCCATGCTCATGGCCTTGCGGAGCGTTTCCTGCACACTGTCCGGGCCAACAGCGAAAACGACGGTCTCACCCGGGCCCTGCTTTTCGTTCAGTTGAAGCGCGACCTCGACCGCGTAACTGGCGAAATCATCCATGTCGAACTTCAGTCCTGACTCGTCGATATTCGCTCCGGATCCGGCGATTCTGAACCTGGATTCGGAGTCTGGTGTACGCTTGATGCAAACGGCAATCTTCATGGCGAAAAAAGATAGCTTGGTCCGAGCCACAATAGTGTTGGCGCTCGCCGTCGCGACGCGCCTCGATGCCCAGGTAGTCGAGCGGCCATTGGCGTTCGACAGCGCGGGAAAGATCGGCAGTCTGACACCGTCACTGGTGTCGCGGCTGGGACTGTCGCCACCCGCGTGGCCCGTACAGGGCGACTTTCTCCAGGCGCGCGTCTTCAGTGTGAGTACGGGCGGCATCGTGCTGGTCGCCGAACGACCGGGTGGCGCCCTCGAGCGTCATACGTTGAGCGACGAGCAGTTGCAAACGTTGCGCACCGTCGTGGACGCGGCAATGACGGTCATCGGGTCGCGCGTCGGCGAAGATCGTCCGGACATGATTTCCGAACCGGCGCGCGGTGCGTTCCTCAGGAACCAGATGATCCTCGCGGCTGCTTTGTACGGACCCCTGCTCGCGTCGCTGTCGGATGACGGACAAACCGCCACCGCGCTCTACCTCATCAGCGTCGGCGGCAGCTACTTCGCGCTCAACAACATCTCGCGAACGACACCGATCACGCGCGCGCAGAACGATCTCGCGACCGACGGGGCCATCCGCGGCGCGGGAACCGCCGCCGGCATGATGCGCGCGTTTGGCGGCGAGGACGTTCATCAGAAGACGTACAGCGGTATCGCGCTCGGCGGTGCCGTCGTGGGATCGGCCATCGGATATGTGCGCGGGCGCGGACTCACGGACAGTGAGGCGCACGCCGCGATGTCGGCGTCCACCTTCGCGGCTGGCACCGTGCTCGGCATCGCCGGATCGTTCGGTCCGGATCGCGAGAGCGCAGAACGGACGGTCGCTGGCTCGATGGTCGCGGCGGGACTCGTGGGCTATCTGCTGGGGCCGCATTATCCCCGGCGCGCGCGCTACACCGTCACGGCCGGCGACGTGCGCCTACTCACGGTCGGGGCGGTGCTGGGCGTGGCGGCCGGCGTCACGCCGTTCGTGGACGCCGATGACATACGGGGGGCTTTCGCCGGCGGCACCATCGGCGGGCTGGCCGGAATTGCATTGGCCGAGCGCGGCTGGGCGCGGCGCTATGACAATTCCACTGGCGATGTAACGCAAACGTGGCTCGGTACCATCGCCGGCGGCCTGCTTGGCGGCGCGGTCACTGTGCTGGTGGAGCCCGACGGGGCGTCCGTAGCCATGGGGCTGGTGACGGGAGGAGCGGTAGTCGGCGCGCTGGCCGGCCACAGCTTCGCCAAGGCGGCGCCGGCAAAACGCCTGGGCGCGTTGCGGTTCACTCCGGAAAACCTGGCCTTCGCCGCGGCACGCGTGCCTGGCCGGCACGCGGTGTTGTCGCTGTCCTTCTGATCTACTTGAAGGCGCTCAACCCTGTGACGGCCTGGCCAAGCACGAGCGAATGGATGTCGTGCGTCCCCTCGTACGTGTAAACGCTTTCCAGGTTGGCCATGTGGCGCATGGCCGAGTACTCGGCCAGAATGCCCACCGCGCCCAGCAACCGGCGGCATTCGCGGGCGATGTCAGTCGCGATGCTCACGTTGTTGCGCTTAGCCAGCGAGACCTGCTGCGGCGTCATCGTGCCAGCGTCCTTCATGCGCCCCAGGTGCAGTGACACGAGCTGCGCTTTCACGATCTCCGTGAGCATGTCCGCCAGCCGCTCCTGCTGAATCTGAAAGCCGCCGATGGGGCGATCGAACATCACCCGGTTTTTCGCGTATGAAACCGCTTCTTCAAAACACGCCATCGCCGCGCCGATGACGCCCCACGAGATCCCGTACCTCGCCTGCGTCAAACACATAAGAGGGCTCTTCAGTCCGCCCGAATTCGGAAGGATTGCGTCGGCTGGAAGGTGGACATCCTGGAATACGAGCTCGCTGGTATCGCTGGCGCGGAGGGAGAGTTTACCCTTCTGATCCTTTGAGGTAAAACCTTTTGTCCCGCGCGGCACGATGAAGCCGCGAATGGACTTGTCATCGGCGTCGCCGTCGGTCTTGGCCCAAACGACGGCAATGTGCGCGGTGGATCCGTTGGTGATCCACATTTTCGCGCCGTTCAGGATCCAGGTGCCGTCCTTCTGCTGCCTGGCCATCGAGATCATGCCTGACGGATTGGAGCCAAAGTCCGGCTCCGTGAGGCCAAAGCACCCGATGATTTCGCCGGCCGCCATCTTCGGCAAATACTGTTTCTTCTGGACTTCGCTGCCGAAAGCGTATATGGGGTACATGGCGAGTGCGCCTTGAACCGAGGCGAACGACCGCACGCCGGAGTCGCCGCGCTCAAGCTCCTGCATGATCAGGCCATATGAGACGTTGTTCAGGCCGGCACAGCCGTATTCCTCGGGAAGGTTGGCGCCGAACATTCCCAGCTCCGCCATCTGCGGGACC
>JANNJV010000170.1:0-5298 GCA_031395945.1 Gemmatimonadota bacterium | reverse complement strand
TCTGAAGGCGCGGTTCGGCGTGCTCGAAGTGATCAGCACGATCATGCTCAACTTCGTTGCGGCTAACCTCGTCTCGTATCTGGTGCGCGGTCCCCTGCAGGAGCCCACTCGCGTCTACCCGCAAACCGAGCAGATCGTGATCTCGGCGCAGCTGCCCAGGCTGGGTTCTGACACGCGCCTGCACGCGGGTATCATCATCGCCGTCGGTGTCGCGCTGGCCGCGTGGTGGATTCTGTCACGCACCGCAACCGGTTTTAGAATTCGAGCCGTCGGCGCCTCTCCAACGGTTTCCGAGGTCACGGGACGAGTGAACGTGCCGCGCGTCGCCGCGGGCGCGTTGGTAGCGAGTGGCGCCTTGGCGGGTCTCGCGGGCGCCATCGAGGTCACGGGCGTCACGTACGTCTTGTACGAGAACCTTTCGCCAGGCTACGGATTTTCCGCGATCGCGGTCGCCATCCTCGCCCGACTGCACCCCGTGGCCGTGCTGGCCTCCGCATTGCTGTTCGCCGTGCTCGAAACGGGTGCCCTGGGCATGCAGCGCGACGCGGGCGTTCCGTCGGTGGTGGCCACCGCGGTCGAAGCCGTGATCATCCTGGGGGTGATTGCCGCGAGCGGAAGCATTCGAAAATTCTCATGGAGTACGCCAGCGTCGTGGCGTCGGCGCGGCACGGTCGTTCAATGAACGAACTCTCGCCATTCCTGGAAGCCGCGATTCGCACCGCGACGCCGCTGATGCTGGCGGCGATCGGCGAGACCGTCGCCGAGCGCGCAGGCGTGATCAACATTGGACTTGAAGGTTGCATCATCGCGGGGGCGTTTGCCGCCTTCGTGTGTGGCGCGTCCGCTCCCGCGGCGGGTTACGGCGCGGCCGTGCTTGCCGGCCTTTCGCTCGGCGCGATTTTCACCGTTCTGTCAATCGTCTGGCGGCGGGATCAGGTCATCGTAGGCACGGCGCTGACGATGTTTGCGCTTGGGATCACCGGGACGTTGTTCCGGATGCGCGGCACCACGGCAACGCTGGTAGTCCAGACGGATCCCGCCGTAGCGATTCCCGTCTTGTCGCGACTACCGGTGATCGGAGCCGCGGTGTTCGGACAACCGGTGGTGACTTATGTCGCCATTGCGCTTGTACCTGCCGTGTGGTGGTTTCTCCAGCGGACTCACGCCGGCTTGGCCGTGCGCGCGGCGGGAGAGGCCCCGGACGCCGCAAGGGCTGCGGGCATTCGTGTGGTATTCGTACGAGCGGGCGCAGTGCTTTTCGGATCCGGGATGGGAGGGCTCGCCGGAGCAACGCTGGTGCTGGCCCAGGCGGGCACGTTCGCCGAAGGAATGTCGGCGGGTCGCGGCTTCCTGGCGATCGCGATTGTCGCGCTGGGACGCTGGCGGCCTGGCGCCGTAGCCGTAGCGAGCCTGGTATTCGGCGCCGCGATGGCACTTCAGTTCGTCGTCCAGGCCGCCGGTTGGACGGTGCGATATGAACTGGTATTGATGATTCCGTACGTGCTTACCCTGGTCGCATTGGGCGCGTTCGGCCGGGGCGTGGCGCCCGCGATGCTGGGCCGCGCGGACGCGGAGCCGTAGACCCAGGCTCACTCCTCAACAGGAGAGCACGCGCGACCAGCGTGAGCGCCAGCTGCCCGACACGCCGCGCTCGAGAATTTCGTAATTGGTCTGCGTCTCCTGATCCCGGGCCAGCAGCAGGAGAATCGAGCGGGCACCACGAACGACCGAGAGGACGTCGAAGTGCTCTGCCGTTTCCTCTGTGCCCTCCGAACGCTGGGAGTACGCGACGACGTATTGGGCGGATCCCGCCGCCGACGTGGGACGTTCGGCGATGATGAACGAGTGCTCTTCGATTGGCGAGGCTTCCTGCGGCAGGCGGCGGATGAGATGGGTGACCACGATCTGGCGATCCTGCGCGGGGAACGCTTTCGCGGTGAGCACCACGAACGCGAGGCCGACAAAGCGCGATTCTCGCGGGGCGGGGATGCTCGAAGCCAGGCGTGCAATCTCCGCGGCCAGTCGCAACGAATCCCTGGCTGGGAGCGCCTCGATGGAATCCATCGGAACGTGTGAGACCGTGCGTCCGAGCAAACCAACAGACCATTCGGCCGTCGTACTGGTGGTGAAGCGAACGGTCGGCGCCTCACCGCACACCTGGGAGTCCGAGACCACCAGAGCCGCTCGCGTGATGACGGAATCTCCTGACGGAGTGAACAAGGTCAGCGGTCCGGACGAGATCAGTCGCGGGCTCGGCGTCGGGGGAAAGATCACAACACCCGTGTTTTCACTGTCCGAGGGAACGATCAGGAGCTGCCCAAGCTCTGCGACCCATCGGTCCGCCCCAGAGGTCGAATCCACGGCCGTCGTGGATTCCGCAGCAGATTCGGCCGCCGGAGTCGCGTCGGGGCGGGCGCAGGATATCGTGATCCCGGCCACGCACGAAGCAAGAAAGGTCGCTGACGCCACGCGCGTAATCCCCATGCCGCCTAATTTGGGTGCTGCCACGGTCCCGTCAATCGGAGACGAATGACACACCCAGCTCACGATGCGCTGTACGACGCCGCGGGCGAGGCACGCGTGCCTGTCCGCGCGGCCGCGCGCGAACGCTGGAGCTGGGCGTTCTACGATTTCGCGAACACGATCTTCTCGATGAACGTTGCCACGCTGTTCTTTTCGGCGTGGCTCGTGAGCGACATCGGCTCATCGAACACCGTCTACAGTCTGGCGAGCGCGCTGGCGAGCGCATTGGTCGTGATCTTCGTTCCGCTGCTGGGCGCCGTCTCGGACGCGCGGCGGCGGCGAAAGCCGTGGGTTGTGGGGTTCACAGTGGCAGCATGCGTGGGCACAGCGATGATCGGAATCCTCGGACAAACTACGATCCCGCTCGTCGGAGAAGCCGTCGTGGGCGGCGCGCCGGCGGGCAGCTGGCGTCCAACGATCGCTGATCTGAAATGGGTGCTGCTGGCGTTCGTGCTCGCAAACTTCGCGTACCAGGCAGCATTGCCGTTCTATAACGCCATGCTGGCAGAGTTGGTACCGGCGAACGAGCAGGGCCGGATGTCCGGGGTGGGCGTGGCCCTAGGATACACCGGCGCAATCGTGGGCGTGATCCTCGTGACGCCGTTTTTCACAGGCGACTTGCCGATGATCGGGAGTCTGGGTGGCGACACTCTGCGGTGGCTGCGCGCAATGCCGTTCACCGAACATGCGGGGCGCGTATCGGTCTTCGTTCCAACGGCATTGCTCTTCCTGGTGTTTTCGGTGCCGCTGATCCTGTTCTGCCGTGACCACGCTCCCGAGGCGAAAGCGGCAACCATCGACTGGCGTCGTCCGTTCGTGGAGCTTCTCGAGACCTTGCGCGACGCTCGTCGCCACCCCGGTGCACTCCGATTCATCATCACAACGTTCGTCTACCAGGACGCGGTGGGCACCATCATCGGGTTCATGTCGCTCTACGCCATCAAGGCAGTGGGGTTCGAGGGGAGCGCGGTGAGCACGTTGTTTCTCGTGCTCACGGTGCCCGCGGTATTCGGGAGCTACTTCTACGGCTGGCTCACCGATCACGTCGGCCCGAAGCGGGCGCTTGCCGCGACGCTCGCCGGCTGGATTGTACTGCTGTTGGTGATGATCGCGGTGCCGGGAAAATCGGCGTTCTGGTTCATTGGCATCGCCATCGGCCTGAATTTCGGCGGCGTGAATGCGGTGGAGCGCACCATGCTGTTGTCGCTCATTCCCGACGTTTCCGCGGGCCGCTATTTCAGCCTGCTGCTGCTGTCGGCGCGCGCCGCCGCCATCGCGGGACCGATCGTTTGGGGGCTGACCGTCGATGGCCTCGAGGGGCCCATGGGGACCGCGGTCGCTTATCGAGTGGCGGTGAGCGTCGTGATCTTGATGTTCGCCATTTCGTTGTGGCTGCTCCGTGGGGTGCCGGACCGCCGGCCCGGGACGCCGGTCGCCGCTACTTAGGTGCCGGCAGGAACGGACCGCCAAGGTCCCAATGCCACGCCTCTCGAATCGCGCCCGTGCGTGGGTCCTTGAGCGGCTTGTGTTGCAACCGCGACGCCGGCAGACCAACCCGAGCACCGTACGCCATCAACTTCTCGCGGTCGGTGGAGACGAGGTGCGCCATCGGGCGTCCCTTCCACACGTGACGGTGCAGCCAGAGCCCACCGTCCATGGCGTAGATCATCCCTTCGCGCCGCGATGAGAACTCCCGATACGGCGCGACGTATTCAGGCCCGGTCACAACGGGTCATTGGTCGCAGCCAACGAGATCCGGAACGCTCGCAGGGATGACGGCCGCCGCGTTCCCGAAGTAGACCGCGCAGATCCGCGGCCAGGACGAGGGATGGTAGGCGGTAGCTGCCCACCCGGTAGCAGTAGCCTCGACAATGGTGATGACAACGCCCGGGGACTTCGTGGCGCGGAGCGAATCCAAGTCCGTGGTATATCGGCGATAGTCGTAAAAGAACGACTCCTCCGCAGTCATCAGGTTCTGCAGGTCACTCCTGACCGCCGCGTAGTAGGCTTTCCCCTTCGTATTCCGAAACCGCGAGATCGCAATGGCCGCCAGGATGCCAATGACGACCACGACGACCAGAAGCTCGATGAGCGTGAAAGCGGTGCGCGGCGCGCGAAACCACCTTGCATTCATTCATGCCTTCGGACACGGTGCGTTGCGGGAACTGCCTAGGGAGAGACGACCCTAGTCCAGCTTGGTTTCCAACCAGTTCTTCCCTACCCCGATGTCCACGAGCAACGGGACCGCGAGCTCGGCCGCGCCCTCCATCTCCGTCCGAACCAGCGTCGAAAGCGCCTCGACCTCCTTCTCGGGAGCTTCGAAGACAAGCTCATCGTGCACCTGCAGCAGCATGACCGACTCGAGGCCGTGCTCGCGCAGCGCGTTCGCGACACGCACCATCGCGATCTTGATCAGGTCCGCCGCCGAGCCCTGGATTGGCGAGTTCGCCGCCACGCGCTCACCAAATGCGCGAATGTTGAAGTTCCGTTCGCGGACTTCCGGGACGTATCTGCGCCGACCGAAGATCGTTTGCACGTAGCCGTGCTGACGGGCGTACTCCACCGACGAGTCCAAGTACTGGCGAACGCCGGTAAAGCGCTCGAAGTAGCGGTCAATGAACGCCCGGGCTTCAGCGTGGGTGATCTTCAACTGTTGCGAGAGCGCGTGGGGTCCCTGGCCGTAGATGGTCGCAAAGTTGATAGTCTTGGCGCGCGCCCGCATGTCCGCGGCGGAGCCTTTCGGCGTTTGATAGCTCAACAGAGATGTCAGCGCCG
>JANNJV010000339.1:0-1949 GCA_031395945.1 Gemmatimonadota bacterium | reverse complement strand
ATCAGCTGCACGGCACCGTCCTGCGCGTCGCCCGCGCGCACGGTGCTGGCCTCGCCGCCATACCCCAACGAGCGCAGCTGTGCCTCAACGCCTTTCCGGGATTCCGCACCACGCGTGACGATGAACGCGGACTCCGGGTCGAGCGCGTCCAGCAGACGGCGCAACGCCATTGGGCGAGCGACGTCGCCGACAGCGATATAGGAGAGCGACACCGGTGGAAGCGGGTCGTTCGACGCGGCCTGCATGCGGTGGGCGCGGCGCGCGTATCGCTCCACCAGTTGTTCGACCGCCGGTGTCATCGACGCCGCAAGCACCACGCGCGCGGCCTCCTTCGGCAGCTCCGCCATGACGGTCTCGAGCGCGCGCGTTGCGGCCAAACCGAGGTCGTCCACCCAGGCAAGCACGACCGCACGCACGCCGCTCACCTTCAGTGTGGCGGACTGGAGCAGCTCCACGAACACCATGGGTGGCGCCACGACTACCTGCGCGGGCGCCGCGCGCTGCAATCGCACCGCGCGCCGCGTGTCCGTGGCCGCGAAGACCCGCACATTACGCGTTTGTGCCAGGGGAGCCAGTCGGCTTGCGACGCCGGCCGCGCCCTCGGCATCGCTGGTTATCACGAGCAGTTGCGAGGCTGCTTCGGCGGAGCCCGGTTCGATGCGATCGAGCCATGGCTCGATTACGGACGCGGCGGTCTGCCAATCCTCCGGCAGCACGTGCAACTGGTTCTGCCCGCGTGTGACGCCCGGCGTGGCGGCACTCTCTTGATCGTTTTCCACTCGTCCCCGGGATGCTCGTGATCGGCGCCGACGCGCCGCAGAAAAGATAGCCCGAATCTCCTTCCGGCACCGTCTAGTCCAGCACTTCATCGGTCTGTATTGTTTACCGCGCGTGGAATTCGAGGAGACGCGGTGCAACGCCGCGGCACGCCTCGGGATCGTAGGGTTCCGGAGGTTCGCCGGACCGGTAGAGATTGCTGGACTTCCAAGGAGTCGCGCTGTGAAGATTCCCATTAAGGTGGGCCCGGTTGGCGACATTGCAGCGGCGGTGGAATATCGTTGGGATCCGGATACGGAGATCCTGTCGGCGCAGTTGAATCCGCGCGCCAGTGGCAGCGGAATGTCGGGCTCCGTGGAACTCGAGGGCGCCGACGGCTCCTGGCTCATCCTCGACGTGTCAGCCGGCTGCATCAATGGCGTGGAAGTCGCCGTCTGGCCGGACGTGCAAAAGCGCAGATCCCTGGCGCCCCCGACTCGCATCGAGGATGGTCACGTCGAACTGCCATCGCGCAAGTCGCAGCCCGGACTGTCCTCGGTGGAAGTGGAGACGCACGTGTTGGCGGAAGCGGACGAGGCCGAACGCGTGTTCCATTTCACGTTGGGCAAGGCACGGCAAACTCGCACGATCCGATTCGCCAAGGATCTGCTCGTCGATCTCGACGGCACCAGCCATCTCGCCGGCCTTTGGCTGCTCAACGTTCCTCCATTCCCGACGCCCGCGTGATCACCACCATCGTGCTGTGTCGCGTCGAGCCGAGCCTCATTCCCAAGGCCGCGCGCGCGCTTGCCGGTGTGGACGGCGTGGACGAGGTCTATTCGGTGTCAGGCGAGTGGGACCTCGTGGTGCTTGTGCGAGTGGCCCAGTATGAGGACATCGCGCGGGTGGTCACCGAGGTCTTCCCCAACGTTCCCGGGCTGCAGCGCACCCAAACGCTGACGGCCTTTCGCGCCTACTCCAAGAAGGATCTCCAGCAAGCCTGGGACATCGGCGTCGAGTAGCGGCGCTGGCCAGGATGGCGAGGGTTGCGTGGCGATGGGGCCGCTCTACCGCTAGGATGCGAATGTGACGACGATGGCGACTGTTCGCGACGCAACCTTTCACGCGGTGCAGCGTCGGCTCGCCACCCTGTTGCCGGACGCACCCACGCTGGCCGGGGGCGGCACGCTGGA
>JANNJV010000328.1:0-10638 GCA_031395945.1 Gemmatimonadota bacterium | reverse complement strand
GCAAAATTGCGCATGACCGCCATCCGCTCCCCCCTGCAGTCCCAGATTGTTCAATGGCTGGTACAACCCGGCGACCCCGCCCGGAAGGGACCCTGCTCGAGCTTCATCTTGATGATCCGTCCGATGTGCGGCTCGTCGTCGGCGACGAGTACATGACAAGCCGTGGTAGACAGGCGCCTATACCAGAGCGGCGATGTGCTCGCGGTTACGCCGCAACTCGTACAGCAGCTGCCCGATGTTCGCGCTGGGCTGCACGAATACGACGAGGATGGCTTCGATCGACAAGACGGACATGATGGCGATGCCTTGTTTGTACTCGAGAATGGCGGTGACGACCTCGCCGCGGTTCGCGGCCATTCCCAGCTCGTCGGCGGGTCCGATGATCGGCGGGATCCGAGCGGCAAGATCTTCGGCGTTGAGTCCCGCCACGACCTGGCTGTCGATCAGAAGGCCGTCCCGTCCCAGTACAATCGCCGCGTCCACCCCCTCGCGCTGGCGCAAAGCCGCTACCAGATCGCGAATGTTCGCCATGCGTGCTCCGCCGAGGTGAAGTGCGACGGGAAGGCTACGGGTGGCTACGGTCCAAGTCAAGCGATGATAATCGCTTGAACTCACTCTGCCACTCCGATATCCTTCGCGTGTACTCTCCCTGTCACCCGTTCAATCGAGCCGGACCGCCCATGCACCCAAGAGTGTCGGCGCTGCTCATCGCCGTGGGCGCGGTCGTAGCTCTCGCAAGCTGCGGCGACCTCACGGCGGTCAAAGCGCGATTTCCCAACCGCAGCGACAGCCTTCGCGTCTTCGCCATCAACGGAACGCCGTCCACGGTCCCCACCGCGCTGGCCGTCCGCGCCATGTTCGTCCTGCGAGCCGGGCCGGATTTCGGTTTCGACATTGCCTTCGACATCACCGACACAGGCACGGTCAAGCTGCTGACGGCGCGCTCGCTCTCCACCGAGCTTGCGGGCGTGATGAATCGGATTGGACTGCGGACCACCCCGCTGGCGTTCGACGCGATCCTCGAGGCGCCGACCACGGAGTACGTATACGACTCGGTGCTGGTGGTGCCCGTCGGCCGGACCGTGCTCGTCGATATCATCGACCTGAACTGCCAATCCGAAGCCATCCTCGGCCTGAACATTCGCGCCAAGATGGTCGTGGATAGCATCCATCTGGCGGAGCGCGAGATTTTCCTGCGACTCTTGACGAATCGGAACTGCGGATTCCGGTCGCTCGTGGGGAACGGCGAACTGCCGACGAAGTAGCCCCATGCTCGATATCCGCGTGTTGCGAGAGCAGATGGACGTTCTTCGCGACGCGCTCGAGCGCCGTGGCGCGCTCGCTGGACTGACGCCCGTGCTCGACCGCGCAGAAAGACTGGAACGTGAGCGTCGCGTCATGATCCAAGCAGTCGAAGAGCGGAAGGCGGCCCGCAACGTCGCATCTCAGGAAGTGGCGCAGCGCAAACGCAACAAGGAGACCGCCGACGAGTTGATCGCTCGGGCCAAGGAGCTTGGCGTCGAGATCGCGAAGCTCGAGGGTGAGCTGGCAGCGGTGGAGCAGGAGCTGCACGCGATTCTACACGAGCTGCCCAATATGACGCTGCCCGACGTTCCCGCGGGCGGTGAGGACGCCAATCGCGTGGTGAAGGAGTGGGGCACGCCGCGCATGGGACCGTCGTTGCGGCCGCACTGGGAGATCGGCGAGAAGTTGGGCATCATCGACTTTGATCGCGCCAGCAAGGTGAGTGGCTCCGGCTTTGTGGTGTACCGGGGCCTCGGTGCGCGGTTGGCGCGTGGCCTGCTCCAGTACTTCATGGACACGCATTCGCGCGAGCATGGGTACGAGGAGATCTGGCCCCCCGACCTCGTCAACCGCGCCAGCATGACCGGTACGGGACAGCTGCCCAAGTTCGAGGACGATGCGTACGCGGCCAAAGGCGACGAGCTGTTTCTCATTCCCACGGCCGAAGTGCCCGTGACAAATCTCTATCGCGACGAGATTCTCGACGGCACCACGCTGCCGATGGCGTTCGTTGCGTACTCCAAGTGCTTCCGACGCGAGGCGGGGTCGGCGGGGAAGGACACCCGCGGTGTGCTGCGCACCCACGAGTTCGACAAAGTTGAGCTGGTGCGTTACGCGACGCCCGAGGAGTCCGCCGCGGAGTTGGAGCGGCTGACCGTGCATGCCGAAACGATGCTCGAGCGTCTGGGGCTACCGTATCGTCGCAAGTTGCTGGCGGCCGGCGACACCGGGTTTTCCTCGGCCATGACCTACGACCTCGAAGCATGGGCGCCGGGGGTCGGCGCGTGGCTGGAGGTGTCGTCGTGCAGCAATTTCACCGACTTTCAGGCACGACGCGCGAACATCCGGTACCGCACGGCCAAGGGCGAGAAGCCACGATTCGTCCATACACTCAACGGATCTGCGCTCGCCTTCCCGCGCACCATTGCCTGCCTTCTGGAGCACTATCAGCAACCTGACGGTAGCGTCACCCTCCCCGAGGTGCTGCGCCCTTATCTCGGCACGGACCGTATCGCGTGAGTGACGCGCTGCTCGCCGGGTTGAACCCGGCTCAGCGCGAGGCCGTTTCGTTCGGTGGCGGTCCGCTGCTCGTCCTCGCCGGCGCCGGCTCGGGAAAGACACGCGTGCTCACCACGCGCATCACCCGATTGATCAGCGAGGAGGGCATCTTAGCGGAGCGGATTCTCGCGGTGACGTTCACGAACAAGGCCGCCGGCGAGATGCGCGAACGCATCGGGAGGCAGTTGGGCCGCGAACCCACCGGCATGTGGATGGGCACCTTCCACGCGATCGGCGCCCGAATGGTTCGCCGGGCGGCGAACCATCTGCACCGCACGCCGTCGTTCACCATCTACGATGAGGACGAGCAGTTGTCCGTTATCAAACGGCTCATGGAGCGGCATCGCATTCCGCCCAAGCAGTACGCCCCGCGAGCCATCCGAGGCGCCATCAGCGAGGCCAAGAACGCGCTGGTGACTGTCGAGGAGTACAGCCGGCTGGCGCGCGATCCCTTTTCGCAAGCGGTGGCGCTCGTGTACGGCGACCTGGAGTCCGCGTTGCGCACGGCCAATGCTGTGGACTTCGACGACCTGCTCGTGCTGCCTGTGCGGTTGCTCGAGTCCAGCGAGCAGGAGCTGCAGCGCTGGCAACGGCGCTTCGACCACGTGTTGGTGGACGAGTATCAGGATACCAATCGCGCGCAATACCGCTTTGTGAAGTTGCTGGCGCGGGAGCATCGCAACGTCTGCGTGGTCGGTGACGACGATCAGTCCATCTATGGCTGGCGTGGCGCGGATATCCAGAACATCCTCGACTTCACCAAGGACTTTCCCAACGCCGGCGTCGTACGGTTGGAGGAGAACTACCGCTCCACCCCGCCCATTCTGGAGCTGGCCAATGCCGTCATCAGCGAGAACACATCGCGCATGGGCAAGACGCTGCGCGCCACCAAATCCGGCGGCGAGAAGGTGGCGGTCGTCCGCTCACTGGACGAGCGGGACGAGGCCGAGTGGGTGATGCAGGACGTGTTGTCGCGTCGCGCGCAGCGCGGCGCCATGCTGCGCGACATCGCCATTCTGTACCGCACCAACGCGCAGAGCAGGACGCTCGAGGAATCGTGCCGCAGACATGCCATTCCGTATCGATTGGTCGGGTCCGTGCGGTTTTACGATCGGCGCGAGATTCGAGACCTGATGGCCTACCTGCGGCTGGTGGCCAATCCCGACGACGACGAAGCGTTTCGCAGAGCGGTGGGCGCACCACGCCGCGGCATTGGCGATACCACCGTAGAGTGGTTGGCCGAGCGCGCGCGCACCGACGGGCTCTCTCTCTTCGCGGCCGTCAACCGGCCCGACATCATCGCCGACCTGCGCCCGGCGGCCAGAACGGCGCTCGCGACGTTCGTGGCGCTCATCGCGAAGTATCGTGCGGACATCACCGAGTACTCCGTGGACGAGTTGATCAAGGAGCTGGTGATCGACATCAACTACGCGGAACACCTCCGGTCCGAGGGCGAGGGGGCGGCGCGCGAGCGCTTGGACAACGTCCGGGAGTTGATCAACGGTGCTGCCGAGACCGTGGTGGACGAAGGCGGCGAAACTGGCACGTCACCGCTGGACGCCTTTCTCCAGCGGGCGGCCCTGATTGCGGACGTGGATGCGCTCAAGCTCGCCGACGCCGACGCCATTACGCTGATGACAATGCACAACGCCAAGGGGCTGGAGTACCCGATCGTGTTCATCACGGGACTTGAGGACGGCCTCTTTCCGCTGGCCCGTGCCTACGACGACCCGCCGCTACTCGAAGAAGAGCGGCGGCTCTTCTATGTCGGCATCACGCGCGCCCAGCAGTCGCTCATCCTTACGTACGCGGAAGAGCGCCGCCGCAACGGCGAGCTGACCCGGTCCCGGGCGTCGAGCTTTCTCACCAACATCCCCAAGGGGATGGTGGATGAGCGCGCGACGGTGAAAGTGCGGAGTACCGGCCGCGCGGTGCTGTCGTCGATGTTTGGCTCCAGCAATGCCTACGGCGCGCGCTCACGGCCGGTCAGTGGTTTCGGGTCGCCTGGGGCCTACGAGGACGATAGCTTCTCGCACGTTCCGGCGGCCCAGCGCCGCCCCGGAACGCCCGTGGAGCGGCGCGTCGCGCCGGAGGACGAATCGCAGGATACCGCGTCTCTGGAGGTCGGCGCCCGCGTCAAGCACCGCAAGTTCGGCAGCGGGACCATCGCCGAGCTCACCGGTGTCGGGCGAGAAGCCAAGGTGAAGATCGACTTCGACGACGAGACCGTGGGCCGCAAGACGCTCGTCGTCGCTCAGGCAAACCTGGAACCCAGTCTGGAATAGCGATGGCCGACGCCGTCAGAGTGCAGGACGTTCGTCATGTCGCGATGCTCGCGCGGCTCGGACTCACGGACGATCGTGCGAGCGAGCTGACCAGGGATCTCAACACGATTCTCGAGCACATGGATGTCCTGAGCAAAGTGGACACCGCCGGGGTCACGGAGTCCGCGGCGTTTTCCGAGCCAGGGGAGGGGATGCGGCTGCGCGAGGACCGCGGGCCGTCCATCCCCTTGGAAGAGCGACCGGAATCGTTCGCGCCTGAGATGCGCGACGGACTCTTCATCGTGCCACGGCTGTCCACGCACGAAGACGCGGAGTCGGGGGCGTGACAACGCGGGACCGACCGTCAGTCGCCACCATCGTCGCGAGCATTCGCAGCGGAGAGCGCTCTGCCCGGGACACGACAAAGCAGGCGCTGGCGCATGCCCGTGAGGCCGATGAGCGCGACAAGTTGAACATCTTCCTGGCACGCGCCGACGACCAGGCGCGCGATCATGCGGCGAAACTGGAGCTCGATGCGCGGACGCGCGAGACCGCGCCGTTGTTCGGTGTGCCTTTCGCGGCGAAAGACAACATCTCCGTAGCCGGTCTCCAGGTGAGCTGCGGTTCGCGGATTCTGGACGGCTACGTGAGCCCGTACACGGCGACGGTCATCGAGCGGTTGCGTGGCGCGGGCGCGGTGCTGGTGGGAAAAACCAACCTCGACGAATTCGCGATGGGTTCGTCCACAGAGAACAGCGCGTTCGGTCCCACGCGGAATCCCATCGCGCCGCACCTGGTCCCGGGCGGGTCATCAGGTGGCTCCGCCGCGGCCGTTGCCGCGGGCGTCGTGCCTATCGCGCTGGGCTCCGAGACGGGTGGGTCGGTACGGCAGCCGGCGGCTTTCTGCGGCATCGTTGGGGTGAAGCCCACGTACGGACGCGTGAGCCGCTATGGCCTGGTGGCTTTCGGATCGTCACTCGACCAGATCGGCGTCTTTGGCTCCAACGTGTCCGATGCGGCCATCGCGCTGCGCGTCATTGCGGGGCGCGACGATCGTGACGCCACCAGCGCCGACGTTGCGGTGCCCGACTACTCCGCGCCGAGCAAGGCGTCGCTCAAGGGCGTGGTGATCGGCAGGCCGAAGGAATACTTCCCGGCGGAGTTGGACGCCCGGATCGGCGCGCTGTGTGAGCGCGCGCTCGACCACTTCCGTGCGTTGGGCGCCGAAGTCCGCGATGTCTCGCTGCCGCACACGACGATGGCGATCCCGGTCTACTATATCGTCGCCCCTGCGGAGGCATCATCCAACCTGGCGCGCTTCGACGGCGTCAGGTACGGGTTGCGCGCGTCGGGCGACGGGTTGCGGGGCATGTACGAGGCGACACGCTCCAAGGGGTTCGGCCCGGAAGTCACTCGCCGTATCATGCTCGGCACGTACGTGCTCTCGGCCGGCTATTACGACGCATACTATAGAAAGGCCATGCAGGTGCGAACCCTGATTGCGCAGGACTTCCGCAGGGTGTTCGCGGGAGGGGTGCACGCCCTGTTCACGCCCACGGCGCCCAGCACCGCGTTTGCCTTCGGCGCAAAGAGCGATCCGTACGAGATGTACATGAGCGACATCTTCACATGCACGGCGAACCTTGCCGGCATTCCGGCCCTGTCGCTCCCCATCGGACGCGTGGATAAGTTGCCCGCGGGCGGTCAGCTCATGTGCCCGCACTTCGCCGAGCAGCAGATGTTCCAACTCGCCACTGCTCTCGAGCGCAGTCTGGGCTCCGAGGCGCATCAATGACGAACGTCGAACGTCAAACCTCACACATTGAACGTCAAGCGCCGTCCGATTTTGAAATGGTGGTCGGACTCGAAGTACACGTGCAGCTGAAGACTCGCACCAAGGCCTTCTGTTCCTGCCCCACGTCGTTTGGCGACGCGCCAAACACGAACGTCTGCCCGGTGTGTCTCGCGCTCCCCGGCGCGCTGCCGGTGTTGAACGAGCAGGCGGTCGACCTGGCGGTGCGCGCCGCATTGGCGCTGGGCTGCAGCGTGCAGGACGTCTCCATCTTCGCCCGCAAGAACTATTTCTATCCGGATCTGCCCAAGGGCTACCAGATCTCGCAATACGACAAGCCCCTGGCCACGCAAGGCAAGCTCGAGGTCGTGCTGCCGCAGGACGGCCGCACGATCAGCGTCGGCATCACGCGCGTCCACATGGAAGAGGACGCGGGCAAGTCCCTGCACGATCGTTTCTCCGGCGTCACCGCCATCGATCTCAATCGCGCCGGCGTGCCGCTCATCGAGATCGTGAGCGAACCGGACATGCGTTCGTCCGTCGAGGCGGGCGCCTATCTCCGCACGCTCAAGCAGATCCTGGAGTACATGGACGTCAGCGACGTCAGTATGGAGGCGGGCAGTCTGCGCGTGGACGCGAATGTCAGTGCCCGTCGGTCGGGCGAGACGCGGCTTGGCCAGAAGACCGAAGTGAAAAACATGAATTCCTTCTCCGGCGTGGAGCGGGCGTTGGAAGTGGAGTTCGCGCGCCAATGCGACGTATTGCGCGCCGGCGGTGCAGTGGAGCAGCAGACGATGCTCTGGGACGCAAGCGCCGATCAGGTACGTCCGGCGCGCGCCAAGGAAGCCAGCCACGACTACCGGTACTTTCCCGAGCCGGATCTCCCGCCGCTCGTGCTGGACAAGAAGCGCACACACAAAGCCGCGGAGCATCTGCCGGAGCTGCCCAAGGCGCGTCGCGAGCGGTTCAGAAAGGATTATCAGCTCAGTGACTACGACATCAAAGTGCTGACTGCATCGCCGGCGGTGGGCGACTATTTCGAGGGCGTCGCGCGTCAGGCCGGCGAGCCCAAAACCGCGGCCAACTGGGTGATGGGCGAAGTGCTGGCAGCCCTCAAGGCAACGGGTCAGGAGATCGGCCACTTCGCTGTGCGGCCGGCTGACCTGGCGGCGCTGCTCAACCTCGTGCGCGACGGCGTGGTGAGCCATACGGCGGCCAAGCAGATTTTCGCCGCGATGGTGACGTCCGGCGACCGCCCCGAGGAGATTGCAAAGCGCGACGGGCTCCTCAAAGTGTCGGACGACGACTCGTTACGTCGTTGGCTGGAAGAGGTCATCGCCGAGCATCCCAGGGAGGCAGAGCGATTTGCAGCCGGCGACAAGAGGCTGCAGGGTGTCCTGATCGGCGCGGCGATGAAGAAATCGAAGGGCAGCGCCGACCCAAAGAAGCTCGCTCAGCTGTTGTCGGAGCGGTTCGGCACGTAGATCGGCGACGTCAGCGACAACGCGAAGGACAGCTGCGTCGCCGGCATGCTGAAATGATGGTCGGCGCGCTCGCGCACCTCGTCCGGCCCGCCCTGTCGCAGCGCCAGGCGCCGGACACGTTTGGCCAGCCGCAGCGGCGAGTCGCCTGAGGGATCCAGCTTGTAGGGCTCGGCGGCGTCCATGCGGCACAACAAATCCACGATGAAGTCGAACGAGCGCACCAGGTACTCGCCCACTTCGTTGTCGCTGAGATCCCAGCGGCTGTTCTCGAGCATTACCTGGAACACGCGCTGCCACGACTCGGCGTCCGCCGCGTGCACGATACCGCGAAAGATTCTGCGATTCGTGGACGTGCTGAAGATGGTGGGGCTGAGGATGCGATCCAGCAGCGCGTCCGCGTTGCCGTGATCCAGCAGGATCAAATCCCGCGCGCGTCGGCTGGAGCGTTCACCCAGGTGCGTCTCGAAGCGGCTCTCCCAATAGCTGTGGCCCAGCGAGGCGGTGGACGAAGTGAGCGCCAGCTGCCGCGGCACAAAGTAGTTGTGCGCCACCGTATCCGCGGCCAGGTGCGCGAGGTAGCCCAGCGCGAACGCGCGCAGCGGCTCGTCGCGCGCGGCGTCGTGGATCTCGAAACCCACCAGCCACGAATGGCAGTGCCGGCCCGCGGGGGCGTACTTCTTCGCGATGCTGGTGTCGGCAGCGATGGAGCCGTAGAGAAACTCGTGCGGGAAGGCACGCAACAGGTCGCCAACAGCGCCGGGAAGCAACGCCAACGAGCGCAGCACCGCTTCGCCGAGGAAGACGTGCGTTCCCGGTGTCCACGCCCACGCGGTGTCCGGGAGCAACGCCAGAAGGGCGAGCGCCACTCCCAGCAGCGCTGCAGAACGTCGCACCTCAAACCTCGAACGTCGAAGCTCCTGCGACGTGCTAGATCCCCAGCTTCTTCCTCTGGCGGCGAATGGCTTTGCGCAGGTCCTGAAGCTCGTGCTCCACGTACTCGTCGATGCTCTCGCGCGCGGAGTCGAAATACTCGCGGACCTTCTCTCCGATCTCTTCACGCGGAATCCGGTCCCAGGCTTCGGCGCCATGATCCCACGCCACGCGGGCGCCACGCCCGGCCAGACGCGCTCCGGCGCGCGCTGCCTTCCACGCTGGTCCAATGGGCCGGCGGCCCGACGGGCCGCGGCGGAGGAGCAGCGTGGTCCCCGCGCCGATCGCCAGTCCCACGAGCGCGGCGGTGAGGAGATCGTACTTGAGCTCGCGCGAGTCACTCGCCCCGTTGGCGCCTCGACCGGAGACGCGGACGCGCGGACGGGCTCCGCGCGACCCGTTCGTCGTGGTCGTCGATTTCGTTCTCGTCGGATTCACTGTCGTCGCCATCCTCAATTCCTCCCATTGCATCGTCGTCGGCGTCATCCGTGAGACCGCCGAACGTAGCCGCTCCTGTTCGCACGCCGCGCACTGCGGCCGCCGTCGAGACGAATGCCTGTTCGGCCTCCTGCTGCACGACCTGCAGGAGCGCGTTGAATTCGTTCAGCCGGGTCTCCGTGAGCGCCGCCGCCTGGTGCAGGCGCCGGTTGGCCGACGCGATGGTCGCGTTGACCTGCTGCACGTCGTTCCGGATGGACGTCGTGATGTAATCCAGGTTGTCCGCGATGTTGCTGGCGTGACGCGTCAGCGGCGTCACGTCGGCATACACCTTGTCGATGATCTCACGCACTTTCCGAAAGGTGCGCCAGAACGACCACGCTGCAGGCGCGAGTACGATGGACAGGCCCAGCAGCGTCAACGTCATGACGCTGCTCGCGATTCCCGTCACCGTCTCGAACCAGCCGCGCTCCGCCACCACCGTCTTCATGACGACCGTGTCCGGAAACATGGCCGCCTGGTGAAGCAACCACGCAGCCGAGCGCGTGATGAGTTCTGTCATCGGAGTACCGGTGTGCAAGGGAAAGGCCAGCGACCCCGGCCATGCAGCCGGTCGCCGGCAACTTCTGCAAGTTAGCGAGCCCATTGACCTTGTTGCCTGGTCCGGTCAACCTTCGCCGCCTATGGGTGCACTGCAGTATTCCGTCGAAGGCGGTCGCAAGCTCTCGGGCACAATCCGGCCGTCAGGGAACAAGAACGCCGCGCTGCCGATCGTGGCTGCGGCACTCCTGACTGAACATCCCGTCACGCTCGAGAACGTTCCCCGCATTCGCGACGTCGAGATTCTGGTCGAGCTTTGCAAGTCCGTCGGTGCGCACGTCGAGTGGTCGGAGCGCAACTCACTCAAGATCCACGCGAAGACCGTGCAGGCCACGGAGCTTGACCCCGAGCTCTGCCGTCGCATTCGAGCGTCCATCCTGCTCGCGGCGCCCCTCCTGGCGCGCTGCGGTGAGGTCGTGCTGCCTCCACCCGGCGGCGACGTCATCGGCCGCCGGCGGCTGGACACCCATTTTCTCGCGCTTGAACGGCTGGGTGTGGCGTTCGAGCTCGAGGAGCAGTTCAAGCTCAGCACGCCGGGTCTGCGTGG
>JANNJV010000164.1:0-7335 GCA_031395945.1 Gemmatimonadota bacterium | reverse complement strand
TGTAATTTTGCGCCGGAAACGAGCGAATTTGATCGGGGAAACCCCGAGACTTTGTCGTGGAATTGTCTCGTGGGGCGCGCTGGCATGCGAGCGCCACGGTGTGCGGTAGCGGTCTGGACAAGCCGCGTCCCACCGGTGTCTCCAGCTCACGCTCTAGCCGGAACACGCCGCGCGGCGGCATTGTTAGGGCATGTTTCTCCAACTATTTGCATTCCTCGCGGCGCTGCAGCAGGCGCCCGGCGACTCGGCAGGCGCGGTCGACAAAGTGTTTGCCGGATGGACCAGTTCCGCCTCCCCCGGATGCGCGGTTGGCGTCGCGCGCGCCGGCAAGACCGTGCTCACGCGCGCGTACGGAATGGCGAACCTGGAGTACGACGTCCCGAATACGCCTGCCACCATCTTCGAGGGCGGGTCGGTCTCAAAGCAGTTCACCGCGGCGGCGGTGGTGCTGCTCGCTCTCGACGGCAAGCTCTCACTGGAAGACCCCATCCGGAAATACTTCCCCGAGCTGCCGGCGTACGGGGACTCGATCACCATCCGGCAGATGCTCAACCACACCAGCGGATTGCGCGACTGGGGCGTCGTTGCGGCCGCGGGCGGTTGGCCGCGCGGCACCCGCACGTACACCCACGCGCACGTACTGGACATCATCGCTCGACAGCAGTCGCTCAACTACAAGCCCGGCGCCGAATACCTGTACAGCAACAGCAATTACAATCTTGCGGCCATGTTGGTTGAACGAGTCAGCGGGGTATCGTTCGCGACGTTCACGCGGACGCGCCTGTTCGAGCCCCTGGGGATGACGCACACGTCCTGGCGCGACGACTACGCCCGCATCGTGAAGAATCGCTCCACGGCCTACTCGGGCGTCGCGGGCGTGGGCTGGCGACAGGACATGCCGTTCGAGAACGTTTTTGGCAACAGCAGTCTGCTCACCACGGTGGAAGATCTGCTCAAGTGGAACGAGAGCCTGACCACCGCAACCGTGGGCGGCGCGCGCTTCGTGAACGAGATGCAGACGCGGGGTCGCCTCAACAACGGACGCACGATCACGTACGCGCTGGGGCTGGTGGTGGACATGTATCAAGGCGTGCCCGAGATCAACCACACCGGCGCCACCGCGGGGTATCGCGCGTACCTGGGCCGCTTTCCCGATCAACAACTCAGCGTCGCCCTGCTGTGCAACTCGGGGGGCGTGAATCCGGGCGTCATCGGGCATCAAGTGGCGGACGCATTTCTCCAGGGCCAGCTGAAGCCCGCCACACGCCAGGCGGCTGCGGCGGTCCGCCTGGCACCCGCACAATTACAGTCGCGTGTCGGCGTGTACCGGCATCAGCTCACGGGAAACCCGGGACGCGTCACCATGCAGGACACCGTGGTGCGCTTTGGCGGTCAGGTGATGGTTGCGACGTCAGAAAACGCGTTCGTGTCGGCGAACGGCCTCCGCGCGGACTTCGTCGACGCCACGCGCGTGCGGCTGGTCGATCCGGAAGGCGACACTGCCTTCTACGTGCGCGAGGCAGCCTGGACGCCGTCGCCCGCTGAGCTGGCGCAGTACAGCGGCACGTACTCCAGCAATGAAGCCGACAACTCGTTTTCCATCCGGGTGAAGGACGGCAAGCTCGTGAGCCGCGATCGCTACGGCCAGGAATCCGCGCTCACGCCGGTGTACAAGGACGCGTTCACCGGTGGCGGCGGCCTTGTCACGTTCCGGCGCAACGGCGCGGGCGCCGTGACCGCCGTGAGCCTGGGCTTGGGTCGCGTGCGCGACCTGCGGTATTCGCGAGCGCAGCGCCAAACGCAGTGAAAGTCGTGATGCGAGCGCGAGCCATCGCGCTGTTGGTGTGTCCCGCACTTCTCGCCGCACAGACGCCAACTGTGCCGTCGCCGGCGGCCGCCATGAGTGGGCCGTTACAGATCCGCGACGTACTGTCGGTGAAGACGTTCGCCGACCGGGTGCAACTGGACCTCACCGCGGACGGCAGATTCGTCGCGTACGCGCTTCAGGATCCGGTGCGCGCCGCCGCGAGAGATGGCGCGGCCGCGTCGCGCTATTTCAGCAGTACCGGCGTCCCGCGCGGCCACGTGGGCACGGACGTTTACGTCACCGAAGTGCTGGCGTCGCAGACGAAGAACATTACCGAGGCCTTTCGCAGCTCCAACTGGTCCCCGGTGTGGTCGCCCGACGGACGCAACCTGGCCTTTTTTTCCGATCGTGACGGCGCGGTGCGCGTCTGGCTCTGGACGCGCGCCACCCGTCAGTTCCGCCGCATCACGGCCGAACCCGTCCGCGTGTATTTCGGCTTCGAGAGCATTCGCTGGTCGCCGAACGGGCGCCACATCGCGGTGAAGTTGTCACCGCTCGATGTCCCACGCGCGCAGCTCGACCGCCTCTTGCCTGCTTCAGCCACGGCCGCGCCGCAGCGCCGGGCCGACGAGGCCGTCACGGCAATGGTGTATCGCTCCAATCCGGTGGCCGACACCACCGCGCCGGCGCCGCCACTGGCGATGAATCTCGACAGTACTCGATCGTTTCTGAACGCCGAGCTGGCCGACCTCGCGATGATTCACGTAGTCACGGGCCGAGTGAAGCGTATCGCCCCGCGCGTGCGCGTCACTGGCTGGCAGTGGTCGCCCGATGGACGCGCCATCGCCTACACCACGCGCCAGCCGGACGGTGGCCGCGGACTGCTGGTCTACGACAGCTACGATCTCTGGCTCGTGGATACGCTGGGCACGCCCCCGCGGGAATTGGCGCCGCGGATCATTCAGGAGTACGGCCTCAATTTTTCCTGGTCCCCCAGCGGCCGCTCCATCGCGTACACGTCCGACGGACAACTTCACGTCGTGCCGCGCGAAGGGGGCGATGCGACGAAGCTCAGCCACTACCAGCGCGACTTCAGCTCGTCGTATCGCGCGCCGCTCTGGGTGGACGAACAGTCGCTGCTGGCTGTCTCCGGCGACACACTCTGGAGAATTGCCGTCCCGGGCGGTGAGACCACACCGGCGGCCGTGCCGGAGAATCGGCGGCTGCTTGCGATCGTCGCTCCGGCGCACGCACAGCGGCTCCCGCGGCCACGAGTCACCATTGCCCTTCACGATCCGGCTACCAAGCTCTCCGGCTTCCGCACCGTGGACCTGGTGAACGGCACTTTCGCCGCGCGGCTCGAAGAGCCGCACGCGTTCGGTGTCGACGGCCCGTATCACACGGATCTCTCCAGCGACGGAACGATCATCGCCTACGTTGCCGAGCGCGGCGACCGGCCACCCGAAGTACGCATCACACAGGACGATCTGACGCACTCCAACCGCATCACGACCCTCAACCCTCAGGTCACACGCGTGCTGCTCGGCGCCACGCGCCTCGTGAAATGGGCGGGGCCGCGCGGCGAAGCACTGTACGGGGCGCTGCTCATGCCCGGAAACTACGAGCCGGGCAAACGCTTTCCGCTTGTCGTGAAGGTCTATGGCGGATCACGGCTCTCGGAACGCATCAACCGTTTTGGCCTTCAAAGCGGAATTGACAATCTCCAGCTGCTGTCGACCCGGGGTTACGGAGTGTTGTTGCCAGACGCACCCGTGCGCGTGGGCACGCCCATGGAAGATCTCGCCGCGACCGTGATGCCCGGAGTGGATTCAGTGATCGCGCTCGGACTCGCCGATCCCGACCGCCTGGCGCTGATGGGCCACAGCTACGGCGGCTATTCCGTGTTCGCCATCCTGGTGCAGACCAACCGCTTCAAGGCGGCAGTGAGCAGCGGCGGCAGTGAGCAGCGGCGGCTTCACAAATCTGTTCAGCCACTACGCCGAGATGCGCGAGGACGGCAGCGCCGTCGGCATCGGGTGGTCCGAGCACGATCAAGGGAACATGGGTGGACATCCCTGGCAGTATCGCGACCGGTACCTGGAGAACTCGCCCTTCTTCTATCTGGACAAGGTGGCGACGCCGGTGCTGTTGCTGCACGGCGGCGCAGACCGGACGGTGCTGCCGGCGCGCGCCGAGGAGACGTTCGTTGCGCTGCGCCGATTGGGAAAGGCTGCGGAGTACGTGCGGTACGAGGGCGAAGAGCACCACCCCGGTAGCTGGACGGTGGCGAATGCGACGGACTACTGGAATCGCATATTCGCGTGGCTGGAGCGATACCTGAAATAGCACGTTCTCAGCTCCCAAAAAACCACGGCTCTCAGCTCCCAAAAACCACGGTTCTCAGCTCTGAGAAACCACAGGACCTCCACGTAATCTGGTGGAGTGGCCTCGGCGCTCAGGTAGGTGTAGAGGGTGCCAGCGGTAGGATGCAGTCGGCGCAGTAACCCGGTGTTCCTCTACACCTACCTGCCTACAGAAACCACTCCACCAGATTACTTGCAGGTCCTGGAGGGGCTGAGAACCTGAGACCTGAGACCTCACTCCTGCTGGATTCCGGGCCGTCCGTTCGTGAGGCGCCAGCGAGTGGAGGTTTCAACCGGCGCATCAGGTTTACTCACGAACGGAACCGTCCTGAATTCGGTTCGCCATTCGGCCGGCGTCACCTCGCAGACCATGTATCCCCGCCTTGCATTGTGCCATTTCACGCCGGTGTTCTCCGTGAACACGGCTTCGGGGAAATAGGTCAATTTCTCGGAGCCGTCGCCGCCGGATGAAATGCTGGTGCCCAGAAACTCTGCGGTGACATAGTTGCCGGCAGCGGCCGCGGTGGCCGGCGCGCGGATCTCGTTCACCCAGTTGGCGTGGTTGTCGCCGGTGAGCACGACGCTGCGATTTGCTCCATGCTGCGCGATGGTGCGCAGCAAACGCGCGCGCGCAGAGGGATAGCCGCTCCAGGAATCCATGGCGACGCCGGTATCCGCGCCGGGCAGATAGTCGACGTTGCCCAGCATGGTCTGATTGGCCAGCACTTGCCAGCGCGCGCGCGAGGTCTGCATTCCCTGCGCGAGCCAGCGTTCCTGCGCGTCGCCCAGCAGCGTGCGAGACGGGTTGTCCCAGTTCTCGCACGGCACCTTGGCGTTGTACACGTCGCCGCACACCTGGTCGCTGCGAAACTGGCGCGAGTCCAGCACGTGGAACCTGGCCAGGGATCCCCAACTCAATGCGCGCACGATGTTGAGGTCCGCCCACGAGCGCACGCGCGGGGCACGCACCGGCTGGTGCTCCCACCACGCCTGATACGCGGCAGCGCGGCGGGCGCGCATCTGCTCGTCGCTCTCCATCAGGTTCTCGCCGACGCTCCCTGCATAGTTGTTGTCCACCTCGTGGTCGTCCCAGGTGAGAATCCACGGGCAGCGTGCGTGCGCCTGCTGCAGCAGCGCATCGCTCTTGTACAGCGCGTAGCGGTTGCGGTACTGCGTCAGCGTCTGGATTTCCGGACCGTCGTGCAGGCGGACGCGGCCCGCCGTGGGGCCGTACTCGTAGATGTAGTCGCCCAGGTGCGTGACAAGGTCGATCTCCTCGCGCGACAGGTGCTGATACGCCGTGTACTGTCCCTGCTCGTAGTGCTGGCACGACACCACGCCGAACCGCAGCGGCGACGATGCCAGGTCGGCGGGCGCTGTGCGCAGGCGGCCCACCGCGCTGGTCGCGTCCATGGACGTAAAGCGATAGAAGTACCAGCGGTCGGGCTCCAGGCCGGTGACGTCAACATGAATGCTGTACGCCAACTCGGGCGTTGCCGTCGCGCGGCCGCGCTTGACCACGCGCGCAAACGCATCGTCGTCGGCCACTTCCCAGTTCACCGCGGTGCGATTGCCCACCATCCCACCCTCGGGCTCGAGCGGGCGTGGCGCCAATCGCGTCCAGATCATCACGGACGAGGGAGTCGGGTCGCCGCTGGCGATAACGAGCTTGATGGGGTCGTCAGCCCAGCGGGGGCGGAGGACCACACGCCAGTCGTTGGGGACGATTGCGGTCATCGCGGCCAGACGCGCGATGTCATTGAGAAAATCGCGGCGGAGCATCGGACAAACGTGCTTCGCAATTGGCCGCTATGCCAGCCGACTGGAGCTACCTGCGACCAAGAGACTACGACAGACCTGAGATCTCAGGACCTCCAAGTAGTCTGGTGGAGTGGTCTCCGTGGGCAGGTAGTTATTGAGGAAACGACAGGGGAATACGGCGGCGGAACGATGTCGTGCGTCGTTCCGCCAACAGCACCTTAGTGGCACTGGCACCCTCTACACCTACCTGAGGGCTGAGCCCACTCCACCAGAATACGTGGAGGTCCTGTGGGTTCTCAGAACTGAGAACGCGCCGCAAATCACGATGAGACTTGCATTTCGTTCCCAGACCTGAGATCTGGGGACCTCCAAGTCATCTGGTGGAGTGGTTTCTGTGGTGAGGTAGTTGTACGGGTATCGAGTACGGTCGCGCTGGAATGGTGATGCGCTGCTTTTCGCGGCACGCTAGTGTGGCGCAACCACTACCAACGGCCTATGCAAGATTTTCGCAATCTCGACGTTTGGCACCGGTCGCATGCGCTGGCGCTCGAGATTCACCGCGCCCTGGCGCGCACTCGTCGGGTGGATGCGCACATTCGGTCCCAGATGTCGCGCGCCGCGAACTCCATTCCCGCGAACCTGGTCGAGGGCTGCGGCAAGGACTCTCGCGCCGAACTCGCGCGGTTTGCCGATATCGCCATCGGCTCCGCTTCGGAGCTGGAGTACTGGCTTCTGCTCGCGAAGGACCTCGGCCAGATGGCGAACGCCGACCACGAGCGCCTGACGACTACGACGGTTGAAGTGAGGAAGATGCTCTTCGGCCTTCGTCGCTCGATTCGAGAGGGTAAGAGTGCAGCAGCACCTTCAGGGTCGTCAGGCCCATCAGAGCAACTGTCACCCTCTACACCTACCTGACCACGGAAACCACTTCACCAGAATACTTGGAGGTCCTGTGGTTTCTCAGAACCGAGAACGCGCCGTAAGTCTTCGCGGACACTAACTGCGTTCTGAGACCTGAGATCTGAGGACCTCCAAGTATTCTTGTGGAGTGGGCTCAGCATCCAGGCAATTGCAGAGGAAACGACAGTACCGCCCCCCTACTGCACCCTGATCGGCACCGTCGCCAGCAGCGCCCCCATCGCCGTTCGCCCTTCCAGCCGGTAGTCCCCCGATCGCGTCGGCAGGAACTCGAAGTCCATCGTCTCGCCGATGCCCAGCACCTGGCGCGACGGGCGAGTCACGCGCGCCGCGATGCTCATGCCCCTCCGCCCACGCGTCGTGTATTGTAACTATGCGGGGATCGATTGGGTCGGCCCGCCGGGAGCTCCGGGAACCGCCATGCTTCGAACTTCGCACTGGTTTGGGACTCTTGTTTGCATCCTGCTCACCGCGGCGTGCGGCACG
>JANNJV010000294.1:0-4516 GCA_031395945.1 Gemmatimonadota bacterium | reverse complement strand
GGAGGACTGCGCGCGCTGTCACAAGTCGGGGGATGAATGATTGAATCGCCAGAACACCGGGACTAGCTTCCGGCGTTCAGAACGTCCTCTCTCGATTTTTTTCCCGGACAATGGTTAACAAGATTACGGTCGTAGGCGCTGGCAACGTCGGCGCGACGGCCGCTCAACGCGTGGCGGAGAAGGAGCTCGCGCGTACGGTCGTGATGGTCGACGTCGTCGAAGGCGTTCCCCAGGGAAAGGGGCTGGACCAGTGGCAGTCGGCGCCGATCGAAGGTTTCGATTCGCGCGTTGTGGGCACGAACACGTACGACGAAAGCGCCGGCTCAGACCTCGTCATCATCACCGCGGGCATCGCGCGCAAACCAGGGATGTCGCGCGACGACCTGCTCAACACCAATGCCGGCATCGTCAGGCAGGTGGCGGAGCAAATCAAAAAGACTTCGCCGCAGTCGATCATCATCGTGGTATCGAATCCACTCGACGTGATGTGTTACGTCGCCAAGCAGGCCAGCGGCTTCCCGCGAGAACGGGTCATCGGGATGGCGGGCGTGCTCGACACGGCACGCTATCGGGCCTTCCTGGCGGAGGCGTTGGACGTGTCGGTGCGCGATATCCAGGCAATGGTCCTTGGCGGTCATGGCGACACGATGGTTCCGCTGATCTCCTACACGAGTGTCAGCGGCATTCCGGTCACGCAATTGATGGATCGGGCCGCGCTTGACGCGATCGTGGACCGCACCCGCAACGGCGGCGCGGAGATCGTCAAGCATCTCAAGACCGGGTCGGCGTATTATGCGCCGTCGGCTGGGGCGGTGCAGATGGCTGAGGCCATTGTGCGGGACCAGAAGCGAATTCTGCCATGCTCGGCCTGGCTCGAGGGTGAGTACGGTATGAGTGGGCTGTTTCTGGGCGTGCCGTGCAAACTCGGCCGCAGTGGCATGGAGAAGATCATCGAGGTGGAACTGACCAGCGACGAGAAAGCCACGCTCAGGAAGAGTGCCGATGCCGTCCTGGAACCGATGAAGGCGATCAAGATCTAGTTCCCACTCATGCTTTCGCGCCTCTTCGGCTCGACGGTTGGCAAAAAGGTCGTCATGGCCGTCACGGGGCTCATCTGGATCGGCTTCGTCTCGCTCCATGTCGCGGGGAACCTGCAGGCCTTCGCAGGGCGCGAGAAAATCAACGCCTACAGCGCGTTGTTGCACGGGCCCGGAGCGGAATTGCTGTGGCTGATGCGTGGCGTCCTGATCGTCTCGCTCGTCCTGCACGTTCTCATGGCGGTCCAGCTCACACGATTGGCGCGCGCAGCGCGCCCAGTTGGGTACCACGATCGCGATGCACAGGTCTCCACGCTGGCGTCCCGGACGATACGCTGGGGCGGAGTTCTCCTGCTCGCCTTCATCGTTTTTCACATCCTGCATTTCACCACGCGGCAGGTGGATCCGGGAAACTGGGCGCACCGCAGCGACGGCGCGGGTCGCTATGACATCTACGGCAACATGGTTGCGAGCTTTCGCATTCCGTGGGTGACCGGCGTGTACTTGCTCGCGATGGTGGCGCTGGCATTTCACATGTGGCACGGCGTCTGGAGCTTCGGCCGTTCGTTGGGCGTGGCCCGACCGTCGGGTCACCCCCTGCGCCGCCGCGTCGCGCCTGTACTCGCCATCGCCCTCTGGCTTGGCTTCTCGCTGGTGCCAATCGCCGTGCTGACCGGAGTGATCAAGTAGTCATGGAACTGCGTTCGAGAATCCCGGCGGGTCCCATCGACAGGAAATGGGATCGGCATCGTTTCGAGATCAAGCTCGTGAATCCCGCCAACAAGCGTCGCTACTCCGTGATCGTGGTCGGCACCGGGCTCGCCGGCGGAGCCGCCGCGGCGACGTTGAGCGAGTTGGGATACAACGTGCAGGCGTTCTGTTTCCAGGATTCGCCCAGGCGCGCGCACAGCATCGCGGCGCAAGGCGGGATCAACGCCGCCAAGAACTACAAGAACGACGGTGACAGCGTCTGGCGCCTGTTCTACGACACGATCAAGGGCGGCGATTTCCGGGCGCGTGAGGCCAACGTATACCGTTTGGCGCAGGTGAGCGTGAACATCATCGACCAGTGCGTCGCGCAAGGCGTTCCATTCGCGCGCGAGTACGGGGGAATGCTGGACAATCGATCCTTTGGCGGCGCTCAGGTATCGCGAACGTTCTACGCCCGCGGACAAACCGGCCAGCAACTGCTGCTGGGGTGCTACCAGGCGATGGAGAAGGAAATCGCGCGCGGCGGAATCACGATGTACCCGCGCACCGAAATGCTGGACCTCATCGTCGTGGATGGCCGCGCCCGCGGCATCGTGACGCGAAACATGGTCACCGGCGCGATCGAGCCGCACCTTGCGGACGCGGTGATTCTGGCGACGGGCGGGTACGGCAACGTGTTCCATCTGTCCACCAACGCCAAAGGCGCGAATGCGACGGCGATCTGGCGTGCCTACAAGCGTGGCGCGGCGTTCGCCAATCCGTGCTTCACGCAGATTCACCCAACTTGCATTCCAGTCAGTGGCGACTACCAGTCCAAACTGACGCTGATGTCGGAGTCGTTGAGCAACGATGGTCGCGTCTGGGTGCCGCAGAAGAAGAACGACACCCGCGCGCCGAACGACATCCCCGACGCCGAGCGGGACTACTATCTCGAGCGCAAGTATCCGAGCTTCGGCAATCTCTCGCCACGAGATATCGCGTCGCGGGCCGCGAAAGAAGTATGCGACGACGGGCGCGGCGTCGGCCCGGGAGGGTATGGCGTCTACCTCGACTTCCGCGACTCCATTAAGCGCGTCGGCCGTGAAACCATCGCCGAGCGGTACGGGAACCTGTTCGAAATGTATGAGCGCATCACGGGCGAAAACCCGTACGTGGTCCCGATGCGCATCTATCCCGCTGTCCATTACACCATGGGCGGGCTCTGGGTGGACTACAACCTGATGAGCACCATCCCCGGCCTGCACGTCGCCGGCGAAGCGAACTTCTCCGACCATGGCGCCAACCGCTTGGGAGCCAGCGCGCTGATGCAGGGATTGGCCGACGGATATTTCATCGTGCCCCTCACCATCGGAGACTACCTCGCGGGGACGAAGCTCGACGCCATCCGCGACGACCATCCGGACGTCCGGCGTACGGTGGACAACGTACGCGAGCGAACTCGGCGCATGCTGTCGATCAAGGGCAAGCGGAGCAGCCAATCGTTCCACCGCGAGCTGGGCCGGCAGATGTGGGAGCACTGCGGCATGGCGCGAACCGCGGAGGGACTGCGAAGCGCCCTGCAGGAGATACCCGCGCTGCGAAACGAGTTCTGGCGCGACCTGCACGTCCCGGGATCGGGCGAGGAGCTCAACCAATCGCTCGAGCACGCGGGGCGTGTGGCGGATTATCTCGAGCTGGCGGAGCTGATGTGCATGGACGCGCTGCATCGCGAGGAGTCGTGCGGTGGGCACTTTCGTGTGGAGCATCAGACGCTCGACGGTGAAGCGCTGCGTCACGACGACGAGTTCGCGTACGTCGCAGCGTGGGAGTACGCGGGCGAGGGGAGCGCCCCGCGACTGAATAAGGAGCCACTGCATTTCGAGAACGTGTCCCTCTCGCAGCGGAGCTACAAATGAGGCTGGCGCTGCACGTGTGGCGGCAACCCTCGAGCACCGTCAAGGGAAAGTTCGTTCGCTACGAGGCGAATGACGTCAGTCCCGACATGTCGTTTCTCGAGATGCTGGACGTGATCAATGAAGAGCTGGCGGGGAAGGGCGACACGCCGATCGCCTTCGATCACGATTGCCGGGAAGGGATCTGCGGCATGTGCGGCGTGATGATCAACGGAGTGGCGCATGGGCCGTCGCGCGGAACCGCCACCTGCCAGCTGCACATGCGTCTGTTCAAGGACGGCGACGAGATCTGGGTGGAGCCGTGGCGCTCGCGGGCATTTCCCGTCATCAAGGATCTGGTGGTGGATCGCGGGGCGTTCGATCGCATCATCGCGGCGGGCGGATTCGTCAGCGTTCAGACGGGAAGCGCTCCCGAGGCTAACGCGATCCCGGTCCCCAAGACCGACGCCGATCGGTCCATGGACGCCGCCGCATGCATCGGTTGCGGTGCGTGCGTGCGTCGCGGCGTGCCCAAATGGTTCCGCCTCCCTGTTCACGGCCGCCAAGATGTCCCACCTGGGCCTGCTTCCGCAGGGCCAAGCCGAGCGCTACCAACGCGCGCTTGGCATGGTGGCGCAGATGGACCTGGAGCACTTCGGCGGCTGCTCGCTCTTTGGAGAATGCCAGGCGGCGTGCCCTAAGGAGATCAGCATTGACTTCATCGCGCGGATGCATCGCGACTACCTTCGCGCCTCCCTGACCGGCGGCTAAGCGTCCACAAGCACGCGACGGTCATTGGGGACGGCGCCTTCATCGGTGTCGACACGATGATCGTCGCGCCACGGGAGATCGGAGCGGGTGCGCGGACCGGCGCCGGTGCCGTCGTCACCCGGGACG
>JANNJV010000289.1:0-25154 GCA_031395945.1 Gemmatimonadota bacterium | reverse complement strand
GCCAACGGCGCCGTCAGCGCACACAGAATGGCGAGAATCACGAAAGCACGGCCGCGGAGGGATCGTGCAGCCGACTGCTCTCTGACGGGCGTCTTTACGGTGGGCACCCCCTGAAGTACCCCGTGAGTAGCGTTCCGGTTCGCCGTCACGCCTCCACCGGCATCGCCGTGAGGAATACTCGTTCCCGGACTCGTTCGTGAATGCGGTCGAACAGCAACTGGCCCTTCTCGGCCGAAGCCAGCGTCGGGCGGCCAATCGAGCCCCGGCTGCCTTTCGGGATCTTCAGCCATCCGCGCCGGTATCGTCGCAGCTCATCTCGGGACATCATATAATCCTGCGCGAGATCCATGCGGACCAAATCGGGCGCCAGGTAGAGGATGAGTGACGTATCCACTTCATCGCCGTGCATCGGCTCCGTCTGGCCCTTCAGGAGGTCGCGCAGATCCATCGCAAAGATGTCCACGACGCGCACGCGGGCACCGGAGGTGATGACGGTGGCGAGTGCCTCGAGGTGCGGGTCGTGTTCGTGAGCGGTCAGGAGTATGAATTCACGAATGCCCGTGGCTTCCCAGGTGTCCAACAGATCATTGAGCGCCCGATGCAGCGTCTTGCGGCGCATGGACGCATTACCCGCAAAGGTCTGTTCGCTCTCCACGTTGACGCCATATTCCAACGTCGGTGCCCGCAGAACGCCGAATTCCGCCGACAGGCGGTCCGAGAGCCGCTCCACGATGATCGTGTCGCAGCCCAGCGGCATGTGCGGACCGTGCTGCTCACAGGTTCCGATTGGCACGATCAACCGCGGATCCGCATCGATGATCGTCGCAATGTCGTCCGGTCGCATCTCTTTGATGCGCAGGGGACGGGGAGCGGATAGAGGCTGAGACATAGGGCTACGGTATGGATCGTCGCGTCGTCCCTCGCGCTGCTGGCGACGAGCCGGTGGCTGAGTGCGACGTCGGTAGAGTATCTCGTCCTTGGGGCGACCGCCACGGCAGCGGCCGCTGCCGTCGCGTTCGGTCTGGGGTCGCCCAATCGTCGCTGGGCATTGGCGTGCGCCGTCGCACTCGGTCTCGCGCTGACCGTTGGCGCGACCACGCAGGCCCGTCTTGCCGGCATGGAGCGTGACTGGCCCGCCGAAACGTCGCGCATCAGCGAACGGGCGCTCGGACAACTGACTGACGCGGTCGGCCGCTCCATGACCGCACTGCGCCAACAGAGCCGTCACGCCCTCTCGGCGCCTGCGCAGCGCGGCGCGGCCTTCGATTACCTGGCCGAAACCATCGGCAACGCTGACCATGGCGACGGAGTGGTACTGTGGCGCGGCGACTCCGCCCTGGCATGGAGCGGGCGGCCGCACGTGTCGCTGGATTCGCTCACGGACTCCATCGGTGTGGTGGGCACGCCGTTTTACCTCGGCCTGTACGCGTCTGCCATGCGTGCAGGGGAACGGTCCGTCGCCACACGGCTCCTGTACGCCGTGGCGCCGGCCGACCGGATCGTACAATCCATTGGAAGCGACGTCGCTGGACAGAGTGGCGTTGCCGGATTCCGTTTCGTTCCCGTGACGGATAGCGCGACGCTCGCAGGATCGCGGGTGGTACGTGTGGATGGGCGCGCGCTCTTTGCGGTACGTCCAGAGTTGCTGACACAGGGGGAGGTGCGCCTCCGTTCGTTGGAGCGCGCGCGTCTGTTCATCGCGATTCTGCTCGCCACGGCGCTCGCCAGCTTCATCGTTGCGACGTGGCGAGTGCAGCGCAGTCTCCGCTGGCGCGCCGCGATGGTCTTGGTCGGTCTCGCCTGTGTGGCGCTGATCCCGCTCAGCGCATTCTCCAACTATTCGCGACTCTTCGACCCGACGCTGTATTACACGCCGCTGGGCTGGGCGCTTACCGCAAACGCGGCGGCGCTTGCGCTCACCAGCGCCATGGTGCTGTTGACACTCCTGGCGTCGGTGCGGCGGCAGGCGCGCGTTCCCGACCGGCGACTTGCCGTCGGCATCGTGCTCCTGGTCGCGGGACTGGGTCCCTTTCTGCTTCGCGACCTGGCGCGCGGCATCCAGATACCGCCACACGGCGTCAGCGCGTCGCTGTGGCTCATCTGGGAAGTGCCGCTGTTCCTCGCCGCGGTGTCGGTGATCCTGGCTGGGGCAGCAGCCGGCAGCGCGGCGCTCGGGGCCTCGCGCGGGTTGTCGCCCATCGTCGCGCCGGCACTGGCCGCTGCCGCAGCCGTCGCCGCACCCATCGTCTGGGAATCGCCGGCCGGCTGGCCGTGGTGGTACACCTTCCTCTGGATCGCGGCGATCGTTTCGCTCGCGGTCTCGCGTCGAACCTCCGCCGTGGTTGTCGCGGCGGCGACGGTGGCGGCGCTCGGTGCCACGACCCTTGTTTGGGGGGCCACGACACGCGCCCGGGTGCGGCTGGCCGAGCAAGACGTCTCGACGTTGGGAACGGGCGAACCGTACGCCCGGGTCCTGGCGTCGCGACTGGCGCGCCGGTTCACGGATCTGTCCATGCCGAACCGCCGCGCGCTGCTGGAGGCGTACGCCACGTCGGAGCTGGCCGCGGCAGGGTTCCCGGCGTGGCTCGCCTTCTGGCGCACGGCTGACATGCCGACGACCACCCTCTCGACCGCGTCCCTGGACGTACCAATCGACTCGCTGCGAAGCCTGGTCAGACGCGCGGCAACGGAGCGAACGGAGATCGCGGCTGACGTGCCGGGAAATCCCGCTCTCGAGTACGCCATCGCCGTGCCCGTGGACAGTGGTGTCGTCACCATCGTCGTTGCGCCGCGATCGCTGCTCATTGCGCCAGACCCTTTCGCGCGCCTCTTGGGCATCGAGGTGCGGCCCGAGTTGGAGCCGCCGTACACCGTGCAGGCGCCGCTGGCCAGCACACCCGGGGTGTCTACACGGCCGCAGTGGCGACGTGAAGGAAACGAGTTGCACGGCGACTGGATTGCGCCAAGCGGAAGCGGCACGGCGCGGATGCACGCGGAAGTCGAACTGCGCCCGCTGTTTCCCCTCATCCAACGCGGCACGCTCATCGTACTGCTCAATCTTGGCATCGTCGGACTCTTGTGGCTCACCAGCGTGCTCGCGGACGGGATTGCCGTACGCTGGATTGCGGTGCGGCGGAAGCGTTGGGCGCGCAGCTATCGCACGCGCTTGAGCTTCGCGCTGTTCGCGTTCTTCATGGTGCCGGCGATTGCGTTCGCGGTGTGGTCGTATCAACAACTGTCCACCGATGCCGCGCGATCGCGCCAACTGCTCGTGGGCGAGACGCTGCGGTCGGTGACCGCGGTCGGTGCGCCCGAAACGTGGCTGGCGCGCGAGAGTCGCCGGTTGGAGTCACCGCTGTTCGTGTACCGCGGCGGAAAGCTCACCGCCGCCAGCGATTCGTTACTGGAGGAGCTGGCGCCGACTGGACGACTGCTGGGACCCGAGATCGCCCAGGCTCTGCTGGTGCACGGCGAAGTCGGGGCGCATCGCGTGGAGCGCGTGGGCGCCGCGCAGACGCTGTTCGGCTATCGAGCCATGGACCTGTTTCCCGGCCAGTTCGCGGTGCTGGCGGCGCCGGCGCGCGCCGACGAGCTGGCGCTCGGGCGACGCGCCCGCGACCTGGGGATCCTCGTCCTCTTCGCCACGGCCATCGGCGCGCTGGCCGCGCTGGCTCTGAGCGGACTCGCCGCGCGTCAGTTGGCGCGCCCCATCGGATCGCTGCGCCGCGCGGCGCTGGCGCTGGCCGCGGGCGATCGCGAGCCGACACTTGAGGGCAGGCCCACCGCCGAATTCCTGCCGGTATTCGCGGCATTTCGCCGCATGGTGTCCGATCTCAACGCCAGCCGGTCGGCGCTGGAAGAAGCCACGCGCCGCACGGCCACGGTCCTGCGCAACGTCGCCAGCGGTGTGATCGCGCTGGACGATCATGGCGTTGTGACATTGGCAAACCCGCGCGCCGATCAGCTGCTCGGTTCCGCGCTTCCTCCTGGGACGCGGCTCTCCGACGCGGAAGACGGTGAGTTGGCCGCGTTGGTCCAGCGCTTTCTGGCCGGCGATAGCGACGACGAGGCGTTCGAGATGCCGCACGGTGAGCAGCAATGGCGTGGCCGGCTGACGCGGTTGACCCGCGGCGGCGCGGTCGTCACGCTGGACGACGTCTCGGAGATTGCCCGCGCGGAGCGCGTGATCGCGTGGGGCGAGATGGCCCGGCAAGTGGCGCACGAGATCAAGAATCCGCTGACCCCCATTCGGTTGGGCGTGCAGCATCTCCTTCGCGCGCGCAGTGATTCGCGCGTGGACTTCGACCGGGTGCTGGAGCAGAACGTCGCGCGCATCCTCAAGGAGATCGACCGGCTGGACGAGATTGCGCGTGCCTTCAGCCGTTACGGGCAGCCACCGGAAGAGCGAGGCAACGCGGAGCCCACCGACGTCGCCGCCGTCGTTCGGGACCTGGTGGGGCTCGAAACCATGGGCGAGGATCCGGTCCGGTGGACCGTTACCGGAGACGATGCGCCGGTGATGGCGCTTGCCCGACGGGAGGAGCTGCGCGAAGTGCTGTTGAACGTCTTCGAGAACGCGCGGCTGGCGCGCGCGTCCGAGGTCAGCAGCTCGATCGTCGCGGACGACGGAACCGTCGCCATTGCGGTCCGGGACAACGGACACGGCATTCCGAAGGAGGTGCTGTCGCGGATTTTCGAGCCGCATTTCTCCACGCGCACCAGCGGCTCTGGCCTGGGGCTCGCCATCAGCCGCCGACTGATCGAGAGCTGGGGCGGCACCATCGAGCTCTCGAGTGAAGAGGGATCGGGCACCACCGTCACGATCGCGCTCGTCACGGCAAAGGAATGAGCGGCCGACCCTACCTTACCGAGCCCTGCGCGACGTGCGATCCCACGAGGTGCGCGAGTGCCATCACGGTGATCATGGGATTCACGCCCGACGACGCGGGGAACAGGCTGGCGTCGGCCACGTAGAGTCCCAACATGCCATGCACCTGCCCGTGCTCGTCGCACACCGACCCGCGGCGGTCCGTGCCCATGCGGCAGGTACCCATCTGATGCGCGCTGAAGATGGCGCAGCGATTGGCGGTCACCGGCGCGCGCGCGACTGCCGCGCAGTACGCGTCGATATCCAGGAAGCGGCCGCCGGACCGGCGATACGTGTGGTCGCGTGCATGCAGCGTGTGGATTTCGGTGGCGCCCGCGGCCCAATGGACGCGCGCCGCAGTCGCGATGCCCTCCTGAAGAAGCTCGCGCTCCATGCGCCGCACGGTATAGTCCACCACGGCGCGCCCCTCACGGTCGATCGTCACGCGTCCGCCCTGGCGGTCGCGAGTGAGCACGATGATCGCGCTGACATGCGCCGCGTGCTGCATGCGGACCCGATGATCCCGCGCGCCATACCATGGCTGCGCCAGCGCGATGAGGCCGGGATGTACCGGCGCGGTCTCGAGCCGGAAGCCAAAGTTCCCCCGAGCCTCGCCGAATGCGTCGCACAACACCGTTTGTGGCGCGCCAAGCCAGCCGCGGATCGGTTCGGCGTAGCGGCCGGCCACGGCGGTGGTCGGATGGAGGTACAGGTTGCGCCCCAACTGCGGATGCGCGACGCCAGAGCGCAGCAGGAACGCCGGTGTCTCCAGCGCTCCGGCCGAAACGACGACAGTGGTTGCGTTGACGCGGAGCGCGTGGCGCGATCCGGTCGCGGCATCACGCGCCGTCGCCTCCACTCCCGTCACGCGCCCCCGCTCCATGCGCAGCCGGTCCGCTTTGCACGCCGCGATGATTGTGGTGTCGCCCGTCTGTTGGGCGTCCCGGAGGTACGTGTTCGCCGTGGATTGCTTGCCACCCACCCGACACCCGAACACGCAATATCCGCACTGTGACTGGTCGCAGCCGCGCGAATTCCTCGCGATCTCCGTCCATCGGTATCCCAGCGCCGCGCAGCCGCGCTCGAGCGCGGCGTTGTTGCCGTTCCTGACGCTTTCGGATATCCCCACGTGCAGACGCGCGCACACCGCGTCCAACGCCAGCGTGAACGCGCTGCCGCTCAGCGCACGAATGCCCGAACGCCCTGCCCACTCGTCGCGCACGTTGTCCGGCAACCGCAGCGATGTCTGCCAGTTGATGCTCGTGCCACCCCCGATGCAACTGCCGGCGAGAATCGCGACGCCAAGATCACGCGACGCCGTCGTACCTTGATCGAGGTAGAGGCGCTGCATCCCCATCAACTCGCGCTGATCGAAATCCGCGGCCTGATCGGGCTCGCCCGCCTCCAGAACGATGACGCTCCGTCCCGCAGCGGCGAGTTGCGCTGCTACCACGCCGCCGCCCGCGCCCGACCCGATGACGCAAACGTCTGCATCCACCGTGGTAGGTGTCCTGACGCGCGTGAGTGTCAGAGGCGAGACCGCGTTGCGTGGCGACGCCACCTCGTAACCGATCGCGCCCCATGTCGGGTTCGACGTGCCGTCGGGCGTCACGGCATAGAAGAGAAACGTCGCCAGCCGTTTGAACGCCTGGAAGCCGGTTCTGACGACGGGCAACGCGCTGTTGGCCAATGCGTGTAGTGCGGTCTCGCGGTCCGCGGCGGCCATTCGGGTAATGCCGGACGCCGTGCCGGTCACCGGCAACATGAATAGCGCGGAGTCCAGGAGATCGAGAAAGAGCCGCAACTCGCGCCGCTGCCGCGCGCTGAGCATACCAATCGCCGTCTCCACCGCGCCGACGAGATCCACGTCCTGGGCCGCCACGCCGAACAGCGCCGGCGAGTCTCCCGCGCCCGGCGTGAGCCGCGGCATGAACGCGTCGCACACGGCAGAGAGCGTACGGCGTTGGGCATCGCCCAGTGTTCCGGGCGCTCCGCCGGTCATTCGGCTCCCGTCGGTACCTGCCCCGCGATCGCCATGCCGGTCAGCCCTCGATGCGTTCGTGCTCGCCGGAGAAGAAGCGCCGCCACCACGGTACCTGCTGATCGCGATCGAGCACCGTGCGCACCGCGTCGCGCCACGCCGCCTGCATTTCGGCGGCGTCTGCGAAGCGATCCCCGGATGCAGGCGCCATCGCTCGCTGCAGCCACGCGCCAATCTCCGGGTCCAACGTGGACAGGTCGAGCGAGCCCGAAAGAATCCGCGCGAGGATGACCTTCGGGTCGGATTCGCCGAATGGTGGTGTTCCCGTGAGCGCGAAGTAGATGATGGCCGCAAGCGAGAACGTATCCGCGGACGACTCCTGCGCTTCCCCCAGCAGCTGCTCGGGAGGCGCGAACGCCGGGGTCCCTGAGGCGCCCGGGACTTCTTCGCCCGCGATGTTCGCGATGCCAAAGTCCGCGACACGCCAGCGCCGATATCGGTCGATGAGCACGTTCTCGGGCTTGAGATCGCGGTGGATCACGCCGATCGCGTGGGCGGCGCCGAGCGCGTCCAGCACGGCGTCGATCTGCGGCGCGATTTCATGGAGCGGTCGCGGTCCCGAACTCTTGACCAGATCGGCGACCGACCCGCTCTCCGCGAGCTCCATGGTGTACCACGAGACGTTGGCCCGCGTATCGAAATCGTAAATGGGCACGATGGCGGGATGCGCGAGCTGTGCCGTGAGCTGCGCTTCGCGGCGGAACCGCCCGACCGTGCTCTCGTCACGCGCCACGTGCGGATGCAACAGCTTGAGTGCCACCTCGCGGCCCAGGGACAGGTCGCGCACGCGCCACACCGACCCGAACGAGCCGGTGCCGAGCTTCGCAATGACGTCGTAGTCGTCGCCGGCTGCCCAGCGCAGACGCATCTCCTCCGTGTCGTGAGCGCCGGAAATCCAGATCTCGCCACTGGTGAGCACGTTGGAGCGTCCGCCCATCACGCGGTCGGCCGCGCGGAGCATGGCGGCAACGGTGGGAAAGCGGTCGCCGGGCGCCGAGGAGAGCGCCCGGTCGATCACGGCAGCGAGCATCTTGGGACAGTCCGGACGCACCAGCGTCAGCGGCGGTGCGTTCGCGGGCGGAGGCGACTCGCCCGTGAGCGCGGTGAAGCAGAGCGCGGCCAGCTGCCATTGATCCGACAAAGGCGTGGGGCGCCAGGTGCCCATGGTCGCGTCCATCGGCTGCGGTGCCCACTCGGGCGAAGGAGCCAGGCCCTCGGGGATATCAGCAAACGGAACGGCCCACTGCCATCCCAGGAGCCAGATCCGTCCCATGGGCATTGCCCACACGGTCTCGGCCGAAACGCTCCCATGCACCTGGCCGCCGTCATGCAGATAGCTGAGCGTGGATCCTACGTCCCGTAGCAGGCGCATCATCCCCGGCACGTCGAAGGTGCCGGCGCGCGTAATGCGTGACCCGGTCGTCTCGCCGGCAATCCAACGCCGCAAATAGCCCGGACCGCGTCGCGCGTCACCGTATAGCGCCCAATAGTGGTAGGTGGTGGGAACCGCCGGATGATTGCGATGCGCCAGGTGGCGGGCCTCCGATTCCAGCCACGCCGCGTGTTTGGCATCAGGCGCGCTCACCAGCGAGAGCGACCGCCCCAGCGCGTCCACCAGCTCCTGATAATGCCGATGCTCGAACAGGACGCCTTCAGCGCCCCAGGACCACGCTGGCGGCAGCGACCAGTCCGCGAGATGCGGCGGAAGCGATGTCGTGCGGGTGTACGGTGTGCGGGCGCGGTTCGTGACCTGGTGCGCGCCGCTCGTGCGATAGCTGGTCATCGGAGCGCTGCGACTGCCCGACTACATCCGGGATTCAGACAAGATTTCCTGCGCCGCGCTCGAGAGCTCGTGCAGGACAGCGACATCCGGAAGCACCGTGACCTCGACCAGCTGCACTGAAAGCGATGAGCCATCCTTGGGTCGGCTGGAGACCAGGGAAGGGACGTGCAAGGTCACGGCGATGACGCGCCACATCGTACTGGGACGGCTCATCTCGCCGTCCCGATCATACGTATCGAGCTGAAGCACCTCTCCCCGCGCCGGAACGCAGGTGCTCCGGCACTCGGCCAGGACCTGTTCGTTTCTGTCGTGCCGGACGATTCGGAGGGTGAACATGCGGTGACGAAAAGCTACGTCCGGCCGGAACGGGGGACTAGAGCCGCGCCCGCTGAAACTCCAGATTCCCTGTGGCGTAGGGCACACCGAGGCATCATCCAGGAGACCTTGTGGGCGAAATACTTTTTGTTGCGGCGTCCATCGCTGTTTCTTTGGCGGTCACCACCTTTGGCTACGCCGTGTCGCGCAGATACGTCCGCGATCGCCTGAAGTACGTCGACGCCGTCCAGACCATGAAGGCGCCGATCCTCGCCGGCGTTGGGGCATGGCTGCTGCTGATGCCGTTCACCTTTCTTCCGTTCATCGGTATTGGCACCGCGATGGTGTTCGGTTTGAGCGTCGGTCTCGGCGTGAAAGCGGGCGCCAACGACATCCGCATCGGGCGATTGAGCGGCGGATTCTGACCATTCGATAGCGATTCGCTGTCGGCGACCGGCAACGCGCGGCGCAAGCCGTCAAGTGCAGCGGACCGGCGTGGCATCGCGTATACGCGGTAGTCCGATGTCCGTATCCCCCCACAGCAAGCGGTTCGCTGACAGCACGCGAGGTCGCATCGCCGCACTGCTCCGCGTGCGCCCGCTGACGATTGACGAGATAGCGGCGCGCCTCAAGCTGACGAGCAATGCGGTGCGCGCGCAGATCACGCTGCTCGAGTCGGATGGGGCGGTGCAGAAGACCGGCGCACGCGCCACGGCCAGTAAACCGTCGACGATGTACGCCCTGACGCCACACGCGGAGTCAAGCTACTCACAGCTGTATGTCCCTTTGCTCGCGCACCTGCTCCACGTCCTCGACGCCCGGATGTCGCACAGACAGTTCGACACGCTGATGCGCCGAGTGGGCCGATCGCTGCTCGGCACACGTTCTGCCGCTGAAGGGAGCGTCGTGAAACGCACGCGGGCCGCGGCTCGCCTGCTGAACGAGTTCGGCGGGTTCGCACGAGTCGAACGGTCCAACGGCCACTATGTCATTCGCAGCCACGGCTGTCCCCTGGCCGCTGCCACGGAACGCCATCCGGAAACCTGCAACGCCGTGGAGAGCCTGCTGACCGAGTTCAGCGGGCTCAACGTGACCACGTGCTGCGAGCGCGGGACGCGTATGCGCTGCTGCTTCACGATGGCGGCCCCGACATGAAATAACCAAGAGTTTTCTTGACTTTCTCGATGGCTGGCATATCTCTCGCAGAGTCATAGAACTGCGCGTCGGTATTCGCCGCGACGAGAGGGGGTCGGAATGTTCAAGAGCCGTAAGGGAATCTCACGGGGCCGTCACCGTCCAGGTCGCGCCACGCGCGCCACGCGCGTCACATGCCCAGCGACCACCGTTGCCATCGCGGTCGCTGCCGCGATCGCGGGATGCACGAGCGCCCAGAGCGGGAGCGCCGCGCCGCCGTCCGGGTTCGGCATCGTGAGCGACATGTCTCCCGCCACGCTCGCGGAAGGGCAGCGCATCTTCCGCTTCGACACTTTTGGTGACGAGCAGTTCTGGACCGACACGGCGCGCATGCACGAGGTGGTGCAGCGCGCGGTCGACCCAACGACGGCGCTCTCCGTCGGACTCAAGGTGGACGCGGAAGCCATCCCCGCCGATGTCGCGCAGGCTATCAAGAACGGCCAGGTGGACCTCAAAAGCCCAGCCACCACCGTCACCTTACTCAAGCTGAACGCGGTGGTGGGTCTGCAGGGAACGGTCGGCACGACCCCCCAGGGCAAGGATACCCTGCTGCGGCTCGGCATCACCTGCGCACTGTGTCACTCTACGGTCGACAACTCGTTCGCCAAAGGCATAGGGAAGCGACTCGACGGCTGGGCAAACCGCGACCTGAACGTCGGCGCCATCGTGGCGTTGTCGCCGGCGATCACTCCGGCGCAAAAAGCGATCTACAATTCCTGGGGACCGGGGAAATACGACCCGCGATACAACATCGACGGGAGGAACACGCCGCTTGTCCTGCCGCCCATCTACGGGCTGGCCCAGGTTCGGAACGAGACGTATACCGCTGAGGGGCCGATCTCGTACTGGAACGCCTATGTCGCCGTCACGCAGATGCATGGGCGCGGCAACTTCTCGGATCCGCGCATCGGGATCGACGTCAGGCAGTCTCCCGACATGGTCACGCCGAAGCTCGCCGCGCTTCGGTCCTATCAGCACAGCCTCAGGGCGCCAACGCCTGCGGCCGGAAGCTTCGACACGCAAATGGCGGGTCGGGGCGCCGCGGTGTTCGCGCGGTCTTGTGCGCGGTGTCACGTCGGAACGACAAGTACCGACAACAATACCGGCGTCTTGCACGCGCCCAGCGAGACCGGCATGAGCGCGGCGTACGCGGACCGTACCGCGACCAGGGCGTACCGCACGACGCCGCTGCGCGGGTTGGCCCAGCACGCACCGTATTTCCACGACGGGAGCGCGGCGACCCTCGACGCGGTCGTCGAGCACTACGACCGCGTCCGGAGTCTGGGACTCTCCACGCAGCAAAAGGCCGACCTGGTTGCATTCCTCAAGTCGCTCTGACCAGCACGAAGCGAACTCACGTCGCGATTTGTGGCCGGTAGCGCAACGCCTCCGCGACGTGAGGCGCCGCGACACCCTGGTCCTGCGCGAGATCCGCAATCGTGCGCGAGACCTTGGCGACGCGATGGTACGCACGAGCGGACAGCCGTAGCGTTTCGGCTGCCGAGTCGAGGAGTTCGCGCGCGTCACGGGCGAGCAGTCGGAGAATAGCGCGTCCGCTCGCCTGCGCGTTGCAACGGGCGTTGCTGGTGCCCGCGTATCGCTTGCGCTGAAGCGCGCGCGCGGATTCCACCCGCTGCCGCAGCGCGATCGAGGGCTCGGCCGGTGCGTTGCCGCCCAGGTCACGCAGCGGCACCGGCGCCAGCGTGAGATGCAGGTCGATTCGGTCGAGCAGCGGCCCCGACAGGCGCGAGCGATAGCGCCTGACGTCATTCTCTCCGCACGCACACAGGCGCGCCCCGTCGCCGTGATAGCCGCACGGGCAGGGGTTCATCGCCGCCACCAGTGTGAAGCGCGCGGGGTACGTCACCGACGATAACGCGCGCGCGATCGTGACGCGGCCATCCTCGAGCGGCTGGCGCAACGCTTCCAGCGTGTGTCGAGGGAACTCCAGCAGCTCGTCCAGGAACAGCACGCCGTGATGCGCCAGGCTCACCTCACCCGGACGCGGCGTGCTGCCGCCGCCCACCAGACCGGCCGTGGACACCGAGTGATGCGGCGCGCGAAAGGGACGCACCACGGCAGCCGGCGACTGGCTGTTGAGCAGTCCGGCGACGGAGTGAATCGCGGTCACCTCCAGCGCCTCGTCCTCCGACATCGTCGGGAGAATGGACGGGAGGCGTCGCGCGAGCATGGTCTTGCCCGCCCCCGGCGGACCGATGAGCAGGACATTGTGTCCTCCCGCCGCGGCGATCTCGAGGGCGCGTTTTGCGCTGGCCTGGCCAACGACTTCCGAGAAATCCGCGAGGGGAGCCGGCGCGCTCTGTCCATGCACGTGGTCCACGCGACGGAGCGTGCCCGCGCGCAGCCATTCGACCAGCTCGCCAATGCACGCCGGGGCGCTGAGCGCGAGCTCGCGCACCAACGACGCCTCGCTGACGTTTCCTTGCGGCAGCACCAACGCCGGACGGTTGTCGCTCTGTGCCAGCCGTCGCGCCACGGAGAGCACGCCACGCACGGGACGCACGCTGCCGTCCAGCCCTAGCTCGCCGAGGAACACCATGTCACGCACTTGCTCCTGTCGCAGGACGTCGAAGGCGATGAGCACGGCGACCGCGATCGGCAGATCGAATGCGGTCCCGGTTTTCGCGACATCAGCTGGTGCGAGATTGCACGTGATCCGGCGCGGAGGAAGGTCGATCCCCGCATTCGCGAGCGCGGCAGCAACGCGCTCGCGGCTCTCCTTCACGGAGTTGGCGGCCATTCCCACGATGGTCCACTGCGGGAGGCCGCGCGTGGAGTCCACTTCGACGGTGACGTCGAACGCCTCCACGCCCAGCACGGCAGCCGATCGGACAGCGGCGAGCATGCACCGAGCATAAGGATGACAGCCTCTGTCAGATCACCTTACCACTGCGTCCGGGCGCGTTTTGTGACCGAGCTCGAGCCGTTTCAACGGCCTCGCGTTGTGCCCGGTACGCTTTCGTGAGCGAATGGCGCCACGTGGAGCGAATACTGCAAACCGACTCTCCATGCAGAATTCTCTAAGAATTACCCAGCTCATCCGTCGAGCGGTCCTGACCGCCCTGTTGTCTGCGCCCGTCTTGGGTGCCCAAGGCAAGTCCGACGACCACGACCGTCGCAATGATGCGGAGCGCCGCCTGTACACGTGGCGTGGGACGGTTGACGATGATACGCGAATCTCCATGCGCGCTGGCAACATCCAATCCACGGTCGTGAGCGGCGATCGCGCAGCGACACGCGGACGTGTGGATCGAGTGAACGTGCTTCCCCGTCGCGATGGAATGGTTCGCGTGGAGCTCATTGAAGGCCGCGGCACGGTGCAAGTAATCCAACAGCCGAACGCGGCGAACAGTTACACTCTCATCGTGCAGATCAAGGATGCCCCGGGTGGCGCCGCGCGATATCGCTTTGCCACCTATTTCGATCCGACTGAGACGGTGGGGCGTCGCGGACGCGTGGTGGAATCTGTCGGCGGAGACGTCCGCCTCAACGCCGGGCAGGCTGTGTTCCGCTGGAGCGGTAACGTGGACGGCGACCTGCGCATTACGCTGCGTCGCGGACAGGTAGGATATGAAGTCCTGGCCGGCGAGAACCCGCGCAACGTGAGCTCCAACGTCCACTCCGGCGGACTGCCTGCGCACGATGCGCGGCTTGCGCTGGCAACGCGTCAGGGGCGCGGGACAGTCGCAATCCTGCAGCAGCCGTCATCGCTAAACGGATACACCGCCATTATCGGCGTGCGCGACGCACCGAGCGGGTTCGGGTATTACGATTTCGACCTGATCTGGCGGTAGAGCAACAAGAGTGGCGCGCCAGCGGCGCGCCACGTGCTGGCTGCCAGCGTGCCTAGAGGGCCCGCGTCATTGCCGTCGCCGACGCGGGGCAGGCGCGGGTGAATTCTTCGGTAGCGCGCACGGCTTCCGGCACATTTGCGCGATCGATCCTGCTGAAACCGAAACTGGGGAAGTAGTGTTCGGCGGTCGTGGTGAGGAGGAAGAGAGCCCGCAGTCCCCGCGACTCGGCCTCGGCGATTGCCCGTGTCACCAACTGGCGTCCTACCCCGCGGCTGCGCCATTCGGCCGACACGGCGACCGATCGGAGGAGCGCGTCGTCACAGCAGGTTTCCAGCCCAGCGACGCCGACGAGGTCCGCGCCGGATTCCGCCACGACGAAATTCTTCAGTGCTTCCCGCACACCGACAAGCGGGAGGCTGTTGTCCGTGAGCAGTTGTTCGATTGCCGGCAGATCAGCCGGCGTCGCGGGCCGGATGTGCACAACGGACGTTTCGGTGCGTGCGATCATCAGTGTGTCGCTCCTCTCATGCGCAGCAGTTGTCGGCACACCCGCATTCGCGTGTGGACGCCTGCGGTAACGCGGTCGCTTGCGGTAACGCGGTCGCTTGCGTGGCCTTGCTTGACCTTTTGGCGGCTCGCGATGTTACCGGCTTGGTGGCGCGAACGAAACCGCTCATGAATTTGCCCTCGAGCGAGCGTCCAAGCTGCGGATCCAGACCCGTCCCGTCCAACAGCGCCATGCCATCCTCTGCGGTATAGATGCGCGTGGGCTCGATGCTCGGGTTCTCGAATCCGACTTCGGTCAACATCGCGATGAACTCCTGCTCGTCCAGCGCCCCAGCCACGCAGCCGCTCCACAAGTCCATACTCCGTCTCACGGCATCAGGAAGCTTGCCTCGCGTGACGATGTCGCTCACCGCGAATCTGCCGCCAGGTCTCAGCACCCGAAATGACTCCGCCAGCACCTTCCGCTTATCGCCGGACAGGTTGATCACGCAGTTCGAGATGATGACGTCCACGGTGTTGCTGGGCAGTGGAATTGCCTCGATATGACCCTTGAGGAATTCGACGTTCGTCGCGCCCGCACGCTCCTTGTTCTCGAGTGCCAGGGCCAGCATCTCATCGGTCATGTCCAGTCCGTAAGCTTTGCCGCTGGCTCCAACGCGGCGGGCGGAGAGCAGCACGTCGATGCCACCGCCGGACCCAAGGTCCAGCACTGTTTCTCCCTCACGAAGCTCCGCGAGCGCCGTGGGATTGCCGCACCCGAGAGATGCGAGCAGCGCTGCCTCCGGAACTCCCGCCGTCTGGCCCTTGTCGTACAGGTCTGAGGTGATGGGATCCCACGTCTCGTTGGTCGCACCGCAGCACCCGCTGGAGCCTTCCGATGGGCCGCAACAGAGGCTGGGCGTGCCCGCGGCAGCGCGTTCTGCGATGGCGCCATAGCGCGCGGCTACGGTTTCGCGGATCTCGTCGAGCGTCGTTGGAACCTGCGTCGTGGTAGTCATGGCGTCCTATCAAGAAATGTTGATGTATCACAGAAAAAAAGAGGGTCAGCAGCAGCCGTCTTCCTTCACCACCAGCCGGCGGGACGACGGCTTCATGTCGCCAAGCAATTCCTGCAACTCGCCAAAGGCCTCTCGATTGAGCGAGTAGTGCACCCACCGCCCGTCGCGGCGGTCGGACACGAGTCGCGCATCGCGCAGCACTTTCAGGTGAAACGACAGGCGCGACTGCGCCGCATCCAGCAAGTCAGTGAGATCGCAGACGCACCGCTCGCCGCCGCGAAGGCGTTGGACGATCTCCAGCCGCGTCTCGTCGGAGAGCGCGTGAAACAGCTCGACGGCCCGGGACAGGTCCGGTGTGGTGGCGGCTGCCATGAAGTGAACTATATCAACCAAACTTGATACGTCAAGATGGAGCCGAAAGACTCTTTCCCGTTCTGATTGTGAACGCTAGCGGGGCCGGCCGAACACCTGGATCCAATAAGGTTCGCCGCGGGATGACCTTGCCATGGCAGCGCCCATTTCCGTAAGCCCCGGATCGAGAATGTTCGCGCGGTGTCCGCTGGAGTTCATCCAGGAATTCAGCACAGCCTGCGCGCTTTGCTGGTTCCAGGCCACATTTTCGGCCGCCTGCATGTAGGCGTAGCCCACGGCGTCCAGGCGGGACTGCATCGTCGGATACTGCGCGCCGGAGATCGTGTGCTCACTCCGTTGGTTCGCCGCCATCTGGGCGGCGTGAATGCGCGCGGCTTCCATGAGACGTGAGTTCGAACGCAAAGCGGGAAGTCCGTTTCGCGCGCGCGCGTCGTTGGTGTAGCGCACGATATCGGCCGCGACCGAGGCCGATGTTCCGCCCGCGTCCCCCGTGCCGGTCCCCGTCCCGGTGCCCGGGCCGCTCGGCGCCGGAAACGCGATCGGAAGGTTGGCGCACGCCATGAGGAGCGCCAAAAAGAAGAGCCTTGCGCTGTGGGCTGTGGGCTCCGGGCGATTCATCTATTCACAATACAACCCACAGCCTCCGGCCCACAGCCCACAGCCCTACGGTCTGTCCTTGAAAAGATTGTACAAATCCGTGTGCTTCGTGCTCAGCGGCACGGGCCGCCCATCGATGAACAGATATGTCGTGTTCGTCTTGGCCTCGAGCAGATCGCCATCGGTTACCACGAGATTGGCGACCTTGCCCACTTCGATCGAGCCGAACTTGTCCGCGACGCCCAGCATCTGCGCGGGGTAGAGGGTCACGGCCTTGAGTGCTTCTTCCTTGGGCAGCCCGAATGCGGCGGCCATGCCGGCCGTATAGGGCAGGTTGCGCACTTCGGCGCCCTCATCGCCCGACGAAATAGCGAACTTGACGCCCGCCTTCTGGAGCTTGGCGGGGCTCGAGTAGTTCACATCGTATGGATCATCTTCGCGACGTGGCAGCTGCATCACGCTGTTCACGATCACCGGCACACTGTTCTCGCTCAAGAACGACGCGATCTGCCAGGCGTCGCCGCCCCCCAGGATGATCGGCTTGAGCTTCATCTCCTTCGCGAAATTCACCGCCGTGCGAATGTCGTTCGCGCGGTCCGCCGTGAAGATCACGGGCATCTCGCCGCGCACCGCCGGCACCAGCGACGCCAGAACGACGTCACGGCTCACGCGCGGCAATGACCGGTCGCGCCCCGCCGCGTCGATCGCTTTCCCGTAAGCCTCGGCGTCGCGCAGCAGGGTGCGGAGCGAATCGAGCTGCCGTTCGCGCATGCGTTGGGCATCCTGCGTGCTCCCTTGCTGCTGCGCGCCGAACCCGCCGAACCCACGTCCGGCGAATCCCGATCGCGGCAGGTTGATCACCAGCGCGGCGCGTGGCGTCACTTGCATCTCCGGCGCCGTCCACCCGGACAGGTTCATGATCGCGCCCTGGCCGGAGATGATCCCGCCGTTCGGCAGCGACAACACGTGCGTGATGCCAACGACGCGCGTGACTCCGACGTGCGCGCTGTGCGGATTGATGCCGTAGTACGCCTGTGCGTTGGGGTTGAAGCTGCCCGTCTCGGAGACGTCGACAGTGCTCGCCGCGCCCTGCGGGATTTCCGACAGTCCCATCGACGTGCCGGCATCCATCATTCCGGGATACACCACGTGACCTGTGGCGTCGATGGTGGTAGCGCCGGCGGGAACCGCCACGCTCGCGCCCACCGCCGCGATCCGGCCATTGCTGATGACGACGGTGCCGCGCTCGATCTCCGCCCCGCTCACGGTCACGATCCTCGCGTTCGTGATCGCGTACGTGCCGCGCGCGCCGGGCATCGGGTTGTGCGAGCCCAGCTGTGCGTCTGCGGTGCGCGCGCCCACCGTGGTCGCGACCAGCGCGACCACCACTGCGAATCTATGAAGTCTCATGTGTGATATCCCCGGTTACGGCAGAATGACGCGGCGGCCCTGATCGGCGCGCACTGGGCGATTCTCGTCCGCGCGTTCCAGCGCGGCACGCTGCTGTTCCATCTGCGCGCGCCTGGCCTGATCCTGCTGCTTGTCGAAAAACACCTCGCCATCGATGAACGTCGTCTCGACGTTGGCGTAGACGCTGAGTGGATGGTTGTTCCAGATCGCGATGTCCGCGTCCTTCCCCACCTCGATGGAACCCACCCGCTTGTCCACGCCCAGTTGCAGCGCGCCGTTGTAGGTGATGGTCTTGAGCGCTTCGTCCTCCGTCATGCCCCCGTACCGGATCAGCTTGGCGGCGTCGATGTTGAGTCGGCGCACGCGCTCGTCGGAGTCCGAGTTGATGGTCTGCAGCACGCCGTGCCGCATCATGATGGCGTTATTGTAGGGAATCGCGTCGTACGCCTCGATCTTGTACGACCAGCTGTCCGCGAACGACGACGCGCCGGCGCCATGCTTGGCGATCTCCGTCGCGATCTTGTAGCCCTCCAACACGTGCTGCAGTGTGGCGATCTTGAAGCCAAACTCTTCGGCGACATTCAGCAGCATCAGGTGCTCGTCCGCGCGGTATCCGTGCGCGTGCACCAGCCGCTTGCCCTCCAGTACTTCGACTAACGGCTCGAGCTCCAGGTTCCGGCGCGGTTGCAACGCGGCGCGATCACCGCGAGCGACGCGCGCGCGGTAATCGTCCCACTCACGCTTGTAGTCCTGCGCGCGAACGAACGCGTCGCGCAACACCTCCTCCTGCCCCATGCGGGTGGAGGGATAACGGCGCTGCTGCCCAGCCTGCACGGTGCGGTTTTTCTGTGTCACGTTCTCGCCCAGCGCGAACTTGATTCCCGGCGGCGCGCCGGGGAACAGCATCTCTTCCGCGCTGCGGCCGTACTTCAGCTTCACGGTGGCGTTCTGGCCGCCGATCGTGTTGGCGGAGCCGTGGAGGATGTTGATGGTCGTGACGCCGCCGGCCAGCGCCCGGTACGCGTTCACCGCCGTTGGATTGAGCACGTCGCGGATGCGCACCATGGATGTCACGGACAGCGAGCCCTCGTTGATGCCGTCCGCCATCATGTGCGAGTGCGGGTCGATGATGCCCGGCAGGATGTACTTGCCGGTCGCATCCACCACCTTCGCGCCCGCGGGCGCGGGCAGGTTCTTGCCGATCGACGCGATCTTGCCGTTCTGCATCAGAAGATCGGTGTTCTGCAGCGTGCCCTTGGTGACCGTCAGGATGGTCGCGTTCCTGATCAGCGTCGCACCAGACGACGACACGGCCTGCTGTGCGGCGAGCGGAGTGGCGCTCAAGGCAGCCAGCAGGGCGATACGATGTAGTCTCATGTGAGTTCCTCTATTCCGCTGGTGGGCGCTGACCGCCGGGCCGACCGCCAGCGGGGCGGTTATCCGCGCCGGGGCGCGTGCCGACGAACGTGCCGTTCGGGTGTCCAACGATCTGAATGCTGCCGCGCATGACATTGCCCGTCAGCGTGCCGGCGAAATTCGCTTCTTCGGAGGTCTGGCCCAGCGTGACGGGGACGCTGAATTTCAGTTCGTCGCCCGCCAGCGACCCGTTGCTGATCTCGCCCGAGCCCAGCGCGCCCTGGATGCTGCCGCGCACCTGCTCGCCCTCCTGTCGGAGATTCAGTGTGATGGTGCGATCGCCCTCCGCAAACGTCGCCGTGATGGTCCACGTGCCGGAGGCCGGATTCGCGGTCGCGGCATCCGCGGCGGGTGCGCGCACGGTCATTGGCCGCCCATCGATGAATACCTGCGTCACGCGAGCGGCGCGGTCGAACAGATCGCCGCGCACGACGGTGAGATTCGCGATCTTGCCTCCCTCGATGGATCCCACGCGGTCCGCCACGCCAAAGAGCTCCGCCGGCGTCATCGTCAGGGCACGCAGCGCCTGGTCTCGGCTCATGCCGCCGTCAACAGCCGAGCGCACGTTGTTGAGAAAATCGGCCATGCTCACGCCGCCCGAGGTGAAGGCGACGCGGACGCCGGCGGCTGAGAGCTTGCCGGGATTCCGCGGAATATCCACGCGCGACTGAAGGACGCGCAGCGGTTCCGGATCCGCGTCATCCGTGGTGGTGCCGGCGCGCCGCGGGAAATTCAGTGTCGCGATCACCGGCACGTTCTCACGCTTCAGGCGGCCCGCCACCTTCCACGCCTCTTCGCCGCCAGCGATGTACGCGCGCAGTCCGAACTCGGTGGCCAGGTCCAGGGCCCGCTCGATCTCACGCTGCGAGTTGGCGAGCATGATCACCGGAACCTCCTTCGAGAGCACCGGAACCAGCGCCGCCAGCGAATTGTCGTTCTCGGGTCGACGCATGCCGCGCGGATTGCGCGCGTACGCCGCCTGCACGTCACGGTAGCGCTGCGCGTCCAGCAGCATCTGTCGCAGCGACGCGAACACGCCCAGCAACGAGTTGGGATAGCCCTGTCCGCGCACGGGCGTGAAGCCGATGTGCAGCGCGACCGGCGATTTCACCAGCATGTCCTGCGCGCTCGCGCCCGCGATGTTGATCACGGCCGACTGTCCCATGAATATGCCGTCGCGCGGAGCGGCGAGCACCGTGGTGATGCCGGCGCCTCGCGCACCGTCCAGTACGTCGCCCTCGAACTCCATGATGTCCACCATGCGAAGCTCCGGCTGCAACCCAACGGGATGCTCCGAGTTCGGCGCGGCCGTGGCCACCTGCTGCGGCGCGGCTTGTCCGAGGAACCCGCCTCCACCGGCTCCCGCGGCTCCCGCGCCACGACGGGTAGGGACACCAAGATTGGACAGGCCGTCGATGAGGCCTGGATAGATGCTGAGGCCAGCGCCGTCGATGATGCGCGCGTCGGCAGGCGCGGAGACCGCGGCGCCAGCAGCGACGATTAGGCCGTCACGAATGACAATAGTGCCGCGATCGATGGTCGGACCAGCGCCGGGAACGATGCGGGCATTCGTGATCGCGTACGTACCTGGGATGGCACGCTCACCGAGCTGCGCCGTCGCGGTCGTCGCGAGTCCCGTCAGGAAAGCCAGGGCCAGCGTCGGCGAACGGGACGATCGGGTCAAGCGGGAACGCATGGGGAGGTGACTCCGGGAGGAAACCAAGTAACAATACGCTCCGTGGCGGGGAACCGCTGACCGGCTACGTTTCCGTCATGACGGTGATCGGAAAAGAGGAGCAGCTGATCGCGTGGTTGACCAAGCGACGGCGGGTCGCGATCGGTTTCAGCGGGGGCGTGGACTCGGCGTATCTGGCCGCCGTGACGTTGGAAACGCTCGGACATGACCACAGCCTGGCGCTCATCGGTCGCAGCGCGTCGCTGGCAGGGCGCGAGGAGGACCACGCGGCGGTCGTCGCCAGGGCCATCGGCATCCCCATCCTCGAGATCGAAACCGGTGAGCTCGCCGACCCGCGTTATGCGGCCAACCCAACCAACCGGTGCTATTTCTGCAAGAGCGTGCTCTGGCACACACTGCTTCCCACTGCGCGACAACGGGGATTTGAAACGCTGGTGGACGGCACCAATGCGGACGACTTGAGCGACTATCGTCCCGGAGGCCGTGCCGCGTTGGAGCAGGGGATTCGGTCGCCGCTGGCCGAGGTCGGCATGTCGAAGGCCGAGATTCGCGCATATACGCGCGATCGCGGCTGGCCATGGTGGGACCGTCCGTCGTCGCCCTGCCTCGCGTCGCGACTACCTTATGGTACCGCCGTCACCCGTGACCGGCTGCAGCAGGTGGAACTGGCCGAATCCGCGCTTCGTGACCTGGGCATCGCCGGCAACCTCCGGGTTCGCCATCACGGTGATCTGGCTCGCGTGGAGCTCGACAAGGCGATCCTGCCGCTATGGCGCGAGGGAGCGCCGTTGGAGGCGCTGGGGAACGCGGTGCGCGCCGCCGGCTTCCAACGCGTCGAGGTAGATGCGAAAGGTTTTCGTTCCGGTTCGCTGAACGTGATCGAGGGCGGTGCGTCTCTTCCTGGCCATTAATCTCGCCCCCGCGGTGCGACGCGCTCTCATCGAGGCCACGGGCAGCCTGCGCGCCGCCGCACCGTCCCTTGGCTGGGTGGATGAGTCGCGCATGCACCTCACGCTAAAATTCCTTGGCGAGCAGAGCGAAGACCGCGTCCCTGCGCTCAGCGCATCGCTGGAACAAGTCGCTGCTGGCCACCGGTCATTCTCGATGCGCATCGGCGACGCGGGCGCTTTTCCGAACTTTCGCCGCGCCCGTGTGGTATGGATAGGCGTGCACCGCGATCCGCGTCTCGAGCTACTGCATCATGACGTCGAAGTCGCGTGCGAGGCGCTCGGCTATGAGCTGGATGGACGCGCGTTCCGCCCGCATCTCACGCTCGCGCGCGTGAAGGAAAGCGCGGGCGAAGACGAAATGCGCGCGCTGGCTCGCGCCGTCAAGCGGCTGGACTTCCAGGCGGAGTCCGCGGTGGAGGCCATCGCTCTGATGCGTAGCAATGTCGATCGCGCCGGTGCGCGCTACTCGTGTCTTGCGACCGCAGCCTTACGGCCAAACTGAGGTGGGGTGCTTGAAAACGCTCGGCTGCCTGTTTCTCATCATTCTGCTGGCGCTCGCCGCCTTTTTCACACGCGACCTCTGGATGGCGCGGGTGTTTCATCGCGGCGCGACACCTGTCGCCGCCATGCCCACCTGGCAAGACCTGACGCCAGAGGGTGCGCGGCGTGCGCGAGTTGGGCTCGAGCGTCTCCGCGCACCGCGCGGGCCAGTGTTCGTGAACGTCGCGCCGGGCGATCTGGCTGCCTACATCCTGCAGGAGCTCTCCCGCACGCTTCCGCCGTCTGCCGACAGCATCCAGGCCGCCGCCATCGGCGACCGACTGTACGTCCGCGCCATCATAAAGACGTCCGAAATCGGTGATAAGGCGTCCATGGGGCCGCTCTCCATGCTCTTTGGCGAGCGCGAACGCGTGCAGCTGGCCGGAACGCTCCGCATCATGCAACCGGGGTTCGCCGAACTGCAGGTCAAGGAATTCCGGATTCGCGATTTCCCGCTGCCTCAGGCACTTATTCCGCGGCTCATCCGACAGATGTCGCGCGGCGAACGCGCGCCCGGGCTGTCACCTGACGGGCTGGCGCTCCGTACGCCCGAGTATATCGGGGACGTGCGGGTCTCCAATGGCCAGATCACCTTGTACAAGACCACGACTACCAGATGATCCGTCGCAATGCCACGTAAGGTTCTCATCGTTGACGACGAAACGGGCATTCGCCAAGCCCTTGGCCAGCTCCTCGAGTTCGAGGGGTACGAGGTCCGCTCGGCGGACAACGCCACGGACGGCATCACGCAGTATCAGAGTTGGCGGCCCCATCTGGTTTTCATGGACGTCAAGATGGCGGGCATCGACGGGCTCGAGGCGCTGAAACGACTCCGCGAAATCGACGCCGGGGCCGTGGTCGTGATGATCAGCGGCCACGCGACCATTCAGACCGCCGTGGAGGCCACCCAGCGCGGCGCGTACGACATTCTCGAAAAGCCGCTCGACACGGACCGCATCCTGGTGACGCTGCGCAACGCGCTCTCGCATCTGGACCTCCACGAAGAGAATTCGCGGCTGCGGCAAACCATCGAGAGCCGCTTCGAGATCGTGGGCCGCTCGTACGCAATTCGCGCGGTGACCGACAAGATCGAGAAGGTGGCCAAAACGCCCGGCCGAGTGCTGATCACCGGCGAGAACGGGACGGGAAAGGAGCTGGTCGCGCGCGCCATCCATCGCAACTCAGCCCGCGCGGACGGTCCGTTCGTCGAGGTCAATTGTGCCGCGATACCGTCTGAACTGATTGAAAGCGAGTTGTTCGGCCACATGAAGGGATCGTTCACGGGAGCGGTCGCCGATCGCGCCGGCAAGTTCGAGCAGGCTGATGGCGGCACGTTGTTCCTGGACGAGGTGGGCGACATGTCCCTGTCGGCGCAGGCCAAGGTGCTGCGCGTGCTCCAGGACGGGATGATCACGCGCATCGGCGGATCGAAATCCACGCAGGTGGACGTGCGCGTGCTGGCCGCCACGAACAAGAAGCTCGAGACAGAAATCGAAGCTGGGCGATTTCGCGAGGACCTGTTTTACCGTCTCAACGTCGTGCCGGTGCACGTGCCGCCGCTGCGTGAGCGTCGCGAAGACATCCCACTGCTGATCGGCCATTTCGTGGAGCATCTCACGCGCGGCGAGGGGATGCCTCCGCGGATCATCACGCCGGAAGCCGTGGTGCGCCTGCAGCAACTGGAATGGCAAGGCAACGTTCGCGAGCTGAAGAATACTGTGGAACGGCTGCTGATCCTGTCGTCGGGTCCGCGGATCGGTGCCGAGGACGTTGATCGCCTGGTGGGCGGGCACGGGGGTGACCAGGCGGGGATCGGCTCGCTGCTGGAGTACAAGACATTCGAGGAGTTCAAGCAGGCGGCCGAGCGGGCGTTCCTGTTGGCCAAGCTGCGGGAACACGACTGGAATGTGAGCGAGACTGCACGCGCGCTCGACATGCCCAGGTCGAACCTCTACAAAAAAATCGAGCGCTACGCGCTCACCCGGGAGAGCACGTGAGCACCAAGGATTGGGACAAGGAGATGGCGAAGATCGACAAGCAGCTCGAATCGGTCTCGGACTCGCAACTCTTCCCGGAAAAAAAGAACGCGTCGCCCGCGGAGAAGGCGCAGGTGGCAACCGAGCGGGCGACCACGACGTCCTGGCCGGCGATCGTGCGGCTGGCGCTGTCCGTGGCGCTCGGCGTCGGAATCTTGTTCTGGCCGTACGCCAATCGGTGCGGGCTGGGGCTGACCGGCTATCTCATTGCCGTCACGGCGGTCGCCGTTAGCGGAGTCTGGAGCGCTGTCTGGACCTGGCGGCACCGTCTCGGCCGCGCTCACACGTTATCCATTCTACTGATTGCATGGGGGTTGATTCTCGGCGCCAGCGAAGTGCTGCCGAGAATCGGGTACGCGAAGCAGATCCTGATGTGGTCGTGCAGCAAGTAGCATGGTCGCATGAGCAGTTTTCCTACAACACACCATGAAAACGTTTCAGAACTTCATTGCGGGTAAATGGCAGGCACCATCCGGTGGGGAGTACTTCGAGAACCGGAACCCCGCAAACTGGGGCGATGTCATCGGCAAATTCCCGCTCTCGACCGTAAAAGACGTCGACGACGCGGTGAAGTCCGCGAAAAAGGGCTTCGAGATCTGGCGCAACACGCCGGCCCC
>JANNJV010000263.1:0-26156 GCA_031395945.1 Gemmatimonadota bacterium | reverse complement strand
TCGGTGCTCGCTGATGCATCCATGACGCCGAGCGGAAGCACATACGACCGCGCTCTGAACCTGCTGGGGTTCCGCGCCCGCTCTACCGATGAACTGCGCCGGAAGCTTCTCCAGAAAGGAGAGCCGGCCGATCAGGTGGAGGAAGCCATCACCCGGCTGGTCGAGCAGAAGCTGCTCGATGACGCCGAATATTCGCGGCAGTTCGCCCGTTCGAAGGTGCTTGGTGCGGGCGTATCGCGCCGTCGCATCATCCAGGACCTGGGCAAAAAGGGCGTTCCGCGCGAAGTGGCTGAGCAAGCGGTAGACGGGCTGCAGGAGAGCGAGGGCATCGACCCCGCATCGGCCATCCACCGGGTGGCGCGAAAGCGGTGGGCAGCCCTGGCGAAGCTCGACGACTTCACGCGTAAACGCCGGGTCTATGCATTCCTGGCGCGCCGCGGGTTCAATCCGGATGAAATTCGTGAGGCAATGAATCTCCTCGACGATACCGCAACGACGTAGCGTCGCGCGTTGGGGAATCGTCCGCCCGCTCGTATATTCCGCGCATATGCGCGCCGCCGAGATTCGTAGTCGTTTTCTCAAGTATTTCGAGCGTCATGGACATGCCGTTCGTCGCAGCTCGTCGCTCGTTCCGGCGGACGATCCCACGTTGCTGTTCACGAACGCGGGGATGGTGCAGTTCAAGAAGGTCTTCCTGGGACAGGAAGATCCGCCCGCCGGCTCCCGCCGCGCGACGACGGCGCAGAAATGCGTGCGCGCGGGCGGCAAGCACAACGACCTCGAGCAGGTGGGGCATACGGCGCGGCATCTCACCTTTTTCGAGATGCTCGGCAACTTCTCGTTCGGCGACTACTTCAAGAGGGACGCGATCCAATTCGCGTGGCAATTCGTCACGCAGGAACTCGGGCTGGATCGCAAGCTGTTGCGGGTCACCGTACACCACTCGGATGATGAGGCCCGCCGGCTGTGGCGCGACATCGCCAAGCTGCCGGACTCGCGGATCTACGGGTTGGGCGACAAGGACAACTTCTGGCAGATGGCCGACACGGGCCCGTGCGGGCCCTGCTCTGAGATCTTCATCGATCTCGCGCACGTCATTCCCGATTTTCGCTTCCCGGAGGGCGCGAAGGGCGAATGGACGGAGCGCGATCGCGACGAATTCTCCCTCGAGGCGTTCGTGGAAGGGGCGGAGAACGACCGGTTCATTGAGTTCTGGAACCTCGTCTTCATGCAGTACGACCAGCAGCCGGACGGCACCAGGGTGCCGTTGCCGAAACCGTCCGTGGACACCGGCGCGGGACTGGAACGCATCTCGGCGTTCATGCAGGGCTCGATGACGGTGTTCCACACGGACTTGTTCGAGCCGCTGATCGCAGAGGCCGAGCGCGTCATCGGCAAGCCGTACAACGGGCATGCATCGTATCGAGTGCTCGCGGATCACGCGCGCGCCGTGGCATTCCTCATCGCGGACGGAGTGCTTCCCTCGAACGAAGGACGAGGGTACGTGCTGCGCCGGATCCTGCGGCGAGCGGTCCGCCACGCCTGGCTGTTGGGACGGCGCGCACCCACGTTGGCGTCCGTCGCTGAGGCTGCGATCAACCAGATGGGCGACGTCTATCCCGAACTGCGCGAGAAGAAGCGCCTGATTCTCGAGACCACGCATCGCGAGGAAGACGCCTTCCTCGCGACCATCGAGGGCGGCCTGGCTCGCTTCGAGCAGTTGGCCCCCGCGCACTCGTCGCAGGGGGGCAGCGACGTGCGCGGCTCGATCAGCGGGGAGGATGCGTTCAAGCTCTACGACACGTTCGGCTTCCCGATCGACCTCACCGAGCTGATGGCGCGAGAGCGGCGCTACGTCGTGGATATCGCCGGCTTCGAGGCCGCGCTGGATACACAGCGCCGGCGCTCACAGGATGAGCGCCGTTCCCGCAAGCTCGGCGTCGAATCAGACGCGCTCACCGATCTGTCGCGCTGGGACCCCGCACCGGGGGCGACGCCAGCCGACGTTTCCTTCGTGGGCTACGACACCATCGAGATCGAAACCCAGGTCACCGCCGTGAAGCGGCTCGATAATGGGCGCATCGCCATACTCCTGCGGGAGTCGCCGTTCTATGCGGAGTCTGGCGGTCAAGTTGCCGATCATGGCGAGATCGTCGGTGATGGTTGGCGCGTCGGAGTGGATGACGTGCGAAAGGTGGATGGCCGGCCCGCCGCCGTTGGCGCGCTGACCGGTACATTCGCCTTTGGCCGCGTGACCGCACGTGTTCCCAACACACAGCGACGGGACACGGAGCGGAACCACACCGCGACGCACCTGCTGCACGCGGCGCTGCGTCAGGTGCTTGGCGAGTCAGTCCATCAGGCGGGTTCGCTCGTGGCGCCCGATCGGCTGCGTTTCGACTTCACGCATCACGGTCCCGTCGCCTCGCAGCGTCTCGACGAGATCGAACGCATCGTGAACGAGCATGTCTGGAGCGCGACACCGGTGACGACGCGCGAGATGCCCTACGCGGACGCCCGAGCGGCTGGCGCCATGGCGCTCTTTGGCGAGAAGTACGGCGACGTCGTTCGCGTGGTGACGGTGCCGGGATTCTCCATGGAGCTGTGCGGCGGCACGCATGTGCGCAACACGGCCGAGATTGGCCTGTTCCGGATCATTCATGAGACGGGAGTGGCGTCGGGCGTGCGTCGTATTGAAGCGGCGACCGGCCCCGGCGCGTTCCAGCTGATGCGGACGCACGAGCGAGCGCTGTCGCGACTCGCCGAGATGGTGAAGACGCCGGAAGATGGCGTTGAGCGCAAGGTGTCGGCGCTCATCGACGAGCGACGCGCGCTCGAGAAGCGTTTGGACGAAGCGCTGCGTGGCGGCGGGGCTGATCAGATGAAAACATGGCTCAGCGAAGCCGTGCCTCTGGATGGAAACGGCAGCCGGTATGTGGGGCGAAAGGTATCGGTGGGCGATCTGAAAGAGCTTCAGGCGATGGGCGACGCGTTGCGCGAGCAGCTGCGCTCTGGCGTGGGCGTATTGGGGTCGACGTTCGCGGACGGCAAGACGACCCTGCTGGTCGTCGTCACGGACGACCTCAAGGACCGTGGCATTCGCGCCGACGCCCTCGTACAGAAGATCGCGGCGGTGGCGGGCGGCAAGGGCGGCGGAAAGCCTCACATGGCGCAAGCGGGTATTCCCGACGCCTCCAGGTTGGACGACGCCATTCGTGAGGCCGCCGAAATCATCCGGCCGTATCTCAAGAAAGCGTGACAATCCGCGATTGGATCCTGCGTCGCGCGCCCGAGCCGCCGATAGAGCTGCAGCAACGCGTACTCGCCGCGTTGGGAAGTGACGCGGATGCGGACGAATCACGTACCGCGACGTCGTGCCTCGCGGCCGCCGAGCGGTCGCTGAAGGCGCTGATCGCCGAGGGCCGCTTCGCGCGCGACAGCGCGTCCGATCTCCTCGCCATCGACGCCCTCACTACGTACGCATTCGAGCATGCCAGCGATCCAAAGAGCATCGATGATCTCGACGCGCTCTCGGCACACGCCACCCGCCAACTTGGACAACTCGTGACCGCACGTGACTGAGCCTTTCTCGGACGCGCTGGGCGATCTGGCTTCCACCGCAGAGCGGGTGGTCGCGCAACTGGGTCCCGCGATGGATCGGGCGCTCGCCATGGTGCGGGAGACGGTGCAGCGGGGAGGCACGTTGTATTTCTGTGGCAACGGCGGCAGCGCGGCAGACGCGCAACACCTGGCCACCGAATATGTCGTTCGCTACATGCGCAACCGCCGCGCCTACCCCGCGGTTGCGCTGACCACGGATACCTCGTTGCTCACCGCGGCGGCGAACGATTTCGGGTTCAACGAAGTATTCGCGCGACAGATCGAAGCACTGGCCAAGCCCGGCGATTTGCTCATCATCCACACGACCAGTGGCAACTCGGCCAACCTCCTGCGCGCCGCCGAGGCGGCCCGAGCCAAGGGGGTGCAGGTGCTGGCGATGAGTGCGCGCGATGGCGGCAAGTTGAAAGCACTGGCGACGCACAACGTCATTGTGCCCACCGACCGGACGGATCGCGCGCAGGAACTGCAGCTCTGCATCCAGCATGTGATTTGCGACCAGATCGAGCGCGACCTGTGAAATCTCTTGCGGGCCGCAGAGCGCTGGTGACCGGAGGATCGCGCGGCATCGGCGCCGCAACCGTTCGGCTGTTCGCGGAATACGGTGCGCATGTGGCCATTGGCTACCGCGAACGACGCAATGATGCGGAGGGTGTGGCCACACAGGCGCGCGCCGACGGGGTGGATGCCGTCGCGATCGCGTCGGACGTCTCGACGCGTGAGGGTGCCGAGCGGCTGGTGGACACGGCCGTACAGAAGTTGGGCGGCCTCGATTTCTTCGTCGGGAATTCCGGGATCTGGATTCCGGATGAAGTGGCGCTGGCGCAGATGTCGGACGAGCAATGGCGCCGCACCATGCGTGAGAATCTGGACTCCATGTTCTACACCACGCGCGCGGCCGCCAAGGTCATCGCCGATCATGGCCGCATCGTGTTGGTGGCCAGCACCGCTGGACAACGCGGCGAAGCCTATCATGCCGACTATGCAGCCTCCAAGGGCGGCATGATTTCCTTCGTGAAATCCGTGTGCGTCGAGTTGGCCAAGCGCGACGTCACCGTGAATTGTGTCGCGCCCGGATGGGTGGACACGGACATGACCACCAGCTCGTTGGACGCCGGCGGCCGCGAGCGCATTGCCGCCGCAATCCCCCTCGGCCGTGTGGCCAGCCCACGCGACATCGCCGGCCCCATCGTTTTCCTCTGCACGGATCTCGCGCGACACATCACGGGCGAAGTATTGAACGTGAACGGCGGCAGCGTGCTCATCGGATGATTGTTCTCGTTTTTACCGGCGGAACCATCTCGATGCGGCACGACCCCGTCGCAGGCGGCGCCGTGCCGGCGCTCGCGGGCAAGGATATTCTCGATCTCGTTCCGGAACTGAATGACATCGCCGACCTCGAGATCGATGAGTTCGGGGCGTTTCCGGGGCCGCACATGACGGCGGAGCGGATGTGGCAGCTGCGCGAGCGCATCGAAACACATCTCAAGCGCCGCGACGTCGAGGGAATCGTCATCACGCACGGCACCGATACGCTGGAGGAGTCCGCCTATCTCGTCGCGCGGTCGCTGGCGAGCGACAAGCCCGTCGTCTTCACAGGCGCCATGCGCACGGCCAGTGAGCTGGGATGGGACGGGCCGGCGAACCTTGGGTCCGCCGTCCGCGTCGCAGCGAGCCAGGAATCCCGGGGTTTCGGTGTGCTCGTAGTCATGAGTGATCGCATCTACGCCGGCCTGGATGTGACAAAAGCTCACACTCATATGCTCGATTCCTTTGAGAGTCCCGGGCTCGGACCTCTCGGCGTCGTGGACGACGGACGCGTCATCTTTCGTCGGGCGATCCCGTCCGCGAGTGACATTGTCGATGCTCCCGGGCTCGGTGGACCGGTTGACATTGTCTACGCCTATGCCGGCGCGGATTCGCGGCTGCTGGATGCGGCACGCGTGGACGGCAAGGGCCTGGTCGTCGCTGCGATGGGGCGGGGCAATGTGCCGCCGGCCATGGTGCCTGCCATCGAGCGGTGGATAGCGGACAAGAAGCCCGTCGTCATTACGTCGCGCGCGCTTCGCGGTCGAGTAGGGCACACCTATGGCTACCCGGGAGGCGGCCGTCGCTTACATGATCTGGGCGCCATTTTCGCAGGCAGTCGCAGGCCGCAGCAAGCCCGCATCGACCTCATGCTCGCCCTTGGCGCCGGGGTGGATGTCCGACGGTTCTTCGAACAATAGCCCGGCGGTCTACCTCAATTCTGGGAGCGACGCTCCCAGCGCTGAAAACAGTTCCAGCCGAATTCCTGCGCGGCGCGCATCTGGTCAGGGAAGCCGAAGTAGTCCACGTAACCCTCGGTCTCGGCGCGCCAACGGCAGCACCACACAAAATCGTAGACATGCGCCCCATGCGTGGTGACAACGTCCACGGACCCCACGAAATCCGAGCATCCAGACGTGCCGCGAATCGCGACTTCTTCGATCTCCAAGCCCGACTCCGCCGACAGCAACTGGGTGAGAACTCGCTGCACTTTGACGCGGGGCGCATAGAGTTCAACCTTTACCCGCTCGGCACGGCCACCAGAAACGAAACGCTCGATGTCGGCCTTGAAACCGGACGAGGCGTTGGAGCCCTTCATCAATGTTTCCATGCGTCAGCAGAGTCCGCCAAGTTAGTTTAGGTGTGCTTACTGAAAGCGTTGCAGCATAACGCAATATCGCTGGTTGCACCGTCACCAGGAAGTGATTCTTGCCCGTTCAGTCCGACCTTGAAAGACTGCGGCCGCCTAAGACGGTTCTCGAGATCACCCGTGATCTCGAGATGGCGGGTTTTGAGGCTTGGGCAGTGGGGGGAGCCATCCGCGACGCGCTCCTTGGACACGCGCACCTGGACTGGGACCTGGCCACAAATGCCACCCCCGATCAGGTGAGAGGGTTGTTCGGAAGACAACGGACGATTCCAGTGGGCATCGATTTCGGAACGGTCGGCGTGCTGGATCGCGACGGCGTGCTTCACGAGGTCACGACTTTCCGACGCGACGTCCGAACCGACGGCCGGCACGCCGAAGTCGAGTTCGGTGCGTCGCTCGAGGAGGATCTCGCGCGACGGGATTTCACCATCAACGCCATCGCCTATTCCCCTACCACCAAAGAGCTTCGCGACCCCTTTGCCGGGCGAAAGGACCTCGGGAACAGAGTGATTCGGGCGGTCGGCGCACCCATGGACCGGATGCGTGAGGACCGTCTTCGCGCGTTGCGCGCCATACGATTCGCGGCGCGATTCCAGTTCGATCTCGATCCCGACACCTGGGGCGCCGTGAAGGAGAGCGCGCCGCACCTCACAAGGCTCTCAGCCGAGCGGGTGAAGCAAGAGCTCGAGAAAACGATGGACCAGGTTGCCGCACCCTCTCGCGCTCTCGGGATGTGGCGGGCAAGTGGCGCCCTGCAGGTGCTGATTCCCGAACTGGCGGCAATCACCGACGAGACTTTGCTGGCGCTGGACAGCGCGGCGCAGCCAGCGTTGCCTCGGCGGCCCGGCCGGCGACTCACCCGTTTCGCGATCCTGTTCAGTGAGACTGCACCGACCGCCGCGCTTCAAGCCGCGACGCGCCTGCGGTTCTCCAAGAACGACGCGCAGTGGATAGCCGGAATCGTCGAGTGCTGGCAGGGACACGGCCAGCGACTAGCAGCCGCGCTTGCGCGGGAGATCGAGCCGGACTCCAGGGATGTCCGGCGCTGGATTGCGGGCATCGGGCGTTTGCGGCTTGGGGCGTTCTTCCGTGTGGCGTCCGCGCGCTGGGCGGCTCGGCGCGCGAGCGCTGGTGGCGAACCCGTCCCGACGGCGCGAGCCGTGCATTCGCTGTACCGGCGATGTCTGCGCGCGGCGATGCGCGAGCCAGTGGACCTACGCGACCTTGCCGTGGATGGTGACGATTTACGCCAGGTTGGGATCGCTCCGGGCCCAGGCCTTGGTAAGATTCTTTCGTCGTTGCTGCAGCTCGTGTTGGATGACCCTGGCAACAACACGCGTGAACGCCTCCTCGCGGAAGCGCATCGGCTGAGCTCACCAGGAACTGAATATCCAAACCGGTTGGAGGGCTGATGTTCTTTCGTGGCAGACAGGCAGAGGCTTCCATCTGGCGGCGCTTCAACGTCGGCGCTGACGGCTTCACGTTCAGCGCCGAGGACGGCGTTTTTTCCACGCATGTCGTGGCGAACGCCGAGCGTGTCGTCGACTTGTTCCATTCGTTGACCGAGCAGCTTCCGCCCGCCGTCGACGTGGCGCTGGACGATCTGCGATCCGGCCGCAGCTGGAAGGGTGAGGCGCTCCCGTTGGACGACGTGCGCGAGCAGATCGCCCGGCTCAAGGTGCTTCTGGGGCGGTATGGTGGCCTCGAACTCTCGGTCTTCACTGCCGACGATCAGCTCACCCTCAATCCCTATCTCGAGCTGTTCGTGTATGCCCGAACGGACCGCTGGTACTATCTGCTCGAAGGCAAGGGCCTGGAGGAGAAGAACCTCGTTCGCACGAAAAGTTGGAAGCAGAGCAAGGGCCAGTTTCCGGCCGCCGCGGAGTTGGTCAATGCGACACAAACGGCAGTGGAGCGGTTGGGTTTGCAGCGAGCGTGACCCGCACTGAGCTGCTGTACGGCGCCTCGGCAGCCGCAGCCAACATTGTCGGAGCACTAGCGGTCACGTCCGGCCGCCGGTGGAGCGTCCGAGCGCTGGACCGGATGCTGGCGTTCGCCGCCGGCTTTCTCCTCTCGGTCGCTTTCGTTGACTTGATTCCGGAAGCTGTTCAGCAAGGGGGGCGGCGAGCAGGGATTGCTGCGCTGATTGCCTATTTGCTGGTGCATCTGACGCAACACACCCTGGGCCGGCATTTCCACTTCGGTGAGGAAACACACGCCGTCACGACAATGGTGAGCCGGAGCGCCCTGGTAGGTTTGTTGTTACACACATTCGTCGATGGAGTAGCGGTGGCAAGCGGTCTTTTGGTCAGCAGCGCTGTGGGTGCGTTGGTGTTCACGGGCGTGCTTCTCCACAAGTTCCCCGAGGGCCTCGCGATCTCGAGTCTCTTTCTCGCGGCAGGCGCCTCGCGCGCGGCGGCGATTCTGGCCGCCGCAGCACTTGGCGCGGCGACCTTCGCTGGCGTGCTGCTGACCGATTGGTTCGGTGCCTTACAGAGTTACGGTCTGGCGATCTCTGCGGGCGTAACGATTTACGTGGGAGCATCGAACCTTGTCCCCGAGCTCCAAAGACGCGGAGGGTGGGGGACGCCGCTCAGCTTCGTGGCGGGCTGCGGAGTGTACTTTGCCGCCAGGGCTGTCCTGTAGTCCGATGCCAAGGCGACCGGCGGGACAGCCAACCCTCTTTCACGAAGCGACCGACCGGGCCCAGCCGCTCGCCTCGCGGATGCGGCCAGCCACGCTCGACGAATTTGTGGGGCAGGAGCACCTGCTGGCGCGCGGAAAGCCATTGCGCGACGCCATCGAGAACGGAAGCATCGGATCCGTGGTGCTTTGGGGCCCGCCCGGCACTGGCAAGACGACGCTGGGCCGACTGATCGCCGTGTACACCGACCGCGAATTCGTCGCTTTCTCGTCGGTGACTGAAGGAGTGCCGCGCATTCGTGAAGTCGTCGCCGAAGCGCAGCAACGGCTGGCGATCGGTCGCGGTACCATCCTCTTCGCCGACGAGATTCATCGTCTCAACAAGGCCCAGCAGGACGCATTCCTGCCCCACGTTGAATCGGGGACGATCACGCTCGTTGGCGCCACGACGGAGAATCCATCGTTCGAGATCAACGGTGCCTTGCTGTCTCGCGTGCGGGTGTTCGTCCTCCAACCGCTGTCGCCACCGAACGTTCGTGCCCTGCTCGAGCGCGCGCTCAGCGATACGGACCGCGGACTCGGCGAACGGCGCCTGCGAGTGGACGATGACGCTCTGACACTGGTAGCAGAAGAAGCGGATGGCGATGCGCGGCGCGCGCTTACCGTACTCGAGGCAGCAGCCGCCCACGTCGGCGACCAGGGCCACATCGACGTGGCCGTGGCTCGCGAAGCGATGCAGCTGCGTTTTGCGCGCTTCGACAAGTGGGGGGAGGAGACGTACAACATGCTCTCCGCCTTTCATAAGAGCCTTCGCGGCAGCGATCCCCAGGCGGCGCTGTATTGGATGGCGCGGTTCGTCGAAGGGGGAGGAGATCCGATGGTGCTATTCCGTCGCGCCCTGGCCATGGCTGCCGAGGACGTTGGGCTGGCGGATCCCGAGGCGTTGAAGCTCGCCGTGGCGGCCCGCGACGCGTACCACATGCTTGGGGCGCCCGAAGGGTATCTGCCGCTGGCCCAGATGATCGTGTACCTCGCGACGGCGCCCAAGTCGAACAGCGCCAAGGTGGCGTTGGGCGCGGCGTTCCAGGCTGCCCAGGAGACCCCGGCCGAAGGCGTGCCGATGCACATCAGGAATGCCCCCACGAACCTGATGAAGGAACTGGGCTATCACGCGGGGTATCAGTACGCGCACGACGTTTCCGAGGCATATATCCCGCAGGAGTACCTGCCGGAGAAGCTCCGGGGACGCACATTCTATCAGCCCGGCCCGTTCGGTTTCGAGAAGGAAATCGCGAAGCGGCTCGCGTGGTGGGAAGAGCTGAAGCGCCGTACCGCAGAGGACGAAGGAGACAGAAAACCATGAAGAAATTCGCAGTTGTTGCGCTCGCACTCACCGCCGCAGCCTGCTCGACGCTCGGCCGTGCCGCATTCCAGAACCCGGTGGTCAACCTCCGCGATGTGCGTGTGCTCGGTCTGGGCACAACCGGGGGACAGCTCGAGGTTCAGTTGGGGGTTTACAATCCCAACAACTATCGATTGGACGCGACGCGTCTCAGCTATCGCGTGTTCGTCGGCGATTCGGTCGGAGTCGCCAACGGACAAGTGGAGACACGACAGACGGTTCAGGCCGGCGATTCCACGATCGTGAAGATCCCGGTGTCGTTCACGTATGCCGGCCTTGGTGCCGCGGCCACACAACTGCTCCGCACCGGCGCGGTGACCTACCGCGTCCTGGGAGACGTGACCGTGGGGTCCGCAGTTGGCAATTTCACGGTGCCGTACAGCACGTCCGGGCAGTTCAATACGATGGCCCGGTAGGCGGAGGCCGCGATCGCCAAAGGCTCCATTCAGGTCCAACAACCCGTAGAGCGGGCGCTCCTGGTGGGAGCGCCGCTCAAGCGTGGTCGCGCTCGCGCCAACCTGCGTGAGCACCTGGACGAGCTGCAACGCCTCGTCGATACGGCGGGCGCCGTGATTGTCGGCGAGGTCACCCAACTGCTGGACAAGCCGCACGCAGGGACCTACCTGGGCGCGGGGAAGATCGAGGAACTGCGTCAGAAGGTGGTCGACACCCAGGCCACAATCGTCGTCTTCGACGACGAGTTGTCACCGTCGCAATCGAAGAACATCGAGGACGCCATCGGCCAGCGCGTCGTGGATCGGGCAGAGTTGATCCTCGACATTTTCGCGACCCGGGCGCGGACGGCCGAGGCGAAGACGCAGGTGGAGCTGGCGCAGCTGGAGTACATGTTGCCGCGCCTCACCCGCATGTGGACCCACCTCGAGAAATTCCGGGGCGGTATCGGTGTGCGAGGTCCCGGCGAAACACAGCTCGAGACCGATCGGCGCCTGATCAGCCATCGCATCAAGTTGCTGCGCGAGAAGCTTCGTGAAATCGAAAAAGGACGCGCCGTGCAACGCAGCTCGCGCCGTCGCGAGTTCCGTGCATCGTTGGTGGGGTACACGAACGCGGGAAAGTCATCGATCCTGCGGCAACTGGCGGGAGCGAATGAGGTGTTCGTCGAGGACCGGCTCTTCGCCACCCTCGATCCCCTGACCAGGGAAGTCCAGTTGGGCGAGAACGCCAAGGCGCTCGTTACCGATACGGTCGGCTTCATCCGGAAACTTCCGCACCATCTCGTCGCGTCGTTCCGGGCGACACTCGAGGAGGCGCGCGAATCGGATCTGCTCCTCCATGTCATCGACGCCAGCCATGCCTCGTGGGAGGAACAGCGCGAGGTGGTGAACGGAGTCCTCGCCGAGCTGGATCTCGAGAGCCAACCGCAATTGCTGGTCTTCAACAAGGTGGACCTTTTGGACGCAGACCTGCTACTCGCGCTCCAGGAGCGGATGGCGTCTGATGGGCAGGAAGCGGTGTTCGTCTCCACGATGCACGAACACGGCACCGACCCGCTCAAACGGGCGTTGCAGACCCACCTGCGGACGCGGCGGCCCTTGGCGGAGATCCACCTGTCGCACTCAGACGGGAAGTTGCTCGCCGAGATTCACGAGTACGGTGAAGTCATCGATCAACGCACCATCGGCGAACAACTGGTGCTTCGCGCGCGTGTCGGAGAAAAGTTGGCGGGCCGGCTCCGCCGGGCAGGAGCCATCGTCGAGCGGGAAAGCATACCCGGGTCATGATCGCGGTCGTCACCGGCGGCAGCGGGTTCGTCGGTCACAATCTGGTTTACCGTCTCAAGAAAGACGGTCACGAGGTTCGCTGCCTCGTCCGTGCGTCGGGCGGGATGCCGCCTTCCGGAACCAAGCGCTTCGTGGTGCGCTTCGAGGAACCCGCATCGTTGCTCGACACCGCGGCACTCGATGGCGCCGACGTGGTCTTCCACCTGGCGGCCGCAACGCAAGCCGTGGGACCGGAGGCATTCACGGCCGCCAACGTCACGCCTACGCGACATCTGCTCGGCGCTATCGTCGCCCGCAGGATCCACCCGAGGTTCGTCTTCGTCTCGTCACAGGCTGCGGCGGGCCCTGCGCCGGCTCGCCATCGCGCGATTGACGAGGACGACATCCCTCGGCCGGTCGAAGCGTACGGCCGCAGCAAGCTCGAGGCGGAGCGCGTGGTCGAGAGTTTCTCCGATCGGGTCGCAACGACTATTGTGCGGCCCAGCTCCGTATTCGGCCCACATGACCGCGATTTTCTGACACTCTTTCGTCTTGCCCAGCGGGGTATCGTGGTCTATCCAGGGGTCGCAGATCACTGGCTGTCGCTCCTGTACGTCGACGATCTCGTGGATGGGTTGCTCGCCGCTGGCCGCACGAACGAAGCCATCTCGCGGAAGTATTTTCTGTCGGCCGAAACGCCAATCCAATGGCGCGACGTTGGCGCTTGCATCGGCGACGCGATGGGCCGCGAGCTGCGCCACTTCAACCTGCCCGCTTCACTCGTGCTGACGGCGGCCACGGCGGGCGAGTGGCTGAGCCGGCTGACGCGAAGACCATCCATTGCCAATCGCAGCAAGGCCGTATTGGCGCAGCAACCATACTGGGTGTGCTCTTCGTCACGTGCGCGGCGTGAGCTTGGATTTCAGGAGTCACGTTCACTCCCAGAGGCCATCCGTCACACATACTATTGGTATCGCCAAAGCGGCTGGTTGCGCGGCTCATCCGGAGCCGCCACCGCCGTGGCCTGATCGTCCCGGATGACCGCCGCTCCCGTCGTCGCACATCGTTCGGCATCGACCCCCGTTTCGGGCGACGACGCTCGCGCCGCGCGCTGCGACACACTCGTAGAACTGCTGCGGCTTCGCGCCGATTCCAGCGCCGGTCGTGTGGTGTACCGTTTTCTCCCCGGCGAGGGAAAGGCCGAGCAGGGCGTGACGTACGGAGAACTGGACCGGCGTGCCCGATCCATCGCCGCGCGCATTCGCGAGACAGCCGGTCGCGGCGATCGCGCGCTCCTGTTGATACCGCCCGGTCTCGACTACGTCGCGGCGTATTTCGGTTGTCTGTACGCGGGCGTCATCGCCGTGCCAGCATATCCGCCCAATCCGCGCCGGCCGGATCCACGCATTCCGAACATTGTTCGGGACTGTGAGCCGGTCGTCGCGCTGACCACCACGTCACTGCTCGCCCGCCTGGATCACTGGCGGGGCGGGGACGAGCGCCTGTCAGCGTTGCGCTGGATCGCCGCCGACGAACCCGCCGATCTCTCGCACCTGTGGATTCCCGACGGGGGCGGAGGCGCTGATACCGCTATGCTGCAGTACACCTCGGGGTCCACGGCGGCACCGAAAGGCGTGGTGCTGACGCATCGGAACCTGCTCCACAACCTCTCGCTGATTCGCTCGGCATATCACGTGGAGCACGGCCCCGAAGCCGTGGGTGTGTTCTGGCTGCCCCCCTTCCATGACATGGGTCTGATCGGCGGCATTCTCCAGCCATGCTATGTCGGACGCGGCGCCGTGCTCATGTCATCCGCGACCTTTCTCCAGCGGCCGCTCTCGTGGCTGGAAGCGATGTCGAAGTTCCGCGCGACCACGAGCGCCGCTCCCAATTTTGCGTTCGACCTCTGCGTCGAGCGGATCAAGCCTGAGGAAACGCGAACGCTGGACTTGTCCGCCTGGCACACGGTGTTCGACGGCGCTGAACCCATTCGCGCGGAGACGATCGACCGGTTCTCGCGAGCGTTTGCCGATGCCGGATTCCGCCGTGAGGCATTCTTTCCGTGCTATGGGCTGGCCGAGGCGACGTTGTTCGTCTCTGGCGGCCCATGGGGCCAAGGGCCCTCGACGCTCGGCGTGTCGCGCGCTGCGCTGGAGGAGAAACGCGTCGCTCCGGCCACCGCGGGTGACCATCTTCGGCTCGTCTCGTCGGGGACGCCCGCGACAGGCCAATCCGTTCGGATCGTCGACCCCGACGCGCTGACCTCGTGCGAGGAGCGGCGCGTCGGTGAGATCTGGGTCAGCGGGGCGAGCGTCGCGGCGGGCTACTGGAACAATATCGAGGAAACGCGTCTCACCTTTGACGCCACGATCGCGGGGGAGGGCGACCGCCGCTTTCTTCGAACGGGCGATCTCGGTTTCATCGATGACGGACAGCTGTTCGTCACAGGCCGTCTCAAGGACCTCATCATTCTCGGCGGCCGAAACTACTACCCACAGGATCTCGAGCTGGCGGCGGAGCGTAGTCACCCTAGTCTGCGGCCCGGGCATGCGGCGGCGTTCGCGCTCGCGGCTGAGGGCGACGAGCAGTTGGCGATGGCGCTCGAGGTCACCCGTCATCACCGCGAGACCGAGAACGAAGCGGTCTTTTCGGCGGTGCGGCGCGCGCTGGCGGAGCGGGAGGGCGTTCTTCCACAAGTCATCGTCCTGGTGCGGCAGAATGGCATTCCCCGGACGTCCAGCGGAAAGGTCCAGCGACGCGCGACGCGCTCCATGCTGCTCGCAGGGACGCTCGATGCTGTGGGCCGGTCCGACGAGCGCATCGACGACGTCGCTCGCGTGCTGGGCGAGGCGGCCGACTCCAGCGCACCGGTAGAGGCATGGCTGCGCCGCTGGGTGGCAGACGAGCTTCAAATCGATGTGGGCGCGGTGGACGCAACGGCGTCTCTGCGCGAGTACGGGCTCGACTCCGTCACCGCCGTTCGACTCGTGACCGAGCTCGAGCAAGTCCTTGGCTATCGCGTCGATGTCTCATTACTCTGGCGCGAACCCTCCATTCGGTCGTTGTCTCGGGCACTGGAGGCCGGTGACACGGCCGTCGCGCGCATCGCCGCTGCCTCCCCAGGCTCCCGGCGCGAGGAACGACTGGTGTCGCCGCTGCCCGCGTCTGAATTCCCGGAGCATCGGATGTTGCAGTCGCGCCTGGAGGAGCTGGAGCGACACGGCCTCGAGAATCCCTACTTTCGGGTCCACGACGGCAGCACCGGAAGTACGGCGAGCATCGGCGGCCGCGTGGTGCTCAACTTTGCGAACTACAACTATCTCGGCCTGTCCGGCGACGCGAGAGTCAACGCTGCCGCCATGGACGCCGTGCGGCGCTACGGCACCTCGGTATCGGCCAGCCGGATCGTTTCCGGCGAGCGTCCCGTGCACCAGGAGCTCGAGCAGGAGCTCGCCAGCTTCATCGGCGTGGAGGACTGCATCGCCTACATCGGAGGGGTCACGACCAACGTCTCCACGATATCTCACTTGATTGGGACGGGAGATGTCGTATTGTGCGACGAGCTACTGCACAATAGCGCGATGCAAGGCGCACTGTTTTCGGGTGCGCATCGACTCACGTTTCCCCACAATGATTTCGGCGCCGCCGACCGCTTGCTGAGCGAAGTGCGCTCCCGGTACCGCCGCGCGTTGGTGGTGATCGAGGGCGTGTACAGCGCCGATGGCGACATCCCGGATCTCGCGCAGTTCGTCGCCATGAAACGACGACACGAGGCGTGGCTCATGGTCGATGAAGCTCACTCGATCGGCGTGCTGGGTGCCACCGGGCGCGGACTGGCGGAGCACGCGGGCGTGTCGCCTCGCGTCGTCGATCTCTGGATGGGAACATTGTCCAAGTCGTTGGCCAGCGTGGGTGGGTACATCGGGGCGCGGCGCGAGATCATCGAGTATTTGAAGTACACCGCTCCCGGGTTCGTCTTCAGCGTGGGCATGGCGCCGGCGAATGCGGCCGCGGCGCTCGAAGCACTGCGCATTCTACGACGCGAACCTGAGCGCGTGGCTGCCCTGCACGAGAATGCCAGGTTGTTTCTCGATCTGGCGCGGCGGCACGGTCTGAATACCGGTTCCAGTTTGGGAACGCCCATCGTTCCGGTGATCCTTGGTGAAACCGTGCGGTCAGTGCGTGTGTCCCAGCAATTGCTCGAACGGGGAATCAACGTGCAGCCCATGGTCGCACCGGCAGTCAGTGAGTCCGCCGCGCGTCTGCGATTTTTCATCGCGTCCACGCATACGCGCGACCAGATTCACGAGACCGTGAATACTGTGGCGTCGCTCGTTTCCGGAGTCAGCTAACGCCCCTTGGAGTAGGCAGGGAGCCCTGCCGACTTCGCGGGCACGCCAGGGAGAGCATATCCGCGGCACTGCAGTTGGCGAACGGCTGGGATCGATGACCGGTGCGACAGTGGCGGCGGACATCTGGTTTGCGTGGGTGGGAGACCACGCCCGGGACGTGGATCGCTTCAGCCGCGACTACCTCTCGGCGGAGGAGAACGCCCACCTCGCCGGGTATCGGATTCGCGAGGCCGCCGAGCGGTACGTCGTCACGCGTGCGCTGGTGCGTGTTGTCCTCAGCGACCGGCTTGGGATCGATGCCCGTGCCCTTCGCGTTAGTCGAACCGACGCCGGTAAGCCTGTGCTTGCCGAGGGAATCCATTTCAACGTCAGTCACTCGGGCGATCTGATCGTCCTTGCCCTCTGCGAGGAGCGCGCCGTGGGTGTGGACATCGAGCGTCGGCGCGACGTGGCGCGCGTCCAGGCGCTCTCCGACCGCTGGCTCTCCGATGAGGAAAGGCGGGCGTTCCACGTGTTGCGGAGCGGCGGATATGGAGACTCCGACGCATTTTTGCGCGTCTGGAGTCTGAAGGAGGCGCGCATCAAGGCACTCGGCGTCGGAATCTCCGGCGCGTCGGGCCACCGCCTCAGCGACATCGAGGCGATGCCATTGGACAAGCTTCTCGATTCGTTGACTGGCCAGCGAAACGACCAGAGTTATGTGGGCGCCATCGCCTTTGTTTGAGGCGCCCTGGAAGCGCGGCCGATGATGCCGAGCGCCACGCCCGTAACCAGTGCTCCGACAACCGCGCCGGCAATCACGTCTACGGCGTAGTGAAATCCTCCATAGATGGCGCCGAGCGCCAGCCCGGTGGTCGGAAGGCCGATGAGCACAGCTTTCATCCCAAAGTATCGCGCGGCAATGATCGTTTGTGTCACCGCCACCGCTACGTGTGAAGACGGAAACGCGGTGCCTCGCGACGACCGGGCTTCCAGGAGCCAGATGGTGAATGCCCGTGCTGGCCCGGGAGCGCTGGTCGCGGGCCAGAGATAGCGGGGCCCGGCAACGGGGAACACGATGTACAACGCGAAGCAGACCACGAAGGTGGACATCAGCGCGAACACGGCTGAATGAAACTCCAGCCGCTGCGCACGCCGATACAACGCGATGGGGACGATGAAGATGATGCCGTAGTAGCTGAGATACGCTGCGTGAAGGATCTCGCTGACGCCACGCGAAGGCCACCGTGTGGCCCACGCCTGCGCCGGTTGCGATCCGAACATTCGGCCCTCCCACGCGATGACCTGCGGATCCATGAGCTGGTCATGTCCCGCCGCGCGAATCAGCTGCGGCATCTCGGAGTACAAAACCAGCAGCACCAGAAGCGGCGCCCAGTCGCGTAACCAGCGCGGCACCATTTTCAGCCACGTCGACGCCGCGATGGCGGCGAGCAAAATGAAGTGGAGGATCACGGCCCCGGGCGTCACGCGTGCTCGACCCAACACCAGCACCACACCCGTGCACGCGAGATAGACGACGAGCAGCGCACCCGGCCATATTGCGCTCATGTCGCTTGAAATACTGCCGGTGGAGCGCGATCGAGAGCTCGCCGCGTTCATAGATGTTCCATGGCATATTCCCGAGGTGATTCAGCATCCAGCGTGGGTTCCGCCGCTGCGAATGATGGTTCGCGACCTGCTGGACACCAAGAGCAATCCGTTCTACCGCCACGGCGATCGGCAGTTGTTCATCGCGCGGCGCCATGGCCGACTCGTGGGCCGGATCGCCGCCATCGAGAATCGAGCGCACAACGCCTTTCATGGCGACAGCATGGGCTTCTTCGGTTTCTTCGAGGCCACGCGCGACCCTGAGGCTGCGGATGCGCTGATCGCGGCAGCGGCCACCTGGCTCGCAGGCAGGGGACTCACCGCCATCCGCGGCCCGATGAACCCGTCGACCAATTATGACTGCGGGTTGCTCGTCGACGGATTCGATCAGCACCCGGTGTTCCTCACATCATGGAATCCGCCGTATTACGAGTCGCTGCTGCGCGGTGCGGGATTGTCAGCGGTGAAGGATCTGCTCGGGTACTGGCTGCCATATGGTGACACAGTTTACCAGATGCCGGCCCGCTTCGACGCGTTGGCCCGACGCGCAGCCGCCAAGGCCAACCTCGTTTTCCGGGATCTCGAGCCGAGTCGTTTTTGGAGTGAGGTGGAGATTTGCTGGGAGATTTACAACGCCGCGTGGGAGCGCAATTGGGGATTCGTCCCGATGCCGCGCGACGAGTTCCTGCACATGGCCAAGTCGTTGAAACCGCTGCTGGTCTCGCAGTTCGCTTTCGTGGCGGAAGTCGACGGCGCGCCCGCCGGGTTCATGCTGTGTGTCCCGGACTACAATCGCGCGTTCAAGCGCATTCGGAACGGCCGACTGTTCCCCTTCGGTCTGCTGAAAATCCTGCTCGCCAAAACACGAGTTCGCAGCGGCCGCATCATCGCGCTGGGCATCAAGCGAGAGTTCCGCTCGGGCAGCGTGTTGCCCGTCTTCATGCACGAAGCGGCGCGGCGCGCCATCGCGTACGGATCGCCGGGCGCGGAGGCCTCGTGGATTCTGGAGGAGAATCAGGCGATGCGGCAGCCGGTTGAAGCGTTCGGCGGCCGGCTCTACAGGCGCTGGCGCATCTTCGAGCGTTCGCTGTCACGCGCGTGAGAATCGCCATCGCGACCGAATGGTTCGCGCCACGTCTCGGAGGCATCGAATCGCAGCTCTTCCGTCTCGCGCAGGGACTGGGTGCTCGACCACACCAGGTGGACGTCATTACGAGCATGCCCGGGGCAGTTGCGGGGTCGACGTTTGCTGTCCGTTCGCTCGATGTGCCAACGATTCCGGCGCTGCACCTTGCATTCACACCGTCACTGTTTGCCGCACTTCGGCACGAATTGCTTCGCGGATACGACGTCGTCCATGCCCACGTGAGTGTCGTATCACCGGTTGGATACGCGGCGGCACTCGTGGCCCACGCGATGCAGATTCCGACCGTCCTGACGTTTCACTCCGTTCTGCAGGGCAAGCGCTTTCTGATCGCTGCTGTGGATGCTGCGGGCACGTTGAGCCGCAGTGCCGTCACCTGGAGCGCCGTGAGCACGTTGGTGGCGCGGCAGCTGGGCAGTGCGTTGTGTCGCACGCCCATCGTGGTTCTGCCCAATGGAATCGACTTGCCGTTCTGGCAAGGTGGCCCGCGCGAACGCGCGCACGACCCGCGTTCGGGCGACGTGACACTCGTGTCCGCGATGCGGCTGCACAGAAAAAAACGCCCGCGTCAGCTGGTGCGAGCATTCGCCAGCGCGTGCGCGGGTGGGTCCGTGCGCGCACGCCTCCTGATCGTCGGTGATGGGCCAGAGCGGCACGCTCTGACGCGCGATATCCGGGAGTTGGGACTGGAGTCGGGATCGGTTCGCGCCGAGTTGCGTCCGTGGCAGGACGCAGACGAGCTCCGCGCGCTGTATCGCGATGTCCACTGTTTTGTGCTGCCATCGGTTCGCGAATCCTTTGGCATCGCCGCACTCGAGGCCCGCGCCGCAGGCATACCGGTCATCGCGATGAAGGCGTCGGGGAGCAGCGAATTCCTTCGGGATGGCGATAACGCCCTGCTATGCGACGACGATGCGGACCTGATCCGGGCAATTAGAAGTATGGTCGGAGACGAGCGGCTCCGGAGACGGCTCGCCGCAGGCCAGGTTCCGCTGGACCGATACGATTGGCCGCGCGTGATCGCCCAGCACGAGCAAACGTATCAGCGTGCTAGGGAGCGAGTCGCTGATCGCGGCGTACCTGACGCATCGTGAGGACCACGTAGCCCGTCGCCAGCGGCGGAAGCAGGAAACACAGATGCTGCAAGACTGCGAGACCCAACGCTACGTCCGCAGGTACGCCCGCATAGACATAGGCGGTGAAGACCGTTCCCTCATAGACGCCGAAATTGGCCGGCGCGAGCGGCAGCAACGTCGTGATCGCCAATGCCGACAGCACGAGCAGGCCCATCGCTACCGACGGCTCCAGTCCGAACGCCACTTGTATGGCTACGATGGCGAGAAGCTCTGCCCCTTTCTTGCCGAGGGCGAGACTCGCTACGCCCAGCGCTCGGCGCCTTTCCCGGAGCGCGTCGAAGTGCACCCCCCACGCAGCCACGCTCGCAATGGCGCGTCTGACTCGCGACGGTTGCGTCAGGAGGCGATCACGGAGGTGGGTCCAGCGATAGGCCAGCAAGACGAGGACGGTCGCCAATAACGTCACTGCCCCTACCAGCGACAGGATGCCCGCCCGCAGCCAGTCGGGTATCGGCGCCGTCAGCGCGGTGACCGCAAGCACGCTCAGTTTCGCAAAGCCTACGAGCAGCTGATCCATGGCGAGCACCGAGAGGGCGGCCCCTCGAGCGAGTCCCCCACGTGACATGAGCAGCGCGACGGCGGACACCTCGCCGGCAAAAAAAGGAATGGAATTGAGTACAGCCGCGGTGACCGCTACCACTTCGCACATGCGTGTGTATGGCATCCGTACCGCGCCGGGAACCAACAACCGCCATTCCGTCGCCCACAGTGGCAGGATGGCGAAATTCGCCAGCAACGCCACCAGGAGCCACGATGGCGCCGCCTGCCTCATTTGATCGGCGGCGTGGCGCCAGGGGAGGGACTGGCCTCCAATCACCACGGCGATGGTGAGGCCGGTCCAGGTCGCGAGCGGCACCCATCTCTTGATCGAACGCCGCGTGGCGTTCTCGGCCACTGCCGTCATCACGTCGTGGACCGCATCGCGCTGGGGCGAAAATGATTCATGCGCACGAAGGTGGCGCCACGCTTTCGAAAGAGAGCCACTACTTCCAACACGGCGCGCAGGGCCGGCTGCCCGGTACGGAAGCGACAATCCAAACGTAGGCGCTCGCGCGTCAAATCGACAAACTCCCACGGGTGCACGAACAACACGACCGGTGATTCCAGTCGCAGCAGCCAAGGATCGCGGATCCACGCCGGGAGCCGCAGCACGGACGATGTCATCGACGCTGGCACGCGCGTCAGCCGGGTGGGCGCTGGCGGGCCGTAATACGCTCGCTTGTACTTTGCTTGTGACGAATCCACCTCGAAGTGCTGTTCTTCGAGCAGTGGCAAGTATCGGTCGGGGAATCGCAAGTTCGGCGCGCGGAATGACGTGACTGGCACGCCGAACGCTCGCAGCGCTTCCGTCGACAATGCCAACTCCCTTCGGGCATCGGCCTCCGTGAGGGTATCGAACGGACGGTGCGTGTGTCCATGAGATCCAAGCTCGTGGCCGCGCGCAAGCAGATCAGCCACGCGGTGTGGGTAGCGTTCCGCTACTTCGCCGGTGCAAAAACAAGTCGTAGGAACCTGAACGGCATCCAACGCATCGAGCAGTTTCGGCAATCCGTGCGCGACCCCGCGATATTGTGTCGCGAGGTAGGGTGGACAGTCCGGCTCTACATCTATGCCCAGGGAAACTTCCAGCATGCGCGAATCAACGGACGGGAGAGAGAACTGAGGCAAGTTAGGCGTTCGGCCGCGCTCGTGCTGTTGCTCTGCGGCGCTCGGCTCGGTGCCCAATCGGCGGCGACAATGCCGGCGTCGAGTGGGCTATACGACCGGCTCGAGTCGGTCAGCGCGTACTTCCCCGTGCGCGGATTGTTTCTCGGCGAGCGCTCGTTGTCTCGTCGTGAAATTCAGCGCATCGTGACGCGCCTGTCGGCGGCCGTGGATAGCGCCGGTGTCGCCGCGGGCGCGCGGCAGGCGTGGGCGCGGATGGAGCTGGACGCCGTGATGGACGCGCTCAACGACCGGCGCGGACTGGACCGCGGACGGTTCGGAACCGCAGGCGCCGCTTGGCGCTCGGATGTCTTCTCGTCGCGAGCGGTCTCCGATCGGATTGAATCCAACGGCCTCGGCGAATTGCAGGCGGTCTCCCATCCGTTCGCAGCCGGACGTCACGGCTGGCCAGCAGGGCAGGGCACGATTGCATCCGTGGCGCCCACGTTTCTGCTTGCGACGCGATCGGCGGTTGCGCTGGTAATCCAGCCGTTCGCGTCCCTGACGTCGATGCGTGAAGGCGGGTGGACCAGCGAGCGCTTGTTGCACCGGGCGTACGGACGTGGGGTGTTTCACAACGTAGCGCTTCAGGTAGGCGCGGATGAGCTGCGGTGGGGACAATCGCCGACGGGAGCGCTGTTCATTTCAGGAAACGCGCAACCGCTGCCTGCGATCATTCTCGGGACCGACACGGCAATCACCCTGCCGTGGCTCTTCCGGCTGGCGGGTCCCGTCCGCATGACGGCGCTGTTGTCGGATCTTGGCGCTGCGCAGGATCCGCCACACACGAGTCTCGCGGGCTGGCAGGCGAGCATTCAACCGTGGGCGAGGTTCGAGTTGGGGGTCGCCGTCCTGGCCCAAACAGGTGGGGACGGTGGGCCGAAAGGGACGTTCTTCAAGCGAGTGCTGGACCTCTTTCCGGTCATCGACGCGTTGGCGCCGCAAAGCGCCGATTTCCAGTTCTCCAACAAGTTTGCCGGCGGCAACCTGCGCCTGCGGCTACCGGAGTTGTCCGGATTGGATGTGTACTACGAGCTCCAGATCGACGACTTCGACGGCAGGCGCCTGCGGAGCTCGTTCGTGGATGACGCCGGACACCTGCTGGGGCTTCGATTGCCCGTCATGATTGGAGAGGATCAACTGGTCTCCAGACTGGAGTGGCAGCGCACGTCACTGCGACTCTACGAGCACGCGCAGTTCAGATCGGGACTGGCGTATCGCGACCGCCTCATCGGCAATCCCCTCGGCCCGCATGCGGCGGCAGGCTATCTCAGCCTTGCATGGCGTCGATCGCCGATGAATTCCGTCGCGCTGCTGCTCGCGGACGAACGGCGTGATCCCGCGCAGTACTCGACCACAGCAACCGGGCCGCGCGATCGCGGCTTCAGGTTCGTGCGTCTCACGGACGATCCGGACTTTCGTCGCCGCCGAGTGGCCGCAACGGTGGAGCACGGGCTTCCCGTCGGCGCCATACGCCTCACCATCGGTCACAACCGCGCGTGGCGCACGGCGCAGGCCGGCCGCGGCGACTGGGCCGGCATCCTTTCAATCACGAGCCAGCGGTTCCCTGTTTTTTAGAGTGGTCCCGGTGGGACTCGAACCCACGACCCGACGATTATGAGTCGCCTGCTCTAACCGGCTGAGCTACAGGACCGTACCAAAATCTATCGTTTCAAAACGTCCGCCGCCGTCCGAGTCTCAGACGACGAAAGCGCTCGTTGGGTTGCGAAGTGGTCGTACGCATCCAGCACTTCAGCCGGGCTGACCGTGGCAGCGCCCAACTTGCCCACTTCGACCCCTGCGGCGTAGTTCGCGATGACCGCTGCCTCGGCGGCGCTGCCGCCGCCCCCGAGAATCGCCGCGAGGTATGCGGTAACCGTGTCACCGGCGCCGACCACATCATACACCTCGCGCGCGACGGTCGGAACGCTCAGGAGCGCACCGTCACGCGAGGCCAGGAGCATGCCTTTTTCTCCCAGCGTGAGCAGCAAATGCTCCACGTCGAGCCTTTGGATGGCGGCGGGAATCGCTTCTGGATGATCGAGGTCCACTTCGGCCCCCAAGGCGGAGTCCAACTCCCGGCGATTGGGTTTGAACACGGTCGCACCGCGATACGTGAAGAAATGCCGGTACTTGGGATCCACCACGATGGGGATGCCCCGTCCGCGCGCGACCTCGATGGCTCGCGTGATCACCGCGGGCACGAGCACGCCCTTGTTGTAGTCCTCGAGCACCAGCGCGTCCGCGTCCGCGATCGCGCCTTCCACAGCGCTAATGATCTTTGCCGCGTCCTGCGCCGTGATGTCGGCGTCGTCTTCTTCGTCGATTCGCACGAGCTGCTGGGAACGCGCCACCACGCGTGACTTGCGGGTCGTGGGCCGAGACACGTTCAGCAGACCGCGCTTCGGCACGCCAATGGCCGCCAGCATCGCCGTCAGCTGCTGGCCGGCCTGATCATCACCGATCGCCGCGACCAAACGACATTCGGCGCCGGTAGCGACGATGTTTTGGGCGACATTCGCCGCCCCGCCGAGCGCGTACCGGCGCTCCCGGATGCGTACGACCGGCACCGGCGCCTCCGGCGAAATCCGATCGACGTCCCCGACCAGATACTCGTCCAGCATTGCGTCGCCGACTGTTACCACGCGGGTGCGGCCGGCGGCTTCGAGCAAGGCTACCAGGCGGTCTCGTCCGATCGACAGCGGCATGGCGCGCAAGATAAGCGGTCGGCACACCCCTTGCCCCCATCGGGCTCGGCAGTGCGCGTTGCGCTGGTACTCCCTCAACTCCGCAATCGAGAACTTGTCCGAACTGATACTGCGCCTGAACGCTAGGGCAAAATCCTCAGTCAGCACGATTCAGGAGTATTTCACGCTCGCGTGGAACGCGCTGCGGTTCATCTTTTCGCGGCCGTTCTATACGCAGGATGTCATTCAGCAGATGGATGAGATCGGTGTGAAGTCTCTCGGAATCGTGTTGCTGACCGGACTGTTCACGGGAATGGTGCTCGCGCTGCAGTCCAGCGTTCAGCTGCAGACCTTCGGAGCCACCATGTACATCGGCCGTCTCGTGGCCGGGTCCATGATTCGCGAACTGGGTCCGGTACTGGCTGGACTCATGGTAGCGGGGCGCGTTGGGTCGGGGATCGCGGCTCAGCTCGGTTCGATGAAAGTCACCGAGCAAATCGACGCGCTCAACACGCTGGGAACCGATCCGATCAGGAAGCTGGCCACGCCACGAGTGGTTGCTGCCCTGATCATGCTGCCGGTGCTCACGGTCATCAACGACATGGTGGGTATCATCGGCGGCAACCTCATCGCGTCCTTGATGTTGGGGCTGCCGACGTCGCTGTATTGGCGGACAGTTTGGGAGCAAATCATTTCCGGCGGGTTCGTCTTCGGCTTCATCCCGAACGATTTTGTGCAGGGACTAGTCAAGCCGTTCGTCTTCGGCGGCGTCATTGCTATTACCGCGTGCTTCTTCGGCTTGCGAACGACCGGAGGCACGGAAGGGGTTGGCCAAGCGACGACCAAGACGGTCGTGACATCCAGTATTCTCATTCTGGTGACGGACTACTTCCTCACGCAGATCCTGCTCTCGGTATTGGTCCCGTGAAAAAGGAACTGCGGAAGAACCGGGACCGCCGCGGCGGAAATGTCCGTGAAGCCATTCGCCAAGAGCTTTTAGTTGACGCGAATGCCGAGGCGCAGGAAGGCGGGCCAGAACCTGCCGCGGCGACGCAGTCTCCGATCATCGAAATGCAAGGCGTTTATCTGTCCTTTGACCAACCCATCCTCGAAGACATCTCGCTGGTAGCGGAAGAAGGCGAGACCATCGTCATCGTTGGCGAGTCCGGGACGGGCAAATCGACGGCGCTCAAGCTGATCCTTCGTCTGCTCATCCCGGAAAAGGGGCGCGTCCTGATCGACGGAGAAGACATCACGAACCTGTCGTTCGAGGAAGCGCTCGATGTGCGCCAGAAGATCGGCATGGTGTTTCAGGGCGCGGCGCTCTTTGACTCCCTGACGGTGTTCGAGAACGTCGCCTATCCGCTGCGCGAGCACACAGACATGGACGAGCAGGAGATCGAGGAGCGAGTTCGTGAGAAGCTGCAGTTCGTCGATCTCGAGCCGGATGAAGTCATGGAAAAGCTGCCGTCGGAGCTGTCCGGG
>JANNJV010000228.1:0-4949 GCA_031395945.1 Gemmatimonadota bacterium | reverse complement strand
CGTGGTTGGTGGCGTCATCGTCTGGCTTCTGTATCTGCCGCACTGGAGTGTGACACCTGATCCTGGCGCGAAACTCGCCGTCTTCGCGACCGGGCCGGCGATCAGGCAGCCTCTTCCGAATCTGATCAGCGAGATCATCGGCACATTCGTCCTGGTGCTTGCCCTGTCGGCGGTGCTCTCGCCAGCCAACTTCGTTCCGGGCTCCGACCTGGCCAAAGGGTTCGGGCCGGCGCTGGTGGGTGTCATGGTATTTGCCATCGGGCTTTCACTGGGCGGGCCTACTGGCTACGCGATCAATCCCGCGCGCGACCTGGGACCTCGCATTGCCCACGCCCTGCTGCCAATTCCCGGCAAGGGGAGCTCGGATTGGGGCTACGCCTGGATTCCGGTCGTCGGGCCGGTGATCGGCGGTGTACTCGCCGCAATGTTCTACAAACTCATGTGGGCCGCCTGATGAAATACATCCTCGCGCTCGACCAGGGCACCACCAGCTCGCGCGCCATTCTCTTCGATCGCGCCGGCAGCATCGTCGCCACGGTGCAGAAAGAGTTCCCACAGATCTTCCCCAAACCGGGCTGGGTAGAGCACGACCCGCGCGACATCTGGTCCACGCAGGTTGGCGTCGCTGCCGAGGTGTTGCAGAAGGCCGGCAGCAATGCTTCGGAGGTTGCTGCGATCGGCATCACGAACCAGCGCGAGACAACCGTCGTATGGGACCGCGCGAGCGGACAACCAATCTGCAACGCGATCGTCTGGCAGGATCGGCGCACGGCATCCATCTGTGACCGACTCAAGGCCCGGAAACTGGATCGCACCATCCGAAAGAAGACCGGCCTGGTCATCGATGCGTATTTCTCCGCGACGAAGGTGCAGTGGATCCTTCAGAACGTGAAAGGCGCGCGCGCCAAGGCGAAGGCGGGCGAGCTGGCCTTCGGCACCGTGGACTCATGGCTCATCTGGAATCTCACCGGCGGAAAGGTGCACGTCACCGATCCCAGCAACGCCTCACGCACGATGCTCTTCAACATCGTGAAGGGCGCTTGGGATGACGAACTGCTGAAAATCTTCGGCGTGCCGCGCTCGATGCTGCCCGAAGTCCGGTCGTCCAGCGAGGTGTACGGCCACAGCACACTTTTCGGGGCGCCAATTCCTATCGCGGGCATCGCGGGCGACCAGCAGGCTGCCCTGTTCGGACAAGTGTGCATCAAGCCCGGGATGGTGAAGAACACGTACGGCACCGGGTGCTTCATGCTCATGAATACGGGCACGAAGCCAATTGCCTCGAAGAACAACCTGCTCACGACGATCGCCTGGCGCATTGGCAATCGCACGGAGTACGCGCTGGAGGGCAGCATCTTCATCGCCGGCGCCGTCGTACAATGGCTTCGAGATGGTCTCGACATGATTCGCTCGGCGCCAGAGGTCGAGGCGTTGGCCGCGAGCGTGCCGGACACGGGCGGCGTGTACCTGGTGCCCGCCTTCGCGGGCCTCGGGGCGCCGCACTGGGATCAGTATGCACGGGGAACGATGGTTGGTTTGACGCGGGGCTCCACAAAGGCGCATATCGCGCGTGCGGCGCTGGAGGGCATCGCGTTGCAAGTGATGGACGTCCTCAAGTCGATGGAAGCGGATTCGCGCATCACGCTCAAGGAGCTGCGCGTGGACGGAGGCGCCAGCGCCAATAACCTCCTCATGCAATTGCAGGCCGACCTGCTGAACGTGCCGGTGGTACGGCCGAAGGTGGCTGAGACGACTGCTCTTGGTGCCGCGTACCTGGCCGGGCTCGCGGTGGGATACTGGAAGAGTCAGGCGGACATTGCGCGGCAGTGGCAGGTGGACACGCGCTTCACGTCTCGCATGAAGCCAGCGGCGCGGAAGCAGATCGCTGCGGGGTGGGCCAAGGCGCTGAGCCGGGCGAAGCGCTGGGAAGATTCCTAGCCACCTGTGATCAAGCACGGCCGCGCGGTAGTTGTCGCAGTGCTCGCGCTCGCGGCCTGTACTGGCAGCGGGACACCCGACGCTCCACCGGGTGATTGGCGCGTCACGGGCGGTGCACCGGGCAACGCACGCTACTCCGCACTCGACCAGATCGATCGCGGCAACGTGAGGCAGCTTCAGGTGGCCTGGATCTACAATGCTGGGGACGCGGTCGCCGGTCGCTCCCAGATTCAGGCGACGCCGATTGTCGTGGACGGCGTGATGTACACGACGACGCCAGGCCTTGCCGTGGTCGCACTCCGCGCGGACGACGGCGTGCTGCTCTGGCGCTTCGATCCGTTCACGACGCGCGCGCGCACGTCGCATGCGAACCGCGGCGTGGTGTTCTGGGCCGAGGACCGGGATCGCCGCGTCTTCTTTACGGCGGGACGACAGCTTCACGCACTCGATGCCGAAACGGGCAATCCGATTCCAACGTTTGGTGACTCGGGCTCGGTAGACCTGAGCGTCGGGCTCGGACGCGACATTAGCAAGACATCGATCCTTGCCACGAGCCCAGGAGTGATCTACCGGGACCTCCTGATCCAAGGCACACGCGTCGGCGAAGGCGAAGGCTCGGCGCCCGGTCACGTGCGCGCATATGACGTACGCACCGGACAGATTCGCTGGACGTTCCACACCATCCCTCGGCCAGGCGAGGACGGTTACGACACCTGGCCCGCCGACGCGTGGCGGACGGCGGGAGGCGCGAACTCGTGGGCTGGGATGGCGGTGGACGTCAGGCGCGGAATCGTCTACGTCCCCACGGGGTCGGCCACTCCGGACTTCTACGGCGGATCACGCGCGGGTCAGAATCTCTTCGCCAATACGCTGCTGGCTCTCGACGCCGCGACAGGAAAGCGCCGCTGGCACTATCAGACGGTGCACCACGATGTCTGGGACCGCGACCTGCCCGCGGCGCCCAACCTCGTCACGGTCAGGCACGATGGCCGGCGCGTCGATGCCGTCGCGCAGATCACCAAGAGCGGTTTCGTGTTCCTCTTTGATCGGGAGACTGGACAGGCGCTCTTCGAAATCGAGGAGCGAGTGGCGCCGGCGTCAGATCTGACGGGCGAGCACGCCTGGCCCACGCAGCCCATTCCGATCACACCCGCTCCCTTCGCACGACAGACGATCACCGAGGCCGATCTCACCCAGCGGACGCCCGCCGCGCACGCCGCGGTGCTGCGGCGCTTCCGCACACTTCGCAAGGACGGCCTGTTCGCTCCGCCCAGTCGCGAGGGCACGATCGTATTCCCCGGCTTCGACGGCGGCGGTGAGTGGGGAGGCGCCGCGGTCGATCGTGAGACCAGTGTGATGTACGTCAATGCCAGCGACGTCCCATGGATCGCGGCGATGCGGGAGACCAATGGGACGGCCGCGAGCGGCGCTCCTCGCGACGGCGCGACGGTGTACGCGAGCACCTGCTCCGGATGCCACGGACAGGACCGTCGTGGCGATGGGAATCGCGTTCAGTCGCTGGTGGGAGTGGGGGCGAGACTCGCGGCGGCGGACATCCGCCAGGTAATCGATCAGGGCAGGGGCTTCATGCCCTCGTTCGGCAGACTGCCCGAGACGGAGAAACGAGCTGTCGTGGCGTACCTCCGCGGCGAACGTGCCTCGACTGGCGATGCCGCAGGAGCGCGACAGAATGCATCAGCGCACGCAGCGGAGCTGGCCGCTGCGAGATTGCAATCACCGAACTCGCCGTACGAGTTTGTGGGTTACGAACGATGGAAGGATCCGGATGGCTATCCCGCCGTGAAGCCACCATGGGGCACGCTCAGCGCGATCAATCTGAACACTGGCGAATACCTGTGGCGGATTTCGCTGGGCGAATATCCTGAGCTGACGGCGAAGGGAGTGCCTGTCACTGGCACGGAGCAGTATGGCGGGCCGATCGTCACCGCCGGAGGACTGGTGTTCATCGCCGCTACACAGGACGCGAAGATCCGCGCGTTCGACAAGTCGACGGGCACGCTGCTATGGGAAGCGCCGCTTCCCGCGGCCGGCTACGCGACGCCGAGCACGTACGCGGTGAATGGACGGCAGTACGTCGTGGTCGCGGCCGGCGGTGGGAAACTCGGAACGAAGTCTGGCGACGCGTACGTCGCGTTTGCGCTGCCTCAGCGCTAGGCCATCAGACGAAGCGTACACCTCCATCCTCGAGAGGGGTGGTGCGAATGCGCTTCCCGGTGAGTGCGAACACGGCGTTCGCCACGGCGGGCGCCACCAGTGGCACACCCACTTCGCCAATGCCGCCAGGTTTTCCACCGGGCTGGATCAGCTCCACCTTCACAGGAGGCACCTGGTTCATCCTGGGCAGCTGGAAATCGTGGAAATTGCTCTGCTCCACGCGTCCGTTCTTCACCGTAATCTTGCTGCGCAACGCCTGAATGAGGCCGGTGACCACGCCGCCCTCCAGCTGCGCAATGGCCTGGTCCGGATGGACCGCGAGGCCACAATCGGCGCAAACGCTGATGCGCTCCAACTTCACCTGCTCGGCGGTTCCAGATACCTCGCAGACCAACCCGATGTAGGTCTCGTAGCACTCCATGGACGCGATACCGAAAGCGCGACCCCCCGGGCCCGACGCTGCGGTGTAGCCGGCGGCGCGAGCCGCGCGCTCCAGCACGGCGCGCTGACGCGGCAGCTTCTCGAGCATGGATAGACGAAACGCGAGTGGATCCTGTCGTGCCGCCACTGCCAGCTCGTCCACGAAACTCTCCACGGCGAAGGCGTTGAGCGCGTGACTCACCGAGCGCCAGTAGCCCACACGGATTCCCACCTCCTCGATCACCGTCCGCAGCTCGATGTTGGGAATGTCGTAGGTGAGGTTCACGAGCCCTTCGGTCATGAAGGGATCGTTGCCATTCTGCACGAACGGCGGGAAGGCGCGTGCAGTGATAGAGGGCGAGATGAGCTTGGAGCTCAGCGCCGTGATGCGGCCATTGTCCACGGCGCCGCGCATC
>JANNJV010000215.1:0-3230 GCA_031395945.1 Gemmatimonadota bacterium | reverse complement strand
GGAATGGGAGTGTTCCTGCTGATCTGGAACGGGCGACTCGTCGCGGCGTTTGCGCATCGACGCTTGCGCGAGAAGCCACCGGCCGGCGGGGTGAGCGTGCTGAGTGAGAGTGTGCCGCTCGACGACGACCTTCGGGCGCGCTCCCTGGCGCTGCTATCGCGCTTCTCCTGGTCCGGTGTGGCAATGGTCGAGTACAAGATGGATTCGAGTTCAGGCGAGCCCGTCCTAATGGAGGTCAACGGCCGTTTCTGGGGATCGCTCCAGCTGGCAATCGATGCGGGCGTGGATTTTCCAGCTCTTCTCGCTGCGTCTGCGCTGGGCCTAAGCGTTTCGCCGGTAACACAGTGGCAGGTCGGCGTTCGCAGCCGGTGGTATTGGGGATATGCAGATTACTTCCTGGCGCGATTGCGGCGGTCGAATTCGGCGCTCCATCTGCCGCCCGATGCCCCCAGTCGGATCGCGACGCTGTTCGAGCTGCACCGGCTTGTGGCGCCTCAGGGGCGAGACCAGGTGTATAGCGCTTTCGACATGCGGCCGGCGCTGCGGGAGTTGCTGGACCGTATTCGGGGAAATTCGCGCTAGGCTCGGCGTCGGCTCGGCGTCAGGTGCTCGAGCGAGGCTGCTCGGCGGTTCCCAGCGGCCGTCGAGTGGGCTCCCAGAGATGATCCTCGTGCCCATGGATGACACGCCATGCCGCATGGATCACGGCCACGTTGGCGGCGACGCCGAAAGTGACGAGTGAGAGCGCTCGGGGCATCGGTTTGTCAGTGGGCCACATTGATCCGATAGCCGCCACGCCGAGCCCGAGAAGCCCGATCCCGACGACGACGACGGCCCATATGTGATCGCGCGCGAGCAGTGACAGCCCGACGGCGCTTGGAATGAGCGCGAGCGGCACCAACCACCTGCACACTTTGTGGCTGATCAACTGCCACGAAAAGAGCCCATAGTTCAACGGATCGAGCAGACGCCTGTTGAAGAGGAGCGTTTCCATCCCACGGGAGATCGTTCTCACCTTGCGACGGTACTCGGAGCGGAGGGTCGCGGTGCGTGGGACAAAGCAGACGGCGTCGGATACGGAAACCGCTCGATACCCATGCTTCCGCGCCGTCAGGGCGGCTGAAAAGTCGCGACTCAGATCCGCGCGAACGGGAATTCGGTGTAGCTCCGCGCGGATGGCGTAGCCTGAACCCGACGCTCCAACGATCCCGCCAACGATCCCGCCAACGCGAGTCTCCAGGGAGCGCACCCACATTTCATAGCCGACATACCCCGACTCTGCCGCGTTCGCGTGAGTATTCGCGGCAAGAACACTGACGTCACGGGAAGAAGCGACGCCGACGGTGGGGTCCGCGAACGCTTGTACCAAACGCTTGACAGCTCCCGGATGCATTCGTATTGAGGCATCAGTGTTGACGACGACATCCCCCCGGATGTGCGCCACCGAGGCATTTTCAGCGGCGGTCTTCCCGCCACGCACAGGCATGCGGAGCAGTTCTATTCCCTGCGACGCGTACTCTCGGACTATGTCGTCCGTACGGTCGGTTGACCCATCGGAGAGAATCAACACCTGTCTTCGCTGAGCCGGATAGTCTTGCGCGAGTAGCGCTTCAATTGCTCCGCGGATCTGGCCTTCCTCATTGTAGGCAGGTACGACTACTGTCACGAGCGGCTCCGCAGACGACAGCCGATGCTGAGGTCTACGCCCGATGAGTAGCAACAACAGCGGATACGCGGCGTATGCGTATACCGCTATCACGAGCGGGCTAACTGCGAGGATCAGAGCCAACGTGCTCATTCGGCGGACGTCCTGCGAATCGGAATGGATCGGGCAACGGAGAGACGATGCGGGTTCAGAATGTAGTGAAGAAGGTGCGTAAGATCTCGGAGGCGCATGAAGCTCGATGGAAAAGGAGTAGTTAAGGCCGTGGCTGACCAACGCCCGGTTTACCGAGTCAGGACCGGCTCCTTCGACAAGGACGCGAGCGCCGTGCTGGACCTCTGGAAGCATGGCTTCGACGTTCAGGCCGACGCGGGCCTTCGCAAAATCAAGTGGATGTATCAGCAGAACCCTGCCGGCCAGGGCGTGCTCCACCTGGTCGAGGACGCCAGAGGCAGCACGATGGGCGTCTTTTGCCTTGGGCAACGCAGCTTCGCGTGTAAGCGTCAGGCGCTTCGTGGCGCCACCATGGCCGATTTTGTCATTGCTCGAGAGCACCGTTCCCTTGGCCCGGCTCTCCTCTTGTTGAAGGGGGCCGTGGCCGCCGGCAACGAGACGTTCGACTTTCTCTACGGCTTTCCCAACGAGCGCGCTGCGCCGGTTTTCAATCGCGCAGAGTACAAGCAGGTCGGCACGATTCGCAGGTACGCCAAATTGCTCCGGACGCGTCAGTATCTTCGGAAGCGCGTGTGGCGCACGATGGCATTGGTCCTTGCCCCTCTCGTCGATGTGGCCCTGCTTGCAGGAGACGGAGTGGCTTACCTCGGTGCCAGGCGCCGATACAAGTGGCGGCTATCGGATCGCTTCGACCTACGATTCGACGCCCTGTGGGCACAAAGGGCAGAGGAATACCTCATCTCGGAGCGCTCGAGCGCAATGCTACGTTGGCGCATGTCGCCCCATACCGACTACCGCGTAATAACGGCCACCGCGCGCGATGGTGGCGCGCTGGTCGGGTACCTGGTCTGGCGTTCAGAGGGAACAGCGGCACAGGTCCTGGACTTCTTTTCCTCAGAGCCTGGATCTGTCACAACTCAATTGCTGCGACTTCTCAACTGGGAAGCGCGCCGGGCCGGGTGTACGTCCGTAGCGCTCGAGTTCTGCGGTCCGGCTGCGATTGAAAGGGCATTGGTCAACGCCGGCCTTCAACCGCGGGAAGGCAACCCTGTCTACGGTATAGCATCGGCCGATGCCGGCGCCGCTGCTCTCTCGAACGCAGGAATCACCTGGTACCTGACGAGCTATGATCGCGATGGATGAAATGCGCGTCCGTTTCGCCGCGAACAGTTCTGTTCACGGGCTTCGTTCCACCCAGAAGCGCACGTCATCGAACCAGCGGCTCTGATTCTGCGGCGCACCGCCATTGACCGTGCCGGGGTACTGAAAGATCCTCGCCATGGGCAGGGTCCGGGTAAAGACCCTGCGGAAGGCGGGGCTGGCGGCGTCCTCGCCGTTGTAGTTCATCACCAGGACATTGTCGATCCAGAACTGGACGATGCCGTCTCCCACG
>JANNJV010000207.1:0-9845 GCA_031395945.1 Gemmatimonadota bacterium | reverse complement strand
GTGACGAGCGGCATTCGCATCGGCACCCCCGCCGTTACGACTCGCGGCATGAAAGAGCCGGAGATGGAACGCATTGCCGGTTTCATCGACCGCGTGTTGCGCGCGCCGGACGACGAGAAGGTCCTGCGCGCCGTCCACAAGGAAGTCCGCGCGCTGGCCGGTGAATTTCCGCTGTACCCAGCCCCGGCGATTGTGTAAGAGAGCTTTGGGCTCTGGGTCGTGAGCTCTGGGCTCTGACAACCATAGCCCAAGCCCATAGCCCATGACCCACAGCCCATAGCCCAAAGCCCATGACTCAGAGCCCACAGCCCATGCAGGGTGCCCCAACATTGAAGCGCCAGATCGGCTTGTGGAGCGCCATCTCGATCGTCATTGGCACCACCATCGGATCTGGAATTTTTCGCTCGCCCGCCGGCATCGCCGACCGGCTCCCGGGGCCGCTGCCGCTGGCGATCATCTGGGTGGCTGGTGGAGTGTTCGCACTGTGTGGCGCGCTGTCGCTGGCCGAGTTGGCGTCGGCTTTTCCACGCACCGGTGGCATTTTCGCGTACCTGAAGGAAGGGTTCGGCCGGCTGCCGGCCTTCCTCTTCGGATGGGCCGAAATCACGGTCATCCGGGCAGCCGCGGTCGGCGCCATCGCAATCACGTTCGCCGAGTACTTCCTGCGTGTGCTGGGGGTGAACCCGGCGGAGTACGCCCGTTACGTCGCCGCGGCCGCGATCATCGCGATGGGCACGGTGAATATCCTGGGTGTGAAGTGGGGAACGCTGGCCATCAACATCACCACGATCGCGAAGTATGGCGGCCTGATTTTCATTATCATCGTTGCGTTGGCCCTGGGTCTTCCGGCCACTGGTGGCCACTACACGCCGGCCATGCCAGCGGGCAGCTTCACGATGGGCGCATTCGGACTGGCGCTCGTCTCGGTGCTCTGGGCGTACGACGGCTGGGCAGACCTGAGCTACGCGGGCGGCGAGGTGAAGGATCCTGAGCGCAACCTTCCACGGGCGCTCATCGGGGGCACGCTGGCCGTCATCGGGATCTATCTCGTGGCCAACATAGCTTATCTCGCCGTCATGCCGGTCGATGAGATTCGCCGTTCGCCGCTGGTGGCAGCCGACGTTGCCGAACGGGTCCTCGGTCCCGCCGGCGTCGTGTTCGTCGGTGCGACCGTGATGCTCTCGACGTTCGGCACGCTCACTGGCTCGCTGTTCACGTCGCCGCGCATCTTCTACGCGATGGCCGAGGACGGGCTCTTCTTCCAGAGCGTGGCCAAGGTACATCCGCGGTTCCACACACCGCACATCGCGATCGGCATCAACATCGTGCTGGCGGTGGTGTTCGTGCTGATCCGGAACTTCGAGCAGCTCGCGGATGCGTTCGTCACAGCCATCGTGCCGTTCTACGCGCTGGGCGTCGCGGCGCTGTTCGTCGTGCGGAAGCGGCCGGGCTATGCGCCGGCGTTTCGCGTGCCGGGCTACCCGTTCGTGCCGCTCCTGTTTGTGCTGTCCACGTTGTATCTGCTGGGCAACGCCCTGCTCGACCCATCCAGCCGTGTGGCCACCGCCATCACGCTGGGCATCGTGCTCTTGGGAATCCCGGTGTTCTACCTCACGGTGGGGCGGCGTCCCGGGGCGTCCGTCCCGCGCCCCTGACGCAAGTCCTGGCCCGGATTTTGGCTGTTGTGTCCGTGCTGTACAACACTCATCTTGTCTTCCCGACGGGCGCGTGGCGCCCGTCGGTCTTTTTTTTCGGGTCCTCTTAGCCCACAGCCAATAGTCCCTTGTCCGAGTTGAGCTTTCGCGACGGCATCATGGATCGCATCCGCATGAAGGAGCGGCGGTACGATGAGCGCGCCTATCTCTTCGTGCTCGCGGCGCTGGAATTTTGCCAGCAGCGCCTGGATGAACGCCGCCATATCACCGGACAGGAGCTTGCCGCGGCGTGCCGCGATCTCGCGCTCGAGCGATTCGGCGTCATGTCCCGTCTGGTGCTGGAGTACTGGGGAATCCGCTCTACGGGGGACATCGGACACATTGTCTTTACGCTGGTGGAGCTCGGCATGCTGCTGAGCCAGCCCAACGACACGCGTGAGGATTTCGAGGACGTCTTCGACTTCGATCAGGCGTTCCAGCGCGATTATCCGTGGTGCGCGGGGATCGGCGCCACGGGCTAGCCGTTTAGTGCTGTGGGCTGTGAGTTTCGGGCTATGAATCACAAGTCCAACGCCCGCAGCCCAAGGCCCAGAGCCATTCCATGATCCACCCGCCCTCGGGGATTCGCGTCGTCACGAGTGCGGAAGCCGCTGCCCGCGACCGGAGTGCCATCGCCGCCGGCGTTCCATCTCGTGCGCTGATGCAGCGTGCCGGAGCAGCCACGGCCGCCGAGATCGCGCTGCGGCTGAGACGTAAACTCCGGGCCGGCGTGCTGGTGTACGCGGGGCCGGGCAACAATGGCGGCGATGCCTGGGTGGTCGCGCGATCGCTGGCGGAGACGGGTGTGCGCGTGCGCGTCTGCGAGCCCGTGCCCGCGACAACCCCAGACGCGATCGCCGAACGCGAACTGGCGCTCCCGTTCATCGATCTGGCCGCGGAGGACGCCGACGCGCTCACGTCCGGCGCGCTGCATCGGGGTGAATCGATCATCGTGGACGGGCTGCTCGGCACCGGCTCGGTGGGTTCGCCACGAGGCGACATCGCCAGCGCCCTCACCGGCATGCGGCTCATGCGTGATCGCGGCGCGGCTATCGTCGCGCTCGACTTGCCGACGGGCGTGGATGCCACATCTGGAGCGCTGCACCGTCCGGTGCGCGCCGACGTCACGTTCACGTACGGGACGATCAAACGCGGACATCTCCTGGCGCGCGGTGCCTGCGGCCGCATCGTCGTGCTCGACATCGGCCTGGGTGGCTTCGCGGCCGGGACGGACAGCGCGCCGCAGATCGTGAACGGTCGCTGGGTGGCGCGGCGGGTGCCGGAGTTCGCCGCAGACGCGCACAAGGGCACGCGCCGGAAGCTGGCGATCGTCGGCGGCGGCGAAGGCATGAGCGGCGCCGTCATTCTTGCGGCACGTGCAGCGTGGCGCAGCGGCATCGGCATGGTGAAGCTGATCGTCGCCGACGCATCACTCGCCGCGGTTCGTGAGGCGGAGCCGCAATCGCTCACCGCCGGTTGGCCGCGCTCGGATGGCGACGTTCAGCGCGATATCACTGCGTGGGCAGACGTCGTGGCCATCGGACCGGGCCTGGGGGCTGGCTCCGCCGCGCGCGAGCTCACCGAGCGGGTATTGCGCGGCTATCCAGGCGCCGTCGTGCTCGACGCTGACGCCATCAACGCGTTCAGCGGTGATGTGAAGTCGATGGCGGAGCTGTTGCGGGCGCGCGCTGCGGTGCTGACACCTCATCCCGTGGAGTTCGCGCGCCTGACCGGGAGCGCGGTGGACGATGTCATCGCACGGCGCTTCGATATCGGTCTTCCGCTCGCGAAGCACACGGGCGCGGCAGTGCTGCTGAAAGGACAACCAACGGTGATCACCACGCCCGGCGGCGAACGATTCGTGACGGCGAGCGGAACGCCGCTGCTGGCGGCCGCGGGCAGTGGCGACGTCCTGACCGGGATGGTCGCCACGTTGCTGGCGCACATGGACGACGCGGTCGCCGCCGCCGCCTGCGCCGCCTGGGTGCACGGACGCGCGGCGTGGCTGGTGCACCGTGCGGCCCGCAGCGCGCGCGGCTTCTCGCTGGACGACGTTCTGGCGCAGCTTCCGCGCGCGTGGTCCGTCAGCGGGAGTCCCAGCCGGTCGCCCGTATTGCTCGAGCTGCCCGACCTTGCTCCGCGCCGTGACCGATGATGTCGGTGGACGCGTGACGCGCGACGTCCCCCTCGGCGCCGGCGTGGAGTTCGACCTCATTCGCGCCATGCGCCACCGCTGGGGCGCGCTCGCGGTGGGGCTGGGCGACGACGCCGCGGTGCTCGAAGTCCCCCGCGGTGACAAGCTGGTCGTGAGTACCGACGCAGCCGTGGAGAACGTGCACTTCAGACGCGAATGGCTTTCACTGAGCGACATCGGCTATCGGGCGGTCACTGCCGCCTTGAGCGACCTGGCCGCGATGGCGGCAACGCCGCGCGGTGTACTGGTGTCGATCACGCTGACACCGGTGACACAGGAAGGGCTCATGGTCGTCGCCGATGGCATCGCCGACGGCATCGCCGACGCCGTGCGCGCCGCGAACACCGTGGTCGTTGGCGGCAACCTGGCCCGCGGCGACACACTGACTATCACGACCACCGTCATCGGGTCGGCGTTCGCCCCGCTGGGCCGAGCTGGCGCCGCCCCGGGTGATCTGCTGTACGTCACCGGGGAACTGGGAGCGCCACGGGCGGCGCTTCGCGCGCTGCAACGGGGCGCAACGCCAGAGCCGAAGCTGCTGCAACGATTCGCGCGTCCATCGGCGCGATTGCGCGAATCACGGTGGCTGGCGTCGCGCGGAGCGAGCGCCGCCATCGACATCTCCGATGGACTGGCCGGCGACGTCGCGCACCTGGCCGCCGCTGGCGGCGTGGGCGTGGAGATCCAGCTCGAGAGAATTCCCGTGTTTCCGGGCGCCTCGAACGACGACGCACTGGCAGGTGGGGAAGAGTACGAGCTGCTCGTGGCTGGCCGAGTCGCTTTCAATGAAGCGGAGTTCGCTTCTGAATTCGGAGTGCCGCTCACCCCCATCGGCCGGGTGACGGATGCGTCGTCCGGTGTGAGGCTGACGCGCGGCGGCAAACTCGTTGCGGCACCGAAGGGGCACGACCACTTTTCCGACTGATGCGCTCGCTGTTTGTTCTGCTTGGTATTTTGCTCCTCACGGCGGTGCTTGCTCCCGTTGTCGTCATCGCGGGGCTGCTGGGCGTGGAGGAGAAGGCGGACGGTATCTATCAGCGCTGCATGCATGCCTGGTGTCGCGCCATCCTCTGGATTTCGGGCGTCAAACTCATCGTCCACCATCCGGAGCGAATGTCGGCACGCAACGGCCATGTCTACATGGCCAATCACGTGAGCTGGTACGACATTTTCGCGCTCGCATCCGTGATTCCCCGTTACACCTGGGTCGCCAAGGCGGAGCTGCGAAAGCTGCCGATGTTCGGCCGAGCCGCGCAGTCCGCCGGCATCGTCTTCATCGATCGCGACAACCGCAAGGCCGCGTTCGAGCAGTACAAGCTGGCCGCGCAGGAAGTGAAGCGCGGCCGTTCGGTGATCATCTGTCCGGAGGGCACCCGCGGGAAGGACTATCACTTGCGTCCCTTCAAGAAGGGCCCGTTCGTGCTGGCCATCGCGTCTCAGTCGCCGGTGATTCCCACCCTCGTGTACGGCACGCGCGAGGTGATGCCCAAGGGGTCGTTCATCATCCGTGGCGGTACCGTCCATGTACATTTCCTCGAGCCCGTTCCGACCCAGGGCTACACGTACGAAGACCGCACCCGATTGATGGAAATGGTCTGGGCCCGGATGGCCTCGGAGATGCGGCGCCTGTACGGCGTTCACACGGCAGAACACGCGGTGGCACCTGAAGGCGAGCGAAAAGAATGACACTCATCGAACGAATCACGGCGCGCGAAATTCTCGATAGTCGCGGCAATCCGACCGTCGAAGCCGACGTCTTTCTCATCGACGGCACGATGGGCCGCGCGGCGGTGCCCAGTGGCGCCAGCACGGGCGAAAACGAAGCCATGGAGCTACGAGACGGCGACAAGGAACGCTATCTCGGCAAGGGCGTTCGTCAGGCCGTCGAGAACATCGTCGACACCATTGCGCCGGCGCTCAAGGGGTTCGACGCCACCGATCAACTGGGTGTCGATGCCGCGATGATCGCGCTGGATGGCACGCCGAACAAAGCGAACCTTGGTGCGAACGCGATCCTCGCCGTGTCCATGGGCGCGGCGCGCGCCGCCAGCATGTCGCTGGGAGTTCCGCTGTATCGCTATCTTGGCGGCCCGCTGTCGCGCACGCTGCCCGTGCCGATGATGAACATCATCAACGGTGGCGCGCACGCCACCAACACCGTGGACTTCCAGGAATTCATGGTCGTGCCGGTGGGTGCCGAATCGTTCAGTGAGGCGCTGCGCATGGGCGCCGAGGTGTTCCACGCCCTGAAGAAGGTGCTGGTGAAGCGCAAGCTCGCCACCGGCGTGGGCGACGAAGGCGGCTTTGCTCCCGATCTCCGCGATGACGAAGAAGCCATCAAGGTGATCCTCGAGGCCATCGACGCTGCGGGTTACGCCGCCGGCAAAGAGGTCGCCCTGGCGCTGGACTGCGCCGCCAGTGAGCTCTACTCGGACGGCAGCTACGTCTTCAAGAAGTCCGGGGCGGGGAAGAAGGACGCCAAGGGGATGGTGGACCTGTACAAGAGCTGGATCGACAAGTATCCCATCGTCTCCATCGAGGACGGTCTGGCCGAGAACGACTGGGATGGATGGGCCAAGCTCACCGCCGCCATTGGCGACCGCTGCCAGCTGGTGGGCGATGACCTGTTCTGCACCAACACGGAGCGGCTGGCGCGGGGCATCGAGGGCGGCGTGGCCAACGCGATCCTCGTGAAGGTGAATCAAATCGGAACGCTCAGCGAGACGCTGGAGGCCATCGAGATGGCTCGCGCGGCTGGCTATCTGTCCATCATCTCACACCGGTCTGGCGAGACGGAAGACACCTTCATCGCGGATCTCGCGGTCGGTACCGGCGCTGGGCAGATCAAGACGGGTTCAGCCAGCCGCACCGACCGGGTGGCCAAGTACAATCAGCTCTTGCGCATCGAGGAGCAGCTGGGCGGGGCCGCCGAGTATCCCGGTGGAGCGATTTACGGTCTCTGACGTGTTGGTCGTTCCGGGTCACGCGAAGGATCGCGGCTGAGTGGCGCGAACCACGCGGGATCGACTGCGCAGGGTTGCGGCGTTCGTCGTGGGCGCCGTGGCGGTCTGGTTCGCCATACAGGGGGGCGAATACGGCACGTCCGACCTGGTCCGGCAGCACCGCCAGCGCGCAGCGCTGGTGCGCGAAGTTGATTCGCTCACACACGTCGTGGATTCGCTGCGGCGTCTCAAGCAGCTCGTGCTCACCGATCCCCGCACGCAGGAGCGCGTCGCGCGCGAGGAGTTCGGGATGGTGAGAGGGAAGGAGTTGCTGTACCGTTTTGCTGAACCGGACTCGCAATGAATACACCCATCGAGCGCGAACTTCGCCTGCCGCCTCCCACCAGGGGGCCCAGCGCGATTGTCCGGCGGCTGATCATCGCGGCGGCACTGCTCCTCGTATTCGTGCCGCCCATCGCTGCGCGCCTCGCCGACTGGCTCTGGTATCGCGACGTCGGGTTCGAGCGCGTGTTCCTCACCAAGATCGCGGCGCAGTGGGTGCTGGGGCTCGCGGCCGGCCTGGGCGGTTTCATCCTGCTCTATGTGAACGCGCGCATTGCGTTGCGTGGCGTGGCGCGAAAAAACCTGCACATCCGCGACGCGTCCGAGTGGGCGGCGTCGGGTCCCAAAGTTCTCGTGGAGCGGCTGGCAGCCTGGTTGGTGTTGCCGGCGACGCTGTTCATTTCCGTCATTCTCGCGCTCGCGGCGGCCAGCGGCTGGCGGGACCTGGCGCAGTTCTTCTACCGGACCCCGTTCGGCGTTCGCGATCCTGTGTTCTCGCGCGACGTCGCCTACTACGTCTTCACCATCCCGATGGTGCAGCACGTGCTGACCTTCGCCAACATGGCGCTCTGGCTGTCGCTGGTGATTGCGGCGGTGATCTACATCGCTCGCGGAGACGTGGGCGCCGTCGTGGGGGAACGCACCAACGCCTGGCGCTTCTTCATCACGCCGCGCGCGCAGATGCACCTGGCCGCGTTGGGTGCGGCGCTGCTGACACTCGGCGCGGTGCGCGTGCTGTTCGTGGACGTGCCCTCGCTGCTGCTGGGCCGGCGGCAGGTGCTCTTTGGCGCCACCTACACCGATCTCCAGCTGCGCCTGCCGATGTTCCGCGTGCTGGCCGCCGTGATGGTCATCGGCGCGGTGGTGCTGGTGTGGTACGCGCGCAAGGGACGACTGGTACGGGGCGCGGCGCTCGCGGTGGGTTCCGTGATCGCGGCGGCGTTCGTGCTCGGCGGAGTGGTGCCCACGCTCTTTCAGCGGCTGGCGGTCCAGCCCAACGAGCTGGCGCGCGAGACGCCGCAGATTCAGCATCACATCACCGCCACCAGACAGGCGTGGGGCATCGACAACGTGGAGCGGCGCGAGCTCAACTCGTCGCGACCCATCAGCGTTCGCGAGATCGAGGCCAACCAGGTCACCATTCGGAACGTGCGACTGTGGGATCGCGCGCCGCTGCTGCAGACGTATGGGCAGATCCAATCCATCCGCACGTACTACGACTTCGTCTCGGTGGACGACGACCGGTACGTCATCGACGGAGAACTGCGACAGGTGTTGCTGGCGCCGCGCGAGCTGAACACGGCCTCGCTGCCTACGCGCACGTTCATCAACGAACACCTGACGTACACGCACGGCATGGGCGTCACGCTCGGCCCATCCAACCAGGTCACGGCCGAGGGGCTGCCGGTGCTGTGGATCAAGGATCTGCCGCCCGCGTCCACCGTGCCCATGAAGATCACCCGGCCCCAGATCTATTTCGGGGAGCTGTCGAACGACTTCATCATGGCGCCGTCGCGGCAGAAGGAGTTCGACTACCCGTCGGGGCAGGGCGACGCGGCCGTGTATTCCACGTACGATGGCGGCGCGGGCGTCTCGCTGAATTCCTTCTGGCGACGGCTGCTGTTCGCGTTTCGCTTCGGATCGCTGAACATCATGCTCTCCAGCGATCTCACGCCGGCCACGCGCGTCCTGTTCCACCGCGACGTGCTGGAGCGCGCACAACTGGCGCTGCCGTTCCTGCGATTCGATCCCGATCCGTACATGGTGATCACCACCGATGGCCGGCTCGAGTGGATCATCGATGCCTACACCGCCACCGATCGCTATCCGTACGCGCAGCCGCTGGCGAACGGGATCAACTACATGCGCAACAGCGTGAAGGTCGTTGTGGACGCGTACACCGGCGCCACGCGCGCGTATCTGGCCGAGCCGCAGGATCCGATGATCCGTACGCTCGGGCGCATCTATCCCGGGCTGCTGCGGCCCTTGAGCGAGATGCCGGCCGACATTCGCGCGCACGTCCGCTATCCCGGGACGCTGTTCGCGGCGCAGTCGTCGCTGTACGCCACGTTCCATATGACCAACCCCGAGACATTCTACCATCGGGAAGATCAATGGCAGATCCCGGCGATCGGCGGCGGGCAGCGGTCCGCGGATGCCGAAGCGTTCATGCGGCACATCGTGATGCGACTCCCCGGCGAACAGGCGCCCGAGTTCATCCTCATGCGTCCGTTCACGCCACGGCAGAAGGACAACCTGGCGGCCTGGATGGTGGTGCGGAACGACGGCGACAACTACGGCAAGCTGCGCGTGTACAACTTCCCGCGTCAGAGTCTCGTATTCGGCCCGGCGCAGATCGTGAACCGGATCAATCAGGACACCGACGTGGCGCAGCAGATTTCGTTGTGGGACCAGCGCGGCAGCGAGGTCATTCGGGGCGAGCTGCTGGTGATTCCCATCGAGGAGTCGCTGATCTACGTCCAGCCGCTGTATCTCCGGGCGCAGGGGGGACAGATCCCGGAGTTGAAACGGGTGGTGGTGGCGCACGAGAGCCGAGTGGCCATGGAAGAGACGCTGGAGGCGGGGCTGCAGCGGCTGTTCGGCGGCACGCGTGGCGTGCCCGCACAGGCTGCCCGCGGCGACGCACCGGCTGCAACGGCACCAGGCGCCGCC
>JANNJV010000163.1:0-2963 GCA_031395945.1 Gemmatimonadota bacterium | reverse complement strand
CCTGCGCGGCCACGCTCACCTCATTCGAAAAACCATCGCCGAGGCTGAGGAGCGACCGGACGCTGCCTGTGCCGCGTGCGAGGGCTCAAACTCCGCTGGCGCGTCGCTCGTACTGTACGTCGAACGGCTTCGCGAAGAGGGACTCGCCGATCCTGACGCCGACGTCGAGGTCGCCGTGTCGATGTTCATGAGCGCGATGTTCGGTGACGCCCTCTACCGCGAAATCATGCCGCAAGCATTTCCGCAGCCGGTCGAGCAGGCACCAGCCAGGTACGTCCAAACTTTTCTGCGCGCCGTGGGGCTCCGCGCGTCGTCGCTGCCGGTCCGTTCCCGGCCAGCACGCGTTGCGGGCACACGGCGTCGCAGTCGCTAAGCGCCGAGACTTCGTATGCGTAGAATTTTCGCCCTGACCACGCTGCTCCTTGCAGCTTCGACGCTCCCCGCGCAGAACGACGCCGCGCGCGCGACTCCGGTCCGTCAGATCTCGCTGGAGGACGCTATCCGCATCGCGGACCGTTCCAGCGAAGCCATCGAGATCGCGCGCGCTGCGGTCACGCGCGCGAACGGCCAGCAGCGCATTGCGCGCAGCACGTTCCTGCCGCAACTCGACGCCTCCGCGTCGTACGCGCGCACCCTCGCGTCGCAGTTCGAGGGGTTCTCGTTCGGCGGGCCGGACACCAACACCTTCCGGTCGGTGTGCACACCCAACATTCCGGCCACGGCCACGCCGGCGGAGCGCCAGGCGGCGCTCGACCAGGCCCGCACCTGTCAGGCGGCCGCCGGCGGCCCGGATTTCGGCAGCGTCGGATTCGGCGCGCTCAATCAGTGGACCATCGGTCTGCAATTCTCGCAGAATGTGTTCACCGGCGGCCGTGCCAGCGGTCAGCGCATGGCCGCGAATGCCGGACGCACGGCGGCTGACATCGAGCTCACCGCCCAGCGCGCGCAGAACATTCTCGACGTCACGCTCGCCTACTACAACACGGTGCTCGCCTCGCGGCTCGCGGAGATCGCGGATGCCACGCTCTCCATGAGTGACGACGTATTGCGCCATACCACGCGCGCGCGCCAGGTGGGCAGCTCGTCGGAGTTTGAGCTGTTGCGGGCGCAGGTCTCGCGCGACAATCAGGTGCCCGTGATGCTGCAGCGTCGCAGTGACCGCACCATCGCGTTGCTGCGCCTCAAACAATTGTTGGAAATCCCACTCGACGACTCTCTCGAGCTCACCACGTCAATCGACGAAGCGCCCGCGTCCACCATTACCACGGCGGAAGGCGCGCTCGACATTGCGCGCCCGGTTGCGGACACCAGCGCGGATATGCGCGCGACGGTGCGCGAGGCGAGCGAGAACGTGAAGGCGCAGGAGGGTCTGCTCCGCGCGGCGCGCGCAGACCGCTGGCCCACGCTCGCCGTGACGTCGGGCTATCAGCGGCTGTTCTTTCCCGCCGGCGTGGCGCCGGATCTCACCGACTATCGTGAGAACTGGACCATCGGGATGTCCGCGCGGGTGTCGTTGCTGAGCGGTGGCCGCACGAGCGGCAGCACGCTCGTGGCGCAGGCGAATCTGCGCGAGGCGCGCGCGCGGTTGCAGCAGGCGCGGGAGTTCGCGGCGCTGGACTCGCGCATCGCATTGAGCCAGCTCGCGCAGGCCGAAGCCACATGGCGCGCCAGCCAGGGCACGGCCGAGCAGGCGCGTCGCGCGTATAGCATCGACCAGATTCGCTATCGCGAGGGTATTTCGACGCAGACGGAGCTGGCGCAGTCGCAGCTGTTGGTGGAGCAGGCCATGGTCAACCGGGCCGTCGCCGCTCGCGATCTCGCGGTGGCCCGGATGCGTTTGGCGCTGCTCAAGGATCTTCCGTTGAACGCGTCCGGCAGTGCTACCGGCGCCAACACAGGCTCGGCCCCGAGCACGATGCCGCTGCCACCACAACAACCCAGAACCACTGGCGCAGCCGCGCCGACATCGGGGAGCATCCAGCAATGAACGCCCGCAGATACGCAATGGGAGGGGCATTCCTCCTCGTGACTGTCGTCGCCGCCGCGTGCCGCAGGGGGGACGCGTCCGCCGATACCACTGGCGTCGCCAACGCCGTCATGGTCGGCCCTGAAAACGTGACCCTCGTCAAGGCCGAAGTGGTCCGCACCGGCCCAACGCTCTCGGGCGCCATCGACCCAGAGCGCGTCGCGACCGTGCGCGCCGAGGTCCCCGGCGCGGTGATGCAGACGTTCGCCGAACCCGGCCAGCGCGTCGGCGCCGGCGCGCTGCTCGCCCGCCTCGATGACACCGCGATTCGTGATCAGGCGTTGTCCGCCCGAGCCGGCGTCGCGACCGCCCAGAACGCGTACGACATCGCCAAGCGTGATCTGGAGCGCGCCGACGCGCTGGTCAAGGCAGGCGCTATCCCCGAGCGCGATCTCGAGCGCGCCCGCAATGGCGCGTTGGCCGCGGAAACGCAGCTTGCCAACGCTCGTGCCATCGAGGCCAATGCGCGCAAGCAACTGGACAAGACCCGGATAGTCGCACCCTTCGCGGGCGTGCTCTCCGCGCGTCAGGTCAACGCGGGCGATGTCGTGAGTCCCGGCGCCGCGCTGTTCACCATCATGGATCCCTCCACGATGCGGCTCGAGGCGTCGGTGCCCGCCCAGGAGCTGGCACTCATTCGCGTCGGGCTACCGGTGGAGTTCACCATTTCCGGATATCCCACGCGGCGGTTCACGGGCTACGTGACGCGGATCAACCCCACCGCCGATCCCGCCACTCGGCAGGTTCGCATCATCGCGACGCTTCCGAACGCGGGCGCGGCGCTGGTGGGCGGTCTGTTCGCCGAGGGACGCATCGCGAGCGAGACGCGCACCGCACCCGTTGTGCCCGTGGCCGCGGTGGACGAACGCGGCGTCCGTCCCACGGTCATGCGCATCAGGGATGGAAAGGTCGAGCGGGTCGAGGTGGATCTCGGACT
>JANNJV010000136.1:0-3241 GCA_031395945.1 Gemmatimonadota bacterium | reverse complement strand
CGGCGTCGCGATCACATTCGCGGAGCCCCGCGAGCACCGCCAGCTGCGCAACATCGAGCAGTTCACCAAGCAAAAGATTGGTATGGAGCAGGTACCGACCATCGTGGACCTGCGGGCGCGCAAGCTGGAGTTGACGCGCGCTGCCATTCAGGAGGCGATCATCGCGGGTGATCTCGACGCGTATCGCGTGGTGGTGGAGGTGCTGGGCGCGGAGAACGATCTCATGGACGTCGCCGCGGCGGCGGTGAAACTGGCACAAGTGGCGCGGGATGGAGCAGCCAAGGCAGAGGCAGCGGAGATTCCCGCTGTGGCGCCACGCGCCGAGCGTGACCGGGGTGCCACTCGACCGCCGCGTGCCGATCGCCCCGATCGCGGCGATCGGGGCACGAAGGAGAAGCGGCCGCGCGCGAAACGCAGCGCGGACAGCGACGTGACGCGGCTTTTCATCGGCCTGGGACGCGCCAGCGGAATGCGTCCCGCCGACATCGTGGGGGCAATCGCCAATGAAGCCGGCGTGAGTCCGCGCGATATCGGCGCCATCGACATTGCGGACAAGTTCTCCATTGTCGAAGTTCCCACCGGCCAACTCAAGTCAATCATCGGAGCCCTGCGCAAGACGACGCTGCGAGGGAAACGAGTGACCGTCCGCGAAGATCACGCGTGAGCGTGCTCGCACCAGGAGAGATCATGCGCCCGATCGTTCTGCTCGCCCTCATCAGTGGTATCGCCGCCGCTCAGGACCACGTCCATCCCGCGAGCAGCGGACGCGACAAACTCGGCAGCGTCTCGTTCGCCGTCAGCTGCGCTCCCGCGACACAGCCACAATTCGAGCGCGCCGTGGCCATGCTCCACTCGTTCTGGTTCGAGCAGGCGGACAAGGCATTCTCGGAGATCGCGCGCGTGGACTCCACCTGCGCCCTGGCGTACTGGGGCCGCGCGATGACGATGATGGGAAACCCGATGACGCGGCAGTCGCCACCACCCGAGCGCCTGAAGGCCGCGCTCGACCTGGCGACGCGTGCGCGCGAGCTGGCCGGCAGCGCCTCGCACCGTGAGCAGATGTACGCGGACGCAGCACTCGCGTTCTATCGTGACTATTCCGCGAGCGATCATCTCTCACGAATGAAGCTGCAGGAGGCCGCGTTCAACGCCCTGCGGAATGCGCACCCGGAGGACATGGAAGCCACCATTTTCTACGCGCGCACCCTGGTAGCGAACGCGGCACCCTCGGATCAGACATTCGCGCAGCAGATCGCGGCGGCCGACCTGATGCAGCCGCTGTTCGACAAATACCCGAACCATCCCGGGTTGGCGCACTATCTCATTCATGCCTACGACGCGCCGCCCATCGCGAATCGCGGCGCCAAGGCCGCCCAGGCCTACGCGGGCATTGCACCCGATGCGCCGCACGCCCTACACATGCCTTCGCACATCTTCACGCGACTGGGCCATTGGGACGAGTCCATCGAGGCGAATGCGCGGTCGGCACGCGCGGAACCCGACTCCAACGGGGCCGTGCATCCCATGGACTACATGGTGTACGCGTATCTTCAGCAGGGACGCCAGCAGGACGCCAAGCGTGTCGTGGATCGCGCCGTGCAGAATCCCGATCGCTTTTACGGCGGCGTGTTGGGGTACAACTTCGCGGCGATGCCGGCGCGGTACGCGCTGGAGCGCGGTGCATGGAGTGATGCAGCGGCGCTCAAGCTCCCCGTGAATGCGTCACCGCATGTCCGGGCGATCGCGCATTTCGCGCGCGCCATCGGAGCGGCGCGATCGGGCAGCGCCGCGGCGGCGCAGGTGGAGGTTGATTCGCTGGCGTCGCTCAAGAGCCAGTTGGAGCGGATGAACGATACCTACTGGCCCACCATCGTGGAGGCGCAGCGGCTGGCGGCGTCGGCCTGGGTGGCGTTCGCGACCAAGGACACGGAGACGGCGGTTCGTCTCGCCGCGGCCGCAGCGGCGCTGGAGGAAACGGTCGAGAAGCATCCAGTCACCCCGGGACCAATCCTGCCCGCGCGTGAATTGTACGGCGACATGCTGCTGGAGCTGGGACGCTTCCCGGAGGCATTGGCGGCGTATGAGAAAACGCTCGTGCGAGAACCGCGACGGCTGCGGGCGCTGCACGGCGCGGTGCGCGCCGCGGAGAAGGCGGGCAATAGCTCGGTCGCGGACAAGCGCCGAGCCGAACTGCGCGTGCTCGTCTCCAAGGCCGATCCCGACGTTTCACGCCGGTACCTCTCGGGCAGGTAGACGCGTTACTGCGGCGGGCGCTTGGTGGTATCGACCGTCGGAATGCGCACGCGCGGATCCTTGGTGTTGATCTTGATCGCGCGGTCACGCCCGATGTTCGTCGTGTCCTTCTTCGTCGCGGGCGCCGCCTGAGTTGACGTCGTCTTCGTCTTTGTCGCCGGCGCCTTGGTGGCTGGTGCCGGTGACGTGGTATCCGTCTGCACCACCGAATCGACGACCGCTGGCTTGAGCGTATCCACCACCGCAAAAGCGGTGGAGTCAGCCGATTCATTCTTAGGCACGCACGCTACGATGCTCAGCGTCAGTAGCAGAAAAGACTGTTTCATTTGACCCTCATGGGACGAATCCGTCCACTCTCGAGGATACCCACGGGGCGCTTCATTGTTTCCCAGTTGGTGCGGGCTGTCGCGGCTAAGGCGCTGGACCGCAGCGAACCGGCAAAGATCGTGTAGGGGTCATTGTCAGCGGCGTTGACGGAAAGTCCCAGATCTGCCAGGCTACCGACCGTCAGCGAGCTGATGGGATTCGTTCCGGCGTCGAGGAAGCCGGTCATCATTTCGGTGTTGAAAGTCGCCTCGCGCCAGTGCGAATCAGCGGTGCCTGAGCCGCCGTCATTCTCCACTGGGACGCTGGCGGCGCAGGAGACAGTGCCGCCTACGGCGACGCAGCCCTGACGCCCCTGCGTGCCTGTGTAGCGGGGATCGGGCGTGCCGGCTCCGATGAGCTGCCCTCTATCCTCCCACAGCGTGCCGACGCCGACGACGTGCATCATCTCGTGCGTGATCACTTCCTGGAGACTGCCGGCGCCCGACAGCGTGCCCAGGTCCGCCGAGTCGAACTGCATTGTTCCCACGGCCGTCTGGTCGCCGGTCGCCGTGCCGCGAATGAAGCATGGCCCGGCCTGCGCCAACACTTTTCCGGCGCCGTCGATGTCCTGGATGGAGGCGTAGATCAGAACGTCGTCGATGATTTCGTTGAGATTCGGTTG
>JANNJV010000143.1:0-2067 GCA_031395945.1 Gemmatimonadota bacterium | reverse complement strand
GGGTGCGATCGAACCTGGTGCTGCGGTGGCGGCGCGCGCCGCGGCTGGTGAGCTCTTTCGTGACATCCTTGTACTTGGGCGTGCCCTTGAAGAGCATGTGCTCCAGCAAGTGCGCCATCCCCGCCTCGCCGTAGCCTTCGTGGCGCGAGCCGACGAGGTACGTGACGTTGACCGTGACAGTCGCCTTGGACGCGTCGGGAAAGAGGAGCACCCGCATGCCGTTGGGCAGCGAGTATTCGGTGATCCCTTCGACCGACGTCACCTGCGTGGCCTTGGGCGCCGCCTGCGCGGCGGAACGCTGCGCGGCAGGACGGGCCTGAGCGGTCACGGCTGTAGCCGCAAACATCATCGTTGCGGCGGGGATGCCAGCGCGGCTCAAACGGCGCAAGCGGGTCGCGAAACTCATCGTTCCTCCATTGAATACTGCGGGCCCACCGCGGAAACGCTTTGGGGGGGCCAACGGGGCGGGTAATCGAGCCTATAAGAATAGGAAGACGCGCAGGGTCGTGCCAGACAACAAACGACCCGAAATCGCGCCTGACGCGACTCGTCCAGTTTGTGGTGCAGGCCGGCTGGTCCGGTGGTCCAGGCGTTCTACCGCTCGTACACGACGCGTCCGCCAACGATGGTCATCATGACCCGGGCCTCGCGGATGGTTTCGGCAGGAACGCGCGTCAGGTCGCGATCGATCAAGGCCATGTCCGCCAGCATGCCTTTCGCCAGCGTTCCCTTCTCCGCCTCCATGAATTCGGCGAACGCGGCGCCACTGGTGTAGGCGCGCAGCGCTTCGGCGACGCTGATCTTCTGTTCGGGCACCCAGCCATTGGGATGTGCGTCGTCCAGCGTGCGACGCGTGACCGCCGCGTAAATCCCCTCGAGCGGCGTGGGAGGCGCCACGAACCAATCGCTGCCAAACGCCAACCTCGCGTTGGCGTCCAGCAGCGCGCGAAACGCGTACGTCCCCTTGGCGCGCTCGGCGCCGATAACCTTGTCCGCCCAGCGACCATCGTCGATGGCATGGTATGGCTGCATGCTGGGGATTACGCCGAGGGGCGCGAAGCGCGCGATCTCCGGTGGCGCGAGATGCTGCGCGTGCTCGATACGAAAGCGGCGGTTGCGCGGTCCGTTTTCGCGGGCGACGCGCTCGTAAATGTCCAGCAGCGTCCGGTTGGCGCGGTCACCGATCGCATGGATGACGACGTGGAGACCCGCCGCGTCCGCGCCCTTGGCCCAGGCATACAGCGAGTCCGGGGGCGTCACGAACAGTCCCACGTCCCTGGGCGTGTCCGAGAATGGGGCGAGCATCGCCGCGGTGTGCGAACCCAGCGAGCCGTCCACGAATCCCTTGAGCGCGGCGACGCGGAGCCAGCCATCGCCCGCGCCCTGCGATGCCACGCGATCGCGCAGCTGCTCCCAGGACGACAGTGGCACCGCGGCATAAATACGCGTGCGCAGACGGCGTGCGCGGTTCGCGCGCGCAAAGACCTCGACGTTTCGCCAGCTACCCATGTTGTGGACGGAGGTGACACCGCGCTCGGCTACGTACCTCATCGCGGCGTCGAGTGCCGCGTCCTCCTGCGCAGGCAGCGGATCGGGCACGACCCGGTCAACGAAAACCATCGCGTTGTCCTTCAGCACGCCCGTCGGTTCGCCGCTCGCGTCGCGCACTATCTCGCCACCGTCGGGGTCGTGGGTTGTCCGGGTGACACCACCCGCGCGAAGGGCCGCCGAGTTCGCCAGGCTCATGTGCCCGTCGAGGCGATTGATGAAGACGGGCGTGTTCGGCGTGACGGAGTCGATCCAATCGCGGCGTGGCAGCTCGCCGCCCCAGTTCTGGTGGTCCCAATTGCCCTGGAGCAGCCACGCGCCTGCTGGCATGGTGGCCGCGTGCGCCTTGATGCGGCGGATGAACTCCTCGCGCGTTTTCGCGTCGCGGAGATCCACCGACGTGAGGCCAAAGCCGCCGTCCATGAAATGGACGTGCGCGTCGATGAATCCGGGGACCAGCATCTGTCCCTGCGCATCGATGAGCTTCGTGATGGGGCGCGCCAGCTTGCGGATTTCGGC
>JANNJV010000100.1:0-49301 GCA_031395945.1 Gemmatimonadota bacterium | reverse complement strand
GCCATCTGAGCTACGTCAGCGACAGTAGGTCATTTTTGCGAGACTCGTAGGATAGCCAGCCCCAAAAAACGTGTCAAGGCGCGGTGGCTGGCGAAGTTAGCTCGCCGCGTCCTGGCGGACGAGTTTCCACTTCGTTCCGCCGCCCGCATCCTCCACGGCCACGCCGCGATCCGTGAGTTCCGCGCGGATGCGATCGGCCTCGGCAAAGTCCCGACGTTCCCGCGCCGAACGTCGCGCAGCGAGCCGATCTTCAACCCAGGCCGCAAGATCCGCCGTCGCTGATACCCTGTCCGGGATGATGTCGAGCACTCCATTCATCGTTGTGAAACCCTTTCGGGCCCGCTCCAGAGCGCCTTTGTCCATCCCACCGCGGTCCAACTCCCGATTGGCTGCATTAATGAAGGAAAAAAGCGCGGCCTGAGCCTCGGGAGCATTCAGGTCGTCGAACAGTGCGTCGCGAAAATCTGATTCAGCCCTTTCCGCGGCATCAGCGAGCACGTCCGTTCCACCCTGGGCGCTTTCCAGGCGCTGGGCAAACTCGCCGACGCGACGGACGGCCCCTGCCGATGCCTCGAGCGCCTCGTCCGAGAGGTTCAGTTCCTTGCGGTAGTGCGTCGTGAAGACAAAATGGCGAATGGCGGCCGCTGAGATCGACTGCTCGCGCAGTTGCTGCACGTTGAACACGTTGCCGACGCGCTTCGCCATCTTCGCGCCCTCGGTGAGTAGGAACGCACCGTGGCACCAATGCCGAGAGAACGGTCTGCCGGTCGCCGCCTCCGACTGCGCGATCTCGTCCTCGTGATGCGGAAAGATCAAATCGATGCCGCCGGTGTGCAGATCGAGTGTCGGGCCCAGGATATCCATGGCCATCGCCGAGCATTCGAGGTGCCAACCCGGACGACCCCGTCCGAACGGCGCGTCCCAGGCGGCGCCGGCGCGCTCGTCTTCGGGCTTCACGGATTTCCAGAGCGCGAAGTCCTGTGCGTGTTCCTTGGTGTAGTCATCCTGCGCCACCCGCGCGCCGGCGCGCACCTCGCGGGTGTCCAGGCGTGACAACCGGCCGTACGTCGGGAAGCGGCCGATGGCGAAGTACACCGATCCGTCTTCGGCCTTGTAGGCGATCTTACGCTCCAACAGCGTTCCCACCAACGCGATCATCTGCTGGATGTACGAAGTGGCCTTGGGGTAATCATCGGCCGGCTTGATCCGCAGGAAATCGCGGTCGGCGAAAAAGACCTGTGTCACCGGTTCGGTGACGTCGCGAATGGTCTTCCCCTGCTCGCTGGCGCGTTTGATGATCTTGTCGTCGACGTCGGTGAGATTCATGACCTGGCGCACGTTCCACCCGCGGAGGCGCAGCGCCTGGCGCAGCAGGTCATAGAACAGGAACGACCGGAAATTCCCGAGGTGGGCCGGGTTATACACGGTGGGGCCGCAGCTGTACATGCGAACCGTCTCGCCGTCGGCGGGCGCGAAGGGTTCCACCGTCCGGCTCATCGTGTTGAAGAGACGGAACTCAGGTCCGTCGGTTTTCGAACGCACGCCCATGCCGAATTCTAGCGCGTGGCGCGAGCCCGTCGCTCCGCGAACGAGATCACGTCGATGGGGACTGCCGTGACCGGCACCAGGACGCCGCCCCCCGGAGCAGGCACACGCAAGAGCAACGGCCGCTCGCGCGTGGTGCGCCGGAACCCCTGTCCCTCATAGATGCGTGTTATGAGAATGCGCCGCACGATCACCATGACTACCGCCAGGGTGGGCACGGCGACGATGAGCCCGATGGGCCCAAGCAGCAATCCCATGATCAGGACGGAAACGATCGAGAGCACCGGCGGCAGATCCACCTTCTTCGACATCACCAGCGGCACCACGACGTTGCTCTCGATGAGGTGAATCACCGTTCCCAGGAGAATCACCATCATGCTGTGGCCGCCCGGACCGAAGCCGAGCAACCCTTCGCCATTGAGAACGAAGAGCGCCGGAATTACCGTGGAGACCAGCGTTCCGAAGAACGGCACGATGGACACGATGCCAGTAAAAATTCCGAACGGTAGCCAGAACGGAACCCTCAGGGCGTAGAGCCCAATGGCCGTGAAGCTCGCAAGCACGATCATCCCGATCAGCATCCCCACGATCCACGACCGCAGCGTAGCGGCAAGGTCGCCCAGAACGTCGCGCACGAGGTCGCGATGGATGGGCGGGAACAGCGCGATCAGCCACTCGCGATACAGTGCCGGATGCAGCGACAAGTAAATGCCCATCACGCCAACAGCGAACACGTTGATCGCGCCGTGCACCAAGCCAATGGCGCGGGGGACGACGTCGCCAAAGGTTTCCTTGGCACGCTCGTAAATGAGGCCGAGGATGCGATTGTCGCCCGACCCCACGACGTCTCGGAGGCCCGGATATTTGGCCATCAGTCCGTCGAGCGCCGTCTCCCACCCGGCGATGTAGTTCGGCAGCACGAGCAGCAGCTGTTGCGTTTGGTGAACGACGGGGGGCACGAGCACCCACACCATGGTCACGAGAAACGCGATGCTGAGCCCGAGCGCGGCGACGTACGAAAATGGGTCTGGAATTCTCAGGCGGCGCTCGATCTGGTCGGTAAGCGCGCGCAAGTACAACGAGATGAGAATGCCCAGGAAGAGCAGCACCAGTACGGTCGCCGCTGTCCTGACCAGCAGGAGCATCAGGATCGTCAGGACCGTCGCCGTGAGAATCGGCGCGAATCGCACGCGCCGAAGCGTTTCGCCGTTCAACGCGACTTCTTCTCCTCCGTCGCGTCCTCGATCTCGGCGTCGACAGTCTCGGCGTCACGCTTCCCCGCGCCAAGCTGGCCGCGCGCGCCGCCCGAACCCGCGGGAAGCACACCCATTTTCTGCTTCAACTCCAGCAGCCGCGCGTCCACCGCGATACCAGTCGCGCCTTTCTCCAGCACCTTGAAGTCCTGCTGCAGCCGGTCGCCGGTGAATTCCTCTTCGATCTCGACCGACGCCTTCAGCTGGCGTTCGTTCGTCTCGATGCGCTCTTCCATGCGGGCGAAGGCCTCGAAGGCCGACTTCTCCGACATGGACGACATGGTTTCGTGAATTCGCGCCTGCGCCTGCGCGCGTCGCTGGCGGGCGATGAGCAGGTTCTTCTTGCGCTTCGCCTCTTCGATCTTGTCGTTCAGGTCGCGCAGCGAGTTCTTGAGCTTCTCCGTCTCGTTGCGGTGCACCTCCCAGGTCTGCTCCAGCTGCTGCCCGTGCGAGAAGTGTTCGCTGTGGCGGACCAGTGCCTGCTTGGCCAGGTCGTCGCGACTCTCCTTCACGGCGAGCATCGCGCGCGATTCCCATTCGGTAGCCTGCTTGTATTCGGCGTCCGCCTGGTCGCGCAGCCGCTTTTCGTCCGCGATGGCCGCGGCCACTTGCTGCTTGGCCTTCACGAGCTGGCCGCGCATGTCCACCAGGATCTGATTCAGCATCTTCTCGGGGTCTTCCGCCCGGGAAATCAGATCGTTGATGTTCGATCGCAGCAGCGAGGTCAGTCTATCGAAAAGGCCCATGATCAACGCCCCCCGCGGAAGGAGCCGATCTCGCGCAGATGCGACGCAAGCGCGAGTGTCATGCTCTCGTAAGCCGCAAGGAACTCCTCGTAATCCAGATGTTCGAGTTCGAGCGCCTCGGTGAGCACGATCGAGTTCGAGTTCTGTTCGATGCCGTAGGAACCGTGCACCAGATCGGACGCGTTCAGCTCCAGCAAGCGGCGGCTCAACTCTGCCAGCGTTTTCTTGTCCTTCGGCAGCTCCATGACTTTCACCCGAAGGATGACGACGGGAGGCGAAAAACTCGCCACGATGTCGAAATCGAGCGCCCCGCCAGGCTTCAGCACCCACATCCCTGGCTGCACTTCCTTATAGGAAGAGCCCTCGTGGCTCAACCGGTCGAGAAAACCCTCGATGTCGTCCTTAGTGAGCATTCGTAAAATCCGTCGTGGCCTGTGTGAATCCTACGGGCTGGCGCGTCAGACGTTTCAAGGGAGAAGGTATCACGCCTTCTTGATCTGCACCAATCGCTCCCTGGCCAACCGCCGCCCGGTCGGCGTGGCCGCCAACCCGCCACCGGCGGTTTCGCGATACCGAACGTCCATGTCCCGGCCAATCTCGCCCATCGTGTCGATCACTTCGTCAGCGGGAATCGCGAAACTGATACCCGCGAGCGCCATCTCGATGGCGGCGAGCGCGATGGCCGCGCCCGTCGCGTTCCGGAATACGCACGGCAGTTCCACCAGCCCGCCGAGCGGATCGCAGACCAGGCCGAGCGTCCCCTGCTGCGCCAGCGCCACCGCGTGGCCCACCTGGGTGGGCGTTCCGCCAAGCATTTCCGTGGCCGCTCCGGCCGCCATGCCGGCCGCCGCACCGGTCTCCGCCTGACATCCGCCCTCCGCCCCGGACAGAGACGCGCGTTCCGCGACGACCGCCCCAATCAGCCCCGCGGTCGCAAGTGCGTCCACCAGTTTGTCATCGCCGAGTTTACGCGCGTCGGCAAGTCCCGTCAGCACGGCTGGAAGGACCCCCGCTCCGCCAGCCGTTGGGGCGGCCACAATTACCCCCATGGCCGCGTTGATCTCCTGCACCGCGAGCGCACGCGCGAGCACATCACGAAAAGGGGTGCCGGCGAGCGGGCCCGGTGGACCGTTGCGCAGCTTGGCCGCGTCGCCACCGACAAGACCCGACGCCGACCGGTGGTCGCCCGTGAGCCCCTGCGTGATGGCGCTTCGCATGACCACCAGCGCCCGGTGCAGTGCCGCGCGAATCTCTTCGACGGGCCGGCCCTGATCCTTCGACTCGGCGTTGAGCGCGAGCACGGCCAGGGAGATCCCCTGCGCTTCCGCATCGCGGATGGCTGCCTGTAGCGAGCGATACATGTTATCCGCTCACCTTGTCCAGGCGATGCGCCCAGCGCACCCACGGCAAGGCGCGAATATCGTCGCGCGCTCTTTCCTGGGGAGATTCGTCCAGCTCGATGACCATGAAGGCGTCGCCGCCGCGCTCTTTTCGAGTGAGGCGCAGAGTCGCGATGTTGAGGCCGATGTCGGCGAGGATCGTCGCGATTCTCGCCACGGAGCCCCGTACGTCTTCGGCGACCAGCACGATCGTGTGATAGTTGCCGTGGACTTCCACGGGAAAGCCGTCGATTTGGGTGACGAGAATGCGTCCGGCGCCGAGCGACGATCCCATCATCACCGACGTCCGGTCGCCGCGTTCGACGCTGATGCGCACGCTATTCGGGTGCATCACGTCTTCATCGCCCAGTTTGGTCTTCTCGAACCCGTACTGCAGTCCTTCGCGCTCCGCGATGTCGAGCGCATCGCGAATGCGCTCGTCGTCAGGCCGGAATCCCATCAACCCCGCCGCGATTGCCTTGTCCGTGCCGTGCCCCTCACCGGTGCGTGCAAAGGACCCGTGCAACTCGATGCGAGCGCGTTGCGGTGTGCCGCCCACCAGGCACCGCGCCAGGAGCCCGAGCCGACACGCACCCGCGGTGTGCGACGAGGACGGCCCGACCATGACGGGGCCAATGATGTCGAGCAAAGAAACCATGTTTGGATTCTAACGCAGCTCACCCGGCTTTTCGGCGAGCCGTCTTTCGGCCGAGCAGCTGCTTCAGGTATCGCCCGGTGTGCGAGGCTTCGACCTCCGCGACTTCCTCGGGCGTGCCGGCGGCCACGATGGCGCCGCCGCGCGTGCCGCCTTCGGGGCCAAGATCGATGATCCAGTCCGCCGTCTTGATCACGTCGAGGTTATGCTCGATCACGAGCACGGTGTTCCCGCGATCCACCAGGCGGTGCAAGACTTCCAGCAGCAGCCGGACGTCCTCGAAATGCAGGCCGGTGGTCGGCTCGTCCAGGATGTAGAACGTGCGCCCCGTGTCCCGCTTGGAGAGCTCCGTCGCGAGCTTCACCCGTTGCGCTTCGCCGCCCGAGAGCGTCGTCGCGCTCTGTCCCAGGTGGATGTAGCCGAGTCCGACGTCGTTCAGCGTCTCCAGCTTCTGACGGATGCGCGGTTGATTCTCGAAGAACGCCAGCGCGTCTTCCACCGTGAGCTCAAGCACTTCGCTGATATTCGCGCCGCGGAACCGGACCTCGAGCGTTTCGCGGTTGTAGCGCTTGCCCTTGCAGACCTCGCAGGGGACATAGACATCCGGCAGGAAATGCATCTCGATCTTCACCAGGCCGTCGCCCTGGCACGCCTCGCAACGCCCGCCCTTGACGTTGAACGAGAATCGCCCGGGACCGTACCCGCGAATCTTCGCGTCGGGCAATTCGGCGAACAGCTCGCGAATGGGTGTGAACAGGCCGGTATAGGTCGCTGGATTCGACCGCGGCGTTCGTCCGATGGGGCTCTGATCAATGTCGATCACCTTATCGATATGATCGAAACCGGTGATGCGATCGTGCATTCCCGGAATGACCCGAGCCCTATAGAAGTGCCGCGCCAGCGCGCGATGCAGAATGTCCTCGATGAGCGTCGATTTGCCGGACCCCGAGACACCAGTGACGGCGACGAAGACGCCCAGCGGGATGTCGACGTCGAGTTTGCGCAGGTTATGTTCGCGGGCACCGGTCACGCGCAGCGCCTTTCGCTTGTCGCGGGGACGGCGCTGGGGTGGAACTGGAATCTCCCGGTCCCCCGAGAGATAGCGCCCGGTCATCGACGCCTTGGTAGCGATGATATCCGCGACGCTGCCCGTCGCGATCACCTCGCCGCCATGCTTGCCCGCGCCCGGGCCCAGATCGATGACGTAATCGGCGGCTCGAATCGTTTCCTCGTCGTGTTCCACCACGATCACGGTGTTCCCCAGGTCGCGCAGCTGCTCGAGCGTCCCGAGCAGCCTGGCGTTGTCGCGCTGGTGCAGGCCGATGGAAGGCTCGTCCAGGATGTACAGCACGCCCACCAGCCGTGATCCGATCTGGGTCGCCAGACGAATGCGCTGCGCTTCGCCTCCGCTGAGCGACTCCGCCGATCGCCCCAGCGTGAGGTAGTCAAGCCCGACGTCCGCGAGAAACTGGAGGCGCTCTCGAACTTCCTTGAGAATCGGGCCAGCGATCTCGGGATCGAGCCCTGGTTTTCCGTTGGTGCGTACCGGAACGCTCCTGAAAAACGCGAGTGCCTCGGTGATCGCCAGCTCGACGATCTCACCGATGTTGCGCTCGGCGACGGTGACCGCGAGCGCCTCAGCTTTGAGGCGTCGTCCGCCGCACGCGTCGCAGGGCACCGCGATCATGTACTCCTCGAGCTCCATGCGCACCGAGTCCGAGGTGCTCTCGATGTAACGGCGCTCGATATTCGCCAGGACGCCCTCCCAGTTGTGCGCCGCGTCCCCGTGAAGGATGGCCTTTCGGGTCTGTGGTGAGAGGTCGCCCCACGGCATGTTGAGCTCGAACTTGAACTGCCGGGCGAGCGCCGGGAGCACCACCTTCCGCAGATACCCCTGCGGCTCTCCCCAGGGGATGATGACCCCTTCCAGGAGCGAAATCCGCGAATCACCAAGGATCAGTTCCTCGCTCACACGGCGACGCGTCCCCAGGCCGCCGCACACCAGGCACGCGCCAAACGGCGAGTTGAACGAGAAGTGCCGCGGCTCGAGCTCCGGCATCGAGATGCCGCACACTGGACAGCCGTACTTCTCGGAGAACATCTCCTCGAACTCGGCACCAACGTTGGCCACCTGCACCAAGCCGTCCGCGAGCTTCAACGCGGTCTCCAGCGAATCCACGAGACGCGCGCGGTCCTCGTCTCGGATCACCAGACGGTCGACGACGACCGAAACCGAGTGGTTCTGCCGGCGATTCAGTTTGGGCGGAGTCGCCACTTCGATGAGTTCGCCGTCCACGTAGGCCCGGATGAATCCCTGCTTACGGACGGACTCGAAGAGCTCGCGGAACTCTCCCTTGCGTCCCTGCACCAGCGGCGCGCGCACCTCGATCTTCGAGCCCGGCTCCCACGTCAACACGATCTCGGCGATCTGGGCGGCACTCTGCCGCTGTACCGGGCGGCCGCAATTGGGACAGTGGGGCGTTCCCGCGCGCGCAAAAAGCAACCGCAGATAATCGTAGATTTCCGTGACCGTGCCAACCGTGGAGCGCGGATTGTGACCGGCCGTTTTCTGCTCGATGGAGATTGCCGGCGACAGACCTTCGATGAGGTCCACGTCGGGCTTTTCCATCAGTCCCAGGAATTGGCGCGCGTACGCGGACAGCGATTCGACATACCGCCGCTGCCCCTCCGCGTAGATCGTATCGAACGCGAGGGACGACTTCCCCGATCCGGACAGTCCAGTGATGACGGTCAGTTTGTCACGAGGAATCGTGACATCGATGTTCTTGAGGTTGTGTTCCCGGGCGCCCCGGATGAACAGCGAATCTTCTGCCATAGCCTGAGTAAGCTGAAAGGCTGGGCTGGGGCAGACAAGTCGCGGAGTCCCGGCGTTAGATTTGGCACACCGGGCACGCGTCTGAACGCCAATTTCGGGCGCATGACTCCGCTTCCCCTCCGCCACCAGCGTTCATGCCGCATACCGACGCCATCGTAGTCCTGACCACTGTGTCGAACGACGACGAGGCGATAACGCTCGTGAAGGCCCTGCTGGAACGGCGTCTCATCGCGTGTGGCACCCTGGTCCCGGGCGCGCGATCCCTCTACCGATGGCAGGGCAAGATCGCCGACGAGCAGGAAACGTTTCTCATGCTCAAGACCCGCTCGGCACGGCTGGAGCCGCTGCAGGCGGCCTTCAAGGAACTACATCCTTATAAGGTGCCTGAGCTTCTGGCGCTCGCGGTGGACACCGGTCTCGAGAAATACCTCGATTGGATCAACGGGGAGACGTCGCTCTCCCTGTCGTGACGAGATCATGGAGCGCACGGCGATCGAGGTGCGGCTGGACGACCTCGCCTTCTATGAAGGCGAAGCCATCGCGCGTCCCGTGAACGCCATGCTCGGGGCCACCACGCCCGTGATGAGAAAACTGGAGCGCGCGGCTGGCGCGGCATTCGCCGACAAGGTGCGTGTGTCGGAACCGATGCCTGTGGGTGCCGCGGTGGTGACCAACGCAGGCGATCTGCCTGTCGAGCTGCTCATCCATGGCGTGGTCTCGAGCGATGATGAGCCGGTCACGCGAGCCACGGTTCGGTTGGCGCTGATGAGCGCGATGCAGCGCGCCGTCGCGTTTCAGATCCGAGAGCTGGCCATCGCGCCCTTCGGCCTCGGCGCCGGAAACCTGGACATCGAGGAGAGCGCGGAGGTGATGATGGAAGTGCTGACGGAACACATGAAGCGCGCCGCGTTTCCGGCCGCCGTCCTCATCGTGGCAGAGACGGAACACGAGGAGCAGGTGTTCCGCGCGCGGCTGCGGCCAGCGTGATGAACAGGCGAGCAGTCGCGGGTGCGGCCATCATCGTGGCATGGGTCGCCGGCATTGGGATGCTCGTGCGCCGCGAGTACTTCCGGCCGCACATCGATCGCCTGGCCGAGGCCGCGTTGCGGGTGCAACCGGCCGCGATGTTCTACGCGGTGATGCAGGGCGACAACCAGGTGGGGTTCGCGTCGTCCACGATTGACACAGCTACGGCGATGATCGAACAACGTGACTATCTGGTGGTGGATATCCCGATTGGGGGCACGCTCCAGCGGACCACTGCGCGCACGAACGTCACGCTCACGCGGACCTTGCGTGTTCGCACGTTCGAGATCGAACTCGAGGCGGCGCAGAATCCGGCGCGCATCCAGGGTCAAGTGCACGGCGACACGCTGTTGATTCTCGTTGTGGGTTCGGGAGCCACCGCGGATACGCAGCGCGTTCCACTCAGCGGCCCCATCCTGCTGCCGTCGCTCGCGCCCCTGGCCGTCGCGCTCGAAGAAAAGCCGTCGGTCGGGGCGAGTTACGTGCTGCCGTTGTTCGATCCTGCGTCGCTCACGTCTCGCGACGTGCGACTCGAGGTGCGGGCCGAATCGTTGTTCATCGTGAACGACTGCTCCGTGTTCGATTCCTCGAGCGGCAAGTGGCGCGGCGTCCTTCCCGACACCGTCCGGGCGTGGCAGCTCGTGGCACAGAGCGGCGCTGGCATCGGGGGATGGGTGGATCAGCAAGGCCGCCTGCTCGCGAGCTCGCAGCTGGGGTTCCGACTGGAGCGCCGTCCGTACGAAGTTGCCTTTGAGAACTGGCGCCGCGAGACCGATCGCGCCGCGAGCCAACCCGCGCCGAGGGTCGCGCCGAATCGCGACATTCTCGAGACGACCGCGATCGCGGCCAACAAGCGGCTGCGCTCGACGGTCTCGGAGTTGCGCGTCCGCCTGGGAGGGGTCGACCTCTCTGGCTTTGACTTGGCGGGGGGCAGGCAGGAGATGCGAGGCGACACGCTCATCGTGCGGCGCGAAGACGTGCGCGCACTCGCGGCGCGGTACCAGTTGCCTGTGGCGCGGACCCCGCTCAACCGCGATGCACTCAAGGCAGAACCATTTCTCGAAGTGGAGCATCCCGAAATCGTCGCCCTGGCGCAGCGGCTTGCGAGCGGGAGCAGCGATCCACGGCTGGTCGCGCTGAACATCAACCAGTGGGTGCACGACTCGGTGAAGAAGGAAGTCACGATCGGCATTCCGAGCGCGCTCCACGTGCTCCACACACGACGCGGAGACTGCAACGAACACGCGCAGTTGTTCGTGGCGCTGGCACGCGCCGCCGGAGTCCCGTCACGCATTGCCGCCGGCCTGGCATATGTGGATGGCAAGTTCTACTACCACGCCTGGCCCGAGGTGCTGTTGCGCGGCTGGGTGGCGGTGGACCCAACATTCGGCCAGTTCCCTGCCGACGCGGCGCATCTGCGTTTTGTCGTCGGGGGACTGGGGCAACAGGCCGAGCTGTTGCGCCTCGTTGGCGGGCTCACGATCGACGTCACCAGAACGCGATGATCAGACTCACGCAACTCACCAAACGTTACGGCGATTTCACCGCGGTCGCGGGTATCGACCTGCAGGTCCCCAAGGGCGAGCTGTTCGGCTTTCTCGGACCAAACGGCGCCGGCAAGACGACCACTCTGCGCATGATCGCCGGTATTCTGCGTCCCACTGGCGGTCGCGTGGAGATCGGCGGCGTGGACATCGCCGTGGATCCGGTCGCGGCGAAGATGAAGCTGGGGTTCATTCCGGACCGCCCATTCATCTATGAAAAGCTCACAGGCGCGGAATTCCTGCGCTTTGTCGCCGGCCTTTTCGATCAGGAAGGCGCGCGCGTGGAGCATCGCGCGCGTGAGCTGCTGGCGCTCTTCGATCTCGAGGAGTGGCGGGACGAGCTGGTGGAGAGCTACAGCCACGGGATGCGCCAGAAGCTGATCATCTCCAGCGCGTTCGTGCACCGGCCCGAGGTGATCGTGGTGGACGAGCCCATGGTGGGGCTCGATCCCAAAGCAGCGAAAATCCTGAAGGATCTCTTCCGTGAGTACACCCAGCGCGGCCATACGATCATGATGTCCACGCACACGCTGGAAGTGGCCGAGACGCTCTGCGATCGCATCGCCATCATCCAGGAGGGGAAGATCCGCGCCCAGGGGACCATGGCCGATTTGCGTCGGAACGCGACCGGGGGTGCGTCGGGACTGGAAGAAATCTTTCTCCGCCTGACGGGCGAGAACGCGGCCCGCGAGCTGGTGGATGTCCTCGATGCGTGATCGGCGCGAAGCGGTGACTCGTGGCTAACGCAACGCTGATCGAGACGACGGGCGCGAAACCCCTGGGGCGTCCGGACCCGTCACTGCTGCATCTGCTGTGGCCCAAGTGGCTGACCGCGCGCGCGCGGTCATTTCGCGACGAGCGCGGTCGTGGCGCCCGCTTCCTCATTCTTGGATTCTTCGGGCTGCTCTTCTGGACGTTCATTTTCGGCGTGCTGTACCGGCTGCTGGCATACTTTCGCGGCGTCCAGGAAATCGGTCCGCTCCTCGCCGGCAAGTTGCTGGGACTGATCCTGGTCGGGTTCTTCTCCATCCTGCTGCTCTCCAACATCATCACGGCGCTCTCGAGCTTTTTTCTCGCCAAGGACCTCGATCTCCTGGTGTCTGGTCCCGTGGATTGGCTGAAGCTTTACGGCGCGAAGCTGCTGGAGACCATCGTCCATTCCAGCTGGATGGTGGTGTTGATGGCCATTCCCATGTTCGCCGCCTATGGCATGGTATACGACGGCGGGTTCTGGTTCCCGCTCATCGCGCTGGGCGTCTTTCTGCCGTTGCTGGTGATTCCGGGTGTCGTCGGCAGCGTGATCACGCTGGTGCTGGTGAACGTGTTCCCAGCGCGGCGCACGCGCGACATCCTCAGCGTCATCGCGGTGCTCGCGGCCGGTGGCATCGTGCTGCTGTTCCGCATCGTGCGTCCGGAGCGTCTGGCGCGTCCCGAAGGTTTTCGATCGCTGGTGGATTTCGTGTCCGTGCTGCGCACCCCGACGTCGCCGTTGCTGCCCAGCGAATGGGCACAGCAGGCCACGATGAGTTTTCTCCAATACCGCGCGGACCTGCTGCCCTTTTACATGCTCTGGAGTACCGCCGCCGCGGCCGTTGTGATCGGCGCCGTGCTGCACCGTTGGCTGTACGTGAAAGGATTCAGCAAGGCCCAGGAAAGCGGCCAGCGCTGGGCGCGCAGTGGCATCATGCTGCGCATGAGCATGACGTTGCTGCGGCCGCTGGGGACACTCCGCCGGGAGTTGATCCTCAAGGAGGTGCGGCTGTTCTTTCGCGACACCACGCAATGGTCGCAGCTCATCCTCCTTGCGGTGCTGATCGTCGTCTACGTCTTCAACATCAAGTACCTCCCGTTGCGCGGCGAAGGCATCACTCTGCTGCTGGTCAGCGTGGTGCCGTTCCTCAACCTCGTGCTGGCCGGCTTCGTGCTCGCGTCCATCGCGGCGCGATTCATCTTCCCGGGCGTCAGCCTGGAGGGACGGACCCTCTGGCTGCTGCGGTCCAGCCCCATGCGGATGCGCGATCTGCTCTGGTCGAAGTTCTGGGTGGGGACGCTGCCGCTATTGATTCTCGCGGTGGGCATCGTGGGAGTCACTAACTACCTGCTGGAAGTCACGGTGTTCATGTTCGCGGTGTCGCTGCTGACCATCGTGTTGATGACGTTCGCGGTCGCCGGCCTGGCCATCGGATACGGCACGATGTTCCCGCAGTTCGAAACGGAGAACGCCGCGCAGATTCCCACGTCATTCGGCGGGCTGCTGTTCATGATGAGCGCCATCGCCGTCATTGCCGGCGTGGTGATCTTCGAAGCGCGTCCCGTGGTGTCCTATCTGCGCAGCAGGGCGTTCAACGAGCCGGCAGACCCGGTCGGGATGATCGTCGGATTCGGCCTCGCCGCGCTGCTGTGCGTGGTGGCGACCGTCGTGCCCATCCGCGTTGCCCTCAAGCGCCTGGAAGAAGGCGAGCGCTAAGGAAGAAACGCTAGGCCAACGCGGTCGCACGCGATCGGCCGAGCACCGATCCACACCTGGAACAGAACGCCGCGCCCGGCTCCGTGATCTCGGCGCCGCAGTCCGAGCAGACGCGCTCCAGGTATCCGCCGCAGGTCGAGCAGTATACGGCGTCGGCTTCGGGACGCAGGCCGCAGGTGGGGCACTCGCGATGCGTCATGCGGAAGGAGCGGACGCGAGCCTCGATGGCGTCGAGCGGAGCGTCTCCGACACTCGCATTCGTCTCGCGCATCTCTCGTAGCGCGCGCGCGGCATACGTTGCTCTGAGCTCGGCGTAGTCTGGCTCCGACAGCTTTCCGGTCACGCGATCGAACTCGATTTCCCGCAACGCCAGGATCGCGCTGTCGTCAGGCCTGTCGCGCTCGGCGGCGGCGGTTCTGGCGTGCTCCGGCACGACGAAGAACAGTGGATAAAGAACGAACGCCAGCGCGCCCACCGCCAGGATGGTGCCGGCAACCAGCGCGAGCATTCCGGCGCTCATGAGTCGTCGCGCACCGCGGCGTCGATTTGCGCCAGCTCGTCGGGCGTAGCGTCGGCGACGGGAAGCATCTGTCCGGCCGCGGCCCGCGCGGCAGGTCGATGCATCCGCCGCAGAATGACGGCCAACGCCACCGCGCCAAGGGCGATGGCGATTCCGGGAAGCACATACCCCACGCGATTGAAGCCGACGTTCGGCGGCGACATGAGCACCCGCTCGCCATACGTGCTCACGAACGCATCGAGAATCTCCTGCGCCGTGTAGCCGCCCTGCACCAACGCCATCACATCCCGATGCATGGACGGCGCCACCTGGCAGCTGAAATCGGTGGTGCGACACGTGAATACATCCAGCGTGCATCCGCACTGGCAGCGGATCCTGTGTTCAAGCGCATCCCGCTCGTCCGGCTGCATGGACGGCAGCGCGCCCGGCTTCGCCTGCAAGCGCACCGATCGCGCCGCGCTCTGATCCATGGGGAACAGGTTGGACGTGTCGGCGATGCCTACGGCGCGCTCCTGCGCCGCCCCGCCACGCGCGAGCAGCGCAGCGCCGCCGGAGAGAGTGAGCGAGCGGAGCAACCACCGGCGACTGATCACACCGCCCCTGCGAGCTCCGTGTCCCGGGCGGGACGGAGCTGCGTCACATAGCCGGACTGCCGGCGCCGCTCCGCCTGGGGCCACATCACCACGATGCCCCCGATGGCCATCAGCGCGCCGCCGAGCCATACCCAGACCACCAGCGGGTTGAACGTGATGCGAAGCTCAGCGGCGTCATCGCGCACACCGGCGAGCACGATGTACGTATCCAGCCGCGCGTCCGTGCGAATCCCCACCTCGGTGGAAGGCTCGAAGGTCGGGCGACCCCGCGTGTCGAAATACTGACGCTTCTCGCTCTTGATCAGTCCGACGTTCGCGCCGTCACGCCACACCTCGAGCGCCACGGCCGTGATCTCGCGGTTGAGCGACTGCGACGTGGAGACGCCCTGGCTCACGAATCGCCAGCGGCGGCCAAAGGGGTCGGTGGCTTCGAACGCCTGCCCCGACGTGAGGCTCACGTCGAATTCCTTGCGGAACGCCATCCCGGCAAACGCGGCGAACAGCATCACGATCCCCGCGTGCACGATGTACCCGCCGTACCGCCGGCGGTTGCGCGCCACCAGCCGCACGAACGCCCGTGGGAACGATTCGCCGTGAATCGACCGGCGCGCACCAACGCCTTTCGAGAATTCCTGAACGATGGTCGCCGCGACGAACGCCGCCAGAAGATAGGCGATGAGCGCGGAGACATTCCGCATTCCCGCGAACAGCAGCAGACCGGCGAATACCACGCCCGTGATGACTGGCCCCAGGAACTGCCGCCGCAGATTCGCCGGCGACGCTTTTCTCCACGCGATCAACGGGCCGACGCCGGTCAGCGCCAGCAGGAGAAGTCCGAGTGGAACGTTCACGGTGTTGAAGAAGGGGGGCCCCACTGTGATTTTTGTTCCGCGCACAAACTCGCTGAGAATCGGGAAGAGCGTCCCCCACAGGACCGAGAACGAGATACCGACGAGCAGGAGATTGTTGTACAGAAAGGCCGCCTCCCGACTCACCATGCTCTCCAACTCAGCCTTCGCCTCCAGGTCCTTGAGACGCGTCGACACCAGGTAGCCCGTCACCAGGGACGCGCCGAGCAGGAACGACGCGAACCAGCCACCCACAGGCGATTGCGCAAACGAGTGCACGCTCTCGATGATTCCGCTGCGCGTGATGAACGTGCCCAGAATGGAGAGCAGGAACGTGATCACCACCAGCGTCACGTTCCATTTGCGCAACATGCCGCGCTTCTCCTGCACCATGATCGAGTGCAGGAACGCGGTTCCCGTGAGCCAGGGAAGGAACGACGAGTTCTCGACGGGATCCCAGGCCCAATAGCCACCCCATCCGAGCTCGACGTACGCCCACCACATCCCCAGCACGATACCGACCGTCAGAAACAGCCAGGACACCAGCGCCCAGCGACGCACCGCCGCCAGCCAGTCCGCGTCCAGCCGGCGCGCCACCAATGCCGCGATCGCGAACGCGAAGGGGATGGTCGTCGCGACATACCCCAGGTACAGCGTGGGTGGATGGATGGCCATCCCGGGATTCTGCAACTGCGGGTTCATGCCACGCCCATCCAGCGGAATCCAATCGAGTCGGTTGAATGGATTGGCTTTGAGCGCGGTCGTCGCCAGGAAGAACACGAGGACCGCGGCCAGCGTGCCGGTCACATACGGCATCAGGTGGCGGTTCTTCGTCCGATTCGCGCGGACGGCGATTGCCGTGTAGATCGAAAGGATCAGCGCCCAGAAGAGCATCGAGCCCGCCTGACCGCTCCAGAACGCCGCGAACACGTAGATGTTCGGCATGTTGGCGCTGATCTGGCTCGCGACGTACGACAGGGAGAAGTCCCGCGTCAGCAGGGCCGTCCAGAGGCCGAGTGAAGCCAGCAGGGTAAACCCGAACGTGCAATACGCCGCTCGCTCCCCGCTGCGAATCAGGTCAGCGCGATTGCCCAAGCCGCCGGCGAACGATACAGTGGCGCACCAGGTCGCCATCAGCAGCGCGATCCAGAGCGAGAGCTCGCCGACGACGATCACGCGCGCGAGTTCGCGGCTTTGTATCCGGGCGTGTCGCGGTACTTCTCTGGCGCGTTCTCGTAGCGGGACGCGCACTTGGCCAGCAGCGTGGTCGCGCGGAACGTGCCGTCAGGGCCCATCCGTCCTTCCACAACGACGTCCACGCCGTCGGTGAACGTGTCGGGAGCGATGCCGCGATAGATCACCGGAACTTCCCGGGCGCCGTCGGTAACCACGAAGGCGTACTCCCGGCCCCCCGCTTCACGTTTGATGGACCCGGGCACCACACGCGCACCCAGCTTCACGCCGACGTCACGGAGGGATGGGTCCGCCGTCAACTTGGTCGCCAGCTCGGTGGGCGTCAGATAATAGACACCCGTTTCACTGATGGAGCTGGCCATAAGGTAGCCAGCCGTCGCCAGAACGAGTGCCCCACCGATGAGGAATTTCGCGCGCGGCTTCATCGTCCAGAATATACCACTTTGCGCTCACCGAGTCCCGTTGAGCAGCGAGGCCGCCGCTGCGCCACCCACCGCGTCCCACACGAGATCCGTCACACTGAACCCGCCCCTGGCTCGGCGATCACGCATCTCCTTCCAGACGCCAACGGTCAAGGTTGTGACGCCGCCCACGGCGTGGGCGTTTGATCGGTCCAGTCGTGCCGCGCGCGCAGCCGAAAACGCGGCGCTCTGAACGAATGCCGACATGAAGAAGTGCTTCACCTTGTCGGCACCGAACCAGGTGTTCGGAGACGGACCGTGAAGGAGCGTGACCAGCGCCAGTGTCCTGAGCATCCGCCGGGAAGGTAACCCGCGTCATGCCGCGCGGGCCATCGCGGCGCGCGGGCGGCGCCGGCGCTCCGGGAAATGCTTGTCCAGGAACGCGATCAGCGCGCGCTCCTCGGGCGAGTGGGCGAAAATCCGCGCGTCGCGCCGGTGTTTGCTCACGTGCGGCAACGCGATGGTCTCGCCATCATCCACGTAGCGCGCCAGCACCATGGGATGAACGTACGAGGCACGGCAGATGGCGGGTGTATTTCCCAGTTCGGACGCGACGAGTCGCATCGCCAAAGCGACGTTGCGCTTAGCCTCCGTGGGGTTTCGGGGAGGGCCGAGTTCCGCGAGAATCGTCGCGGCACGCAGCGTTCCGCCCCAGGTCCGAAAATCCTTGACCGCAAACGGGCCGATGCGCTCGCGAAGAAACCCGATGAGGGTGCCGCCGTTCAGGTCGCACCATTGCCCGGCCGTGCGGTAGCGGAACAGGCGCTCGCCAGGCGTGCGGTGCAACCGTGCGACGAGGCGCACCAACTCTGGATTGATCACCGTCTGTCGCTGCTTCTTGCTGGATTTCCCGACGTACGTGAATACCACGCGGTGGCGGTCGAGCTGGACGTGGCGCTTACGCAAAGTCGTCATGCCGTAGCTGCGATTCTCGCGGACGTACTTCTCGGAGCCGGGTCGAAAGAGACTCTCGCTGATCAGCCGGAGCGCGATGGCGCAGGCCGTGTCACCGTCGAGGTCCGGCTGATGCGATTGCGCGCGAAGCTCGCGACGGATTCGCGGCAGCGACTTGGCCAGCTGCCGCACCCGGTGGTATTTGCGCAGCTCGCGGGTGGCTACCGCCTTCTCGTTGTAGCGGTACTGCTTCCGGCCGCGCGCGTCGAAGCCCCAGGCCTGCACCGAGCGCCGGGTGTCAGGCGCGACGTGGACGTCTCGCCACGCCGGCGGAACCCGCATTCGTCCGATTCTGGCGAGTGTGCGGCGGTCGCGCAGAGGCTTCCCCTCGGGATTCAGATACCGAAAGCCCGACGCCTGTGTACCGATGCGTGTGATCCAGCGCTCCGCCATGGCCAGAGCGCGCGCAAAAAGCAGTCCCGTGACGTTAGTGCGCCGCTTCCAGCGTCTTGAGCCGCACGGCCAGGACCGAGTCCGTGGGGGACAGGCGAAGGCCCTCGCGATAGGCTCTGGCAGCTTCGGTCCACTCTCTGCGCAGCTGATGCGCTTGTCCCACGTATAGCGCGGTGGTGGACGACGGCGTGCGGGCCATGATCCACCGTCCCGCTGCAACGACGGAATCCGGACCGAAGGCCCTGCCGAGCGCTTCCAGGTAAACCGCAACAGCGCGCGGACGGGCGCGGAACGTTGGCGAATCCATCAAGCCCAGCGCGACCACGGCCGCGCGTCGGGACATGCCTTGGCGCAGCAACGCGTCGCTGTAGTCCAACTTCAGTCCGCGATCCGCCGGAAACAGGTCATAGGCGCGGGCCAGCAACGGGAGTGCGTCGTCCATGCGTCCATTGTTCCCGGCATATACCGCGGAGAACCAGTAGCCCCGGTAGTTGGCGCTGTCCGCCGCGATCATCTGCGCGTACACCGATGGATGCGTCCTCCATACCTCTGTCCAGCGCGCTGAACGCGCGGCCGCGAACGCCATCACCGCGAGTGCAAGAGCGACAGTCGCGGGCCAAACACCTGGCACGGCGCGCCCCGCGCGCTGACTGGTTTGGGCCGCCTGGAGAACGAGCCCCACCAGCATCGCGACGCCGATGGATGGGACGTACAGCGTGCGCTCGGCGAGAATCTGACCGGTGGGAACCAGCAGATTCGAGGCCGGGAGAAAGGCGATCACGGTCCATAGCATCGCGGTGAGCGGGCGGCGATCGCCGCGTCTCGCTGACCACGCGGCGAGCGCCACGAGCGCCGCAAGGACTGCGACAGTGGCGGCGAGCCAGGCACCTGGCTGACCGAACACAGAGGGCCCGTAATGCGGATTCAGTTTCGGTGGCCACACGAGCAGGCGCAGAATCGTCGGGCTCAGCGACAGCATGGCGCGCATGCGGGACCACGTGGTCATCCCGTCGAGACCAGGCGCGGCGATGTCATCGCCAGTCAGTGGCCCTCCCAGCACCAGGGTGCGCACCGCGAACAGGATGGCGACTGCCGCCGCACAAGCCACCAGCACGCGCTGCCAGCGCCCCAGTAATCGCGCGAGCGGAGTCCGCGTTGCCTGGTCCCACGCGAGTGGCGGCCCGGCGGCGACTCTTTGCGGTTCCCGCCACCCCCACACGCAGAGGGCGGCGAGCGCAATCGACATGATCCCCGATTCCTTGCTGAAACACGCCGCGAGGAATAGCACGCCCGTCACGATGGCGGCCGACCAGGTGATGGGCAGACGCTCGCTGGACCGCTGCAGGTGCACCGCGAGCAGGCAGGTCCAGATCGCGACAAGCGCCTCGGAGCTGTTCGCGACATTGGCGACCGTCTCGACATGAACTGGATGCACCGCGAACCAGAGCGCCGCGAGAACCGCGGGAACACGGCCGACGCCGCGTTCCATCAGCCGCCAGACGAGCACGGTGGCTGCTGCATGCAGGGCAATAGCCAACAGGTGCAGCCAGACCGGCCAACCGCCGCCGGCGTTCCACGCGAACGCGAACAGGCTCATGGTCAGCGGCCGATACAGCCCCTCGAAGCGCGCGTCGGGATTGCCGTACTCGTGGGCCCACACGCGGAGGATGGCGCTCCAGCCGTGAAGCTCCGGATTGGAGCGTATGGCCGTGACTTCGTCCATGACGTAGCCGAATCCCAGCGTGCGCAGGAACGGCACGAGAGACGCGACGACGAGCAGCACACCGATCGTGCGCCGGGACGGTGCGCGGGAGAGGAAGGCGGGTGCGCGGACCATGTGATCGTTTGACGCGTGGAGCCCTTCCCGCGAAACGCTGTAGATTCACACCGCCCAGCCCACGGACATGACCTACCAATTTCTCACGCTCGACGTACGCGATCGGATCGCGACGATCACCGTCAATCGGCCGGACAAGCTCAATGCGCTGAATGACGCGACGATGGTGGAGCTAGGCCGCGCCATTGAACACGCGCGCGCGGACGACGCGGTCGGTGGCATTGTGCTCACCGGCGCTGGGCGCGCGTACGTCGCCGGCGCCGACATCGCGGAGTTGCGGTCCAAGTCGCCTGCAGAGGTCTATGCGCTTGCCCGTCGCGGACAGGAGGTCTTCCGTCGGTTTGAGACGTCTCCCAAACCCGTCATCGCCGCCGTGAACGGTTTTGCACTGGGCGGCGGATGCGAGCTCGCGATGGCCTGTCATCTCCGCATTGCGGCGGAGACCGCGCAATTCGGGCAGCCCGAGGTGAAGCTCGGCGTCATTCCCGGATATGGCGGGACGCAGCGCCTGACGCGCCTCATCGGACGCGGACGCGCGCTGCAGCTGCTGCTCACTGGCGAAATGATCGACGCGACGGAGGCGATGCGGCTGGGACTCGTCAATCGCGTCGTCGCCTCCGGCGACATCGCCGTCGAGACCGCGCGTGCGATGCTGCACCAGATGCTCGCGAATGGGCCGATGGCGCTGGCGCAGTGCATCGAGGTTGTCAACCGGGGCGCCGACATTTCACTGGACGAGGCGCTGGCGCTCGAGGCGGCCGCGTTCGGGATGTTGGCCGCGAGTGATGACATGCGCGAGGGCACGTCGGCGTTCCTTGAAAAGCGCGCGGCGTCGTTCCGCGGCGTCTAGCACTCCATTTCGGCCGACTGAGGCTTGGTGGCTGATTCGCGAGCGAGAATCGACTCGCTGTCGTTGCGCGACTTCCGGAATTTCGAGCGGCTGGACCTCGCGTTGCCGGCCGAAGGACTCGTCGTGGTCGGCGACAACGGACAGGGCAAGACGAACCTGCTGGAGGCGGCGTACTATATGAGCCTGTTGCGCTCCATGCGCGGCGCGCGCGACGTGGACGCCGTGCGGTTCGACGCGAGCGCGTTTTTCATCGAGGCTCGCATGTGTGTCCCGGAGACGCGGGAGCTCTCCATTGGATTCGAGCGTGTCGGCCGGCGCAAGAGAGTCCGACGCGACGGTGCGACGCTGGATCGGCTCAGCGATGCGCTGGGCACGCTGCCCGCCGTCATGTTCTCTCCCTCAGACGTGGAACTCGTCGCCGGCGCGCCCAGCGCTCGGCGCCGATTCCTGGACATCATGCTCGCGCTCACGTCGCGCGGGTACCTGAATGCGCTGCAGATGTACCGTGCGGCGCTGGAGCGACGCAACGCGGCGCTGCGCGACGCCGCGCGGCACCAGCAGCACGCGCGGACCTCGTCCATCGAGGTCTGGGAGCGCCCGCTGGCCGAACATGGCGCAATGCTGGTGCGAAGCCGCCGAGCGTGGGTGGGCAGGGTCGCGTCCCGATTCGCCGAACGATGCGAGGCCATTGGAGAACGCGGAGTCGCGGAACTCCGCTACGAGACGTCGCTGAACGCCAATGCCGAGAGCCTGGAGCTCGCGCTGGCAGAGGCGATCGCAGCGAAGCGCGCGACGGACATGAAGCTGGGCGTCACGCAGGTGGGGCCGCATCGTGACGATCTCACGATGCTGCTGGATGGGCGCGAACTGCGAACCTTCGGTTCGGCGGGACAGCAACGCACCGCGGCGATCGCGCTGCGCACGCTCGAGGCGGAGACGGTGCGCGACGCGCGCGAGACGTCGCCCGTCTTTCTGCTGGACGATCCATTCGCGGAGCTCGATGCCAGACGGGCCGCGCGCGTGCTGACGTTGTTGCGTGAGATTGGCCTGGGGCAGACGGTGCTGGCCGTTCCGCGTGATTCGGATATCCCTCCGGAGCTCACCCGCCTCGCGCGATATCGAGTGGCGAATGGGCGTGTGACGCTGTCAACGGCCGCACCATGACGGAAAAAAAGAAGCGCAAGCCACAGCGGTTGGGCGAAGTCATGAGCGGCCTGCTCAAGAAGTCCGGAATCGCGGACCGGATCGCGCAGGCGGCCGTGATCCCGGACTGGCCATCGTTGGTCGGGCCGCAAATTGCTCGCGTGACCGAGCCGTTGTCGGTGACGCCGCAAGGAACGTTGTTCGTGGCCGTCACGACGAACGCGTGGATGACCGAGTTGTCGCTCATGGAGCCCGATCTTTTGCGCCGCCTGAATCAGCAAACTGGGCGACTCAAGATCCGAAAGATCCGGTGGCAGATTCGTCGGCAATAGTTGTCGTCACAATTGTCCGTCGGCGCGTGTTTTTCCCCAGTCTCTCAGGCCGCGTAAACGCTTGAAAGATCGCATTTTAGGTCGCGACGATTGCGTTGCTTTCATCTTCCGATTCCGTTAGCTTGAAGCTGATGCCGAACACCCGAGGTTCGGTGTTTCTTTGGCCCACCTCCAGGCGTTTATAACGTGGCGACACCTATCAATTCGACGGAGCAGGGCGGCGGGAAATACGACGCCGGACAGATTCAGGTTCTCAAGGGGCTGGACGCAGTTCGGAAACGCCCCGGCATGTACATCGGCTCGACCTCCGAACGCGGGTTGCATCATCTCGTCTTCGAGGTTGTCGACAACTCGATCGATGAAGCCCTCGCTGGCCACGCTGACGAGATCGCGGTGACCATCCACGCGGACAATTCCATCACGGTGGTGGACAACGGCCGTGGGATTCCGGTGGACATCCATCCCACCGAGAAGATTCCCGGTGTCGAGCTCGCGATGACGGTGCTTCACGCCGGCGGCAAATTCGACAAAAACACCTATAAGGTTTCTGGCGGACTCCACGGTGTCGGCGTCTCGGTGGTGAATGCCCTCTCCGAGCAGCTCAAGGTCTCAGTCAAGCGTGACGGAAAAGAGTGGTACATGGACTTCGTGCGCGGGAAAACGAAGACAAAGCTCAAGACGCTGAAAGACATCCCGAAAAAGGAGAGCGGCACCACCGTCTGGTTCAAGCCGGATGCTGAGATCTTCACCGACCTCATCTACCGCTACGACACCATCGCCATGCGGCTTCGCGAGCTGTCGTTCCTGAACAAGGGCGTGACCATCAGGCTCAAGGACGAGCGCGAGAAGGAGGAGAAGGACGAAATATTCCTCGCGAAGGGCGGCCTCAAGGAATTCGTCCAGCATCTCAATCGCGGCCGCAAGTCGCTGCACCCAGAAGTCATTTACATCGAGACGACGAAGGACGACATCGGGATCGAGCTCGCCCTGCAGTACAACGACGGCTACAACGACACGACGTTCTCGTTCGTGAACAACATCAACACGCATGAAGGTGGGACGCACCTGACCGGCTTCAAGGCGGCCCTGACGCGCATCATCAACTCGTACGCGAACAAGGGCGGCTTCCTGAAGAAGGCGGACTTCACCTTGTCCGGCGACGACGTCCGGGAGGGACTCACGGCGGTTCTATCGGTGAAGGTGCATGAGCCGCAGTTCGAGGGTCAGACGAAGACGAAGCTCGGCAATTCCGAGGTCGAGTCCGCGGTCAAGACGGTCGTGGGCGATATGCTGGGCAGCTACCTGGACGAGCATCCACGTTCGGCGAACATCATCGTGGAAAAGGCCGTCAGCGCGGCGCGCGCCCGCGAGGCCGCGCGCAAAGCGCGCGACCTCACGCGCAGAAAGTCGGCGCTGGACATTGGCAACCTGCCAGGCAAGCTGGCCGACTGCTCCCTCACCGATCCGGCGCTTTGCGAGAGTACCTCGTCGAGGGCGACTCCGCGGGTGGCTCCGCCAAACAGGGTCGCAAGCGTGAGTTCCAGGCCATCCTGCCACTCCGTGGCAAGATCATCAACGTGGAAAAGGCTCGCATCGACAAGGTGTTCGCCAACGAAGAGATCCGGACCATCATCACGGCGCTCGGCACGGGCATCAAGGATGAATTCGAGCTGGAAAAGGCGCGGTATCACAAGATCATCATCATGACGGACGCGGATGTCGACGGCGCGCACATTCGCACGCTGTTGCTCACCTTCTTCTTCCGTCAGATGCCGGAGCTCATCGAGGCCGGCTACATCTATATCGCGCAACCACCGCTCTTCCGAGTGGCACGGGGGAAAGAAGAGCATTACGCGTTCGATATCAAGGAACGCGACGAGATCATCAAGCGCCTTGGTGGCGGCGCCAACGGCGACGGCAAGAACGTGAACGTTCAGCGCTACAAGGGCCTGGGCGAGATGAACGCCGGACAGCTGTTCGAGACAACCATGGATCCGGAGCGCCGCACGCTCTTGCAGGTCTCGAACGAAGACGCGGTGATCGCCGATCAGATCTTCCAGACGTTGATGGGCGACGAGGTGGAGCCGCGACGCATTTTCATCGAGCAGAACGCGAAGTTTGCGTCCAACCTCGACATCTGAGCACCGATCAGGCTTCTCTCGGGAACCAGGCTTCCACTTGGGACAGGCTTCTACTTGGATTGAACAGCACATCCGAATGAATCCGAATTGATCCGAATTGTGCCGGTGTGGAATTGAAGCTCGTCTCTGCGGACAGCAATCAGTTCTGATCGAAGGACAAAACAGAGCTCCTCTAGGTTTCCCCGAGAGGAGCTTTCGCTTACATCGGAACCATTCGGATCAATTCGGATTCATTCGGATGAGTAGTTGTTTTTCGCGACAGAGCCGGATGCACGCGACGAAGCCCGATGCTAAAGCGGATGCTTGACGTTCGAGCCCTTGGCCAACCGCAGTAGCTGCTTGCCGATCACGGCGTGGACGACGATGAGCGCGAGGATCAGCCCGCCGAGCGCGATCCAGGCCACGATGGCGTTGGTGAAGTCGATGCCGCTGAGCTTACCCGGACGACTGATGAAGACGATCAGCGCGTAAAGTGCCAGCAAGCCACCGCAGGCCCCGAGCGCTCCGAGTCCTGCGAGTTTCGCGATTCTTGGAGGCATGCTTTCAGGGTAGCACGCGTCGCCGTTGGTGGATAGGGGATGTGCTACCGAAGCTCTTCGACTCCGTCTTTCGTAACGCGATGTGAGACGAGGGGGAGCGGAGGCTCCGCCTCGTCTCCAATCGTGATGGCCGCGCGCAGCGATCCGCGCCCCTGCTCGATGCCGGACCTGTCTCTGGCGTAGACCGAAGCGAGCGGCTCTCCCGCCTCCACCCAGTCTCCGGGTTTGGCGGTGATCACGAAACCCACCGCTGGATCGATGCGATCGGCCACGGTGGCCCTGCCGCCGCCGAGTGCGATGATACCGCGGCCAACGGCGCGCGGCTCGACGCGTTGGACGAATCCGGCGCGAGGCGCTGTATACAGCTCGCATTCTGCCGCTTGCGGGAGCAACGATAGGTCATCCAGGACATTCGGGTCGCCACCCTGCCGTTCGATGATGCGTCTGAACTGATCCGCCGCGCGTCCGGACGCGAGCGCCTCCTGCAGCATCACGCGCGCTGCCGCGAGATCGGCGGCCACCTTGCCCAGGACCAGCATCTCCGCCGACAACGCGATCGTGACCTCCACCAGGTCTTCCGGTCCCTCTCCCTTGAGCGTGGCGATCGCCTCTTCGACTTCGAGCGCGTGGCCGCACGCGCGCCCCAGCGGACGGTCCATGGCCGTGAACAACGCCACCGCCGGACAGCCGTGGCTCTCACCGATGTGGATCATCTCCTTGGCGAGGGCGAGCACCTGGTCGAACTCCGTGAGGAACGCGCCGCTCCCCCGCTTGATGTCGATGACGAGCCCGGTGAGATCTTCCGCGAGCTTCTTGCTCATGATACTCGACGCGATCAAGGGGATCGATTCGACCGTGGCGGTCGCGTCCCGAAGCGCGTACATCTTCCGATCGGCGGGTGCGATTTCTGACGTCTGTCCCAGCAGCGCGCAGCCCAGATCTTCCAGCTGCGCGCGCGCCTGCGCGATCGTCAGGTCCGTCCGGAAACCGGGAATCGATTCCAGCTTGTCGAGCGTTCCTCCCGTATGGCCGAGGCCGCGTCCGGACACCATCGGGATTGCCACACCCAGCGTGGACACCAGCGGGGCGAGGACCAGAGATACTTTGTCGCCCACACCGCCGATGGAGTGCTTATCCAGCCGCGGCTTGCCAAGCGACGCGAGGTCGAACCGCGCACCCGAGTTCAGCATCGCGTCCGTGAGGGCGGCCGTTTCGGTGCGATCCAGCCCCTTGAGAAATGCCGCCATGAGAAATGCGGACATCTGATAATCGGGAATGTGGCCGGCGGAGTACGCCATGATCAGCGCGCGCCACTCGCCCGGCTCGAGTCGTCCGCCATCCCTTTTTCGTTCGATCAGCCGGTGTGCGAGCATTGACCCGTCCGCGGGGGAACCATAACGTTGCGAAGACGTACCATTGGTATTGCTAGTCCCGAACGCCGAACGTCAAACGCGTGTGAGGTTTGACGTTTGAAGCTTGATGTTTGACGTGGAACGTTCGACGTCAGGCACTCCCCGTTCTCCAATTCTCCGCTGGAGCAACCGCATGAACATGCGCGCCGTTTTTTTCGCTGCAACCGTGCTCGCCTCGAGTCCCTTGTCCGCACAGTCCGCCGCGGAACACATCGTGATGGGTGATCGCGCTCACGACGCGATGAACGCCGCGGGTGCCCTGGGGCACTTTCAAGCCGCCATCGAGGCGGATCCCAGCAGCGCCGAGGCGCTGTGGCGCGCGTCGCGTGAGGCCGTGGATCTTGGTGAATTCGACGACGCGAAGCGGGACAGCCTGTACCGGTTGGGCGAGCAGTACGCGCGCCGCGCAGTCCAGGCAGACCCCAAGTCGTCGATGGCGCACTTCGCGCTCGCTAAGGCCATCGGTCGTCGCGCGCTTTCACTCGGCGCGCGCGAACGCGTGAAGTTAGCGGGCGAGGTGCGGAAGGAGGCGCTCGAGGCGCTGGCGATCGACTCCGCCAACGCGGGAGCGCTGCACGTCATGGGTAGATGGCACGCGAACGTCATGCGCTTGAGTGGCATGTCGCGCTTCATCGCCAAAAACCTGCTAGGCGGCAAGGTGTTCGATGAAGCCAACTGGAAAGATGCAACGAGCTATCTGGAGCGGGCCTCGGCCATCGAGCCCGATCGCATCGTGCACCGGCTGGAACTGGCCTCGGTGTATGCCGACACCGGCAACAAGGCTAAAGCGCGCGAACAGTACCAGCTCGTCGCGAAAATGAAGCCAATCGATTACAACGACAAGCAGTACATCCAGCAAGCGGAGCGCGCGCTCCAGAACCTGCGCTAGTCGATCGCGTCCGCGTCCTGCGCCGCCAACTGTCCACTCCGTCTGGCGCGGCGCAGGCGCCGGCGTGCGTGACGTAGCTCGATACGCAGGTCTTCCCAGGCGTCGATTCCCCGAAGTCCCGCCCGCCTGAGGCCCCGCCTGAGGCCTTGCCGGAGACCTCGCCGGGTATCCGCGCCACGTTCCGGGGCCAGGAGCAGCGCCGTACCTGCCCCCACGAGAAGCCCGATTGCCAATCCCGCCGCTACCGGCCCAATGGGACGCGACCTGTTATGGGACACCGAGTTAGGAACGTTCCGGACACCTTTCGAGGCTCCGGACTTGCCTGCGTAAGCCATACTCTTCCGCCTTGACTTGGTAAGGATTTTGCAAGTTAGGGAACCAGTTTTCCGCTTCTTCCCGATCCGCGAACCAGATTTGCTGGTATATCGGAGCGGATTCGCATGCCATGAGGCACCTGACGTATGATTCGCACCGCTAGCCCGCCTGAGAGTGAACTCGCGGTTTCACCAAGGAACGGAATGAGCGCGAACGGAAAGACCGTGTTGCTGGTCGAGGACAACGAGGACAACCGCATCGTCTATTCCACGATCCTGCGGCACTTCGGCTATTCGGTCAGCGAAGCATTGAACGGCGAAGAAGGTATCGCGAAGGCGCGGTCCGAGAAACCGGATCTGATCCTGATGGATATTTCGATTCCAATCATCGACGGCTGGGAAGCGACGCAGGTATTGAAGCACGATCCGAGCACGCGCGATATCCCGATCATCGCGCTGACGGCGCACGCGTTGGCCTCGGACCGCGAGAAGGCAATGGAAGTTGGGTGTGATGGCTACCTGGCCAAACCGTGCGAACCCCGCGCGGTCGTTGCCGAAGTCCAAAAGTTCCTCGGACGTGATGACCCAGCATGACCAGCCAGGCGAAGCCGCACAATCGCTTGGCCGCATCCTCGTCGTAGACGACCACGAAGACAACGTCGAGCTGCTTCGCGCGCGGCTCGAGGCGTGGGGATATGAGGTCGAAGCCGCTCACAGCGGCGAAGAGGCGCTGGCATCCGTACACGCGTCGCCGCCCGACCTGATTCTCCTTGATGTGATGATGCCCACCGTTGACGGCAACGAGGTGGCGCGGCGGATCAAGCACAACACGGCCCTGCCCTTCATTCCGATCATCATGCAGACGGCGCTGGACTCCACCGAGAGCAAGGTCGAGGGTCTGGAGGCCGGCGCCGACGACTACATCACCAAGCCCATCGAGTTTGCCGAGCTCAAGGCGAGGCTGCGGTCCATGCTGCGCATCAAGCGTCTGCAGGAGGAGCTCGAGGAGCGCGAGCGCCAGTTGCTGGAAGCCAACGAGCGGCTGCGTCACATGTCGCGCACGGATGCCCTCACGGGGTTGGAGAACCGCCGGTCCATCGAACAGCAGCTGGATCACATGTTCGCGCACGGCGAGCGGTTGTCCGAGCCGCTGTCGTGTGTCATGAGCGACCTCGATCGCTTCAAAATGGTGAATGACACGCACGGGCATCACGCGGGCGACGCGGTGCTCAAACAGTTTGCATCGATCCTCAAGAATGCGGCGCGCGAGATTGATATCGTCGGGCGCTATGGCGGCGAGGAATTCATCGTCCTGCTGCCTGGCACTGTGCCCGACGCCGCCGTGACGTTCGCAGAAAGGGTGCGCAAAGAGGTTGAGGCCCATACATTCGTGTTCGAAGGCGGGTCGATTCTACGCACGGCGAGCTTCGGCGTGGCAGGGTGGCCACATCCGCGGGTTTCGAACTGCGATCGGATCGTGCGAGCCGCCGACGACGCGCTCTACGTTGCCAAGGAAACCGGGCGTAACCGAGTGGTCAGGTTCGACGGCGAAGAATTCAACGCGCACACATCAGCGAATGACGGCGGAGGAGCGGAACCCGAGCAGGATGACACCCGGCCGCCACATGGCGGCCAGCCCGCCGGCAGCGGATTACTCCGCGCCAGCTAAAGCGGCGAGCGACGACCCGGACGAGCTGCTCCGGCTGCGGGCCAGGCTGGCCGAGGTCCAGAAGGAACGCGATCATCTCGTCGCAGTGGTTGACATCCTGCAGGACATCTCGGGGTCCCTGCATTTCGTCGACATTCTCCAGACCATCGCGCGCAAGCTCGGGCACGCGTTCGGCCTGGACCGCTGCGCCATCTTTCTCACCGGCGATCAGGATGTCCGCCTGGTGGCCAGCTACGAGGATCCGAGTATTCGCAACCTCGTGGTGGACATCAATCGATACCCCGAGCTGAAGCGCGCATTCGATTCCGGCGAGACTGTTTTCATTCCCGATGCGCAGACCGATCCATCGCTGAAGGCGGTGCGCGCCCAACTCGAGCAGCGCAACGTGCGATCCATCGTGGTGGTGCCCCTGCAATGGCAGGACAGTGTCATCGGCGCGATTTTCCTGCGCACGGATCGCGATGGCATCGCGTTCAGCGAAGCCGACGTGCGATTCTGCCAGGTGGTGGCGTCGCTCACCGCCAAGGCGCTTCGCAACGCCCACCGGTTCGACGCGGCGATGCGCCAGCAGCAGGACGTTTCCGCCGGGCAGCGTCGCGCCGAGATGCAGCGCATCGCCCTGGTGTCCTTTCTGCGGCGCTTGCTCGACCGGCATGGGAAGGCCCAGGATCAGACGTGGGCCGAGACGCTGCTGCCCAAGGCGTCGGACGAAGAGCTCGATCGCCTGGTGACTGTGGCCATGCAAGTGTTCGAGGAGGAAGCCAAGGGGTGACCTTGGCGCCCGGCACATGAGCACGGCCGATGCCGCGCTCGCGGCGCGTGCCGCGACGCTGCGCGAGCAGATCGAGCGCGCGATGCATGACTACTACGTGCTCGACCAGCCGTCGATCTCCGACGCGGCCTACGACAAGCTCTTTCGGGAGCTGCAGCAGCTCGAGGCGGAGCACCCCGCCCTGCGGACCGCCGACTCGCCCACCCTGCGGGTCGGCATCGAGCCGCAGTCGGCCCTGGCCAAGCATCAGCACCTGGTGCCGATGCTGTCGCTCGCAAACGCCTTCGATCCCGAGGAGTTGGAGCAGTGGGAGCAACGGCTGGTGAGGCTAGCCGGCGAAGACGTCCGGCGGTCGGGCTACACGTGCGAGCTCAAGATCGACGGAGCCGCGGTCAGCCTCTCCTATCGCGAAGGCGTGCTGGTCGCCGGCGCCACGCGCGGCAACGGCGTCATCGGTGAGAACGTGACGCCGAATCTTCGCACCATCAAGCAGATCCCGCTGCGACTTCGGGGGGCGGGCCATCCGTTCATGATGGAGGTGCGCGGCGAAGTGTACATGCCGTTCTCCGGATTCGAGAAAATGAATGAGGAGCGGGTCCGCGCTGGTGAGCCAGTCTTCGCCAATCCGCGGAATTCGGCGGCTGGCGCGCTGCGACAGCTGGATCCGGCGGTCAGCGCGGCGCGTCCGCTGCGGTTTTTCGCGTACGCCGTCTCGGTACCGGAAGGAGACGATCTGCCGGCGCGCGATCAATGGGCGCTGCTGGATGTGCTGCAGGAATGGGGTCTTCCTGTGGCGCCGCAACGGACACGCGCCAAGACCCTGGCGGACGTGCACGCCTGGGCGGGTGAGATCGAGCACACAGTGCGCGCCACCCTCGACTTCGCGATCGACGGTGGCGTGGTGAAGGTGAACGACATGCGGCTCTGGCCCGATCTCGGCGTCGTGGGCGGCCGCGAGCCCCGGTATGCCGTGGCGCGGAAATTCGCGCCGGATATCGCGGAAACGAAGCTCATTCGCATCGCGATTAATGTCGGCCGCACCGGATCGTTGAATCCCTACGCGGTTCTCCAAGCCGTGGAGATCGGCGGTACCACGGTGCAGCTGGCGACATTGCACAACTTCGAGCTCATCGCGGACAAGGACCTTCGGGACGGCGACATCGTGCTGGTGAAACGCGCCGGAGAGGTGATTCCGCAGGTGATCGGTCCGGTACCCGACCGGCGCGATCCCACGCATCCGCCCGACAGATTCGTGCCTCCCACGAAATGTCCGGCGTGCGGAACGAAGGTCGTGGCGGGGGTGGAGCGCGGGATGCTGTACTGTCCCAATTTCGCGTGCCCCGCCAGACAGCTCGAGGGTCTGGTGCATTTCGCGTCGCGCGGTGCGATGGATATTCGCGGATTGTCGTACGCGCGCATCAAGCAGCTGATCGACGCTGAGCTCGTGCATGACTCGTCGGATCTCTACGACCTCAAGGCGGGTCAGTTGGAGGCGCTGGAGCGTTTTGCCGAGCGGAGCGCCGAGCAGCTCGTCGAGGCGATCCAGGCGTCGAAGGCGCAACCGCTGTCGCGGCTCCTGTTCGGCCTGGGCATCGACAACGTGGGCGAGATCGCGGCGAAACAACTGGCGCGTCATTTCGGGACGCTCGACGCGCTGGCCGCCGCAACTACGGACGATATCCTCGCCATCCATGGGATGGGTGAGAGCATCGCGTCGTCCGTCACGGAGTGGTTCGGCAACGCGGCGGCGCGCAGGCTCATCGAAAAGCTTCGCCGGCGCGGGCTGTCCTTCGACGAGCCACGGCAGAAGACGAGCGCTGCGCTTCGCGGGACGACCATAGTCCTGACCGGGACGCTCGAATCGCTGTCGCGGGAGCGGGCCACGGAGCTCATCGAAGCGCACGGCGGCAAGGTGACAAACAGCGTCTCGAAAAAAACGTCCTTCCTCGTTGCAGGTAGCGACGCAGGCAGTAAACTGCAGAAGGCGCAGGAGCTGGGCGTCAAAGTCATCGGCGAACAGGAGCTGGTGGCGCTGCTTCAACCGGACGAGTCTTAGCCGCACGGGAGCATACACAGAACCAGGATGCCAGTGTCATTCGATCTCGCCGGGAACGGCATGGTAGGTCTCACGCGCGAGTCGTTGTTATCGCTACGGGCAGTCCTGTTTCGGGACACCGGAGCGAACGCGGCCGCGTATCTCCAGGAGGCCGGCTACGCGGGTGGCCAGGCCCTGCATCAGGCGTTCACGAGCTGGTGCTCGGAACGTGGACTGTCGGTGCCTGAGGGCATGGCGGCACCAGAGTTCCAGCAACGCGCCACGGATTTCTTTTCTGAGACGGGTTGGGGTTCCCTCCAGGTGAGCCTGCTGCGCGATGCGGTGGTCACGCTCGACTCATCCGACTGGGCGGAATCCGATCCGTCGGGCGCCATGCAGTTTCCCGGGTGCTATCTCTCCGCGGGATTGTTCGCGGATTTCCTGGGTAGGCTCGCGGAAGCCCCGTTGACCGTGATGGAGGTGGAATGCCGCTCCATGGGCTCACCGCGGTGCCGGTTCCTCGTGGGCAGCACGGAAACCATGCAGCACGTGTACGAGGCAATTGTGCAAGGCGACACGTACGACACCGCGCTGGGCCACATGGCGTGAGAAGGCCCTAGTCGTCGGGTTCGAGCACCTCGGCATACAACGGATTCGGTACCAACTCGCCATCAACGAGGATCTCCCGATCCCACGGAAGTATGATCGTGCTTTCCGTGGCGAGCGCGTGGAAGTCCGGCCTGTAGGCGCCCGTCCGGAACGCGACAGCGGTACGCACATCCGACGCCCCCGCGTTCACCACCGCGGCGACCGCCAGCCGGATCGTGTCGCCGGTGTCACAGGTCTCGTCCACGATCAGCACACGCCGGCCGCGGATGTCCTGTGGCGCCGCGCTCATCACCGCGGGGGTCTCGCGGACGGTCTCGGCCTTGAACCGGCGGCTCACTACCATCGAATGGAACTCGCGATTGAGAATCGCGGCGATGACGGCGCCGGGAATGACGCCCGCGGTCGCGATGCCAATGACGACGTCGGGGTCGTAGTCACGCGACACCTTGAGCGCCAATCCCCGCGAGAGCTCGCCGAAGAACGGCCACTCGACGTCGATGACACCCTTCGCTTGATCGAAGCTCGTGCGACGCGGCGACATGACCGTAACTTACGCTGCCTTCGACCGTTGTGTCATCTCGCGCCACTCGGTAGGTTTGCGCACGGTGCGCACCCTGCGCCCTGCTCCGCCTGCCCTTCTCTTTCGATTCAGCGCCGCATGTCTTGGTGGAGCCGCCTGACGGGCGGAAAGTCCAAAGACCATCCCAGTTCGCGTCGCGTTGATTACCTCAAGGAGGCCATCGCGCTCGAACGCCAAGGGGACTTCGACGCAGCCTTGACGTCCTACCGTCTGGCCCTGCGCGACCACCCCAACGATCCGAAGATTCTCCAGAACATCGCGATCGCGTATTCACGCACGGGTCGGCTGGAAGAGGCCATTCGGTCGTACCGGCGCGCGCTGGAGGTTGCTCCGGAGTTGTCCGGCGCGCACTACGGCCTCGCGTTCCTGCTGCTCAAGCGCGGCGACGTCGCGGGCGCCATGAGTCATCTGGATTCCTTTCTCGCTGCGCCGGTGGCCACGGAAGAAATGGAACGCTGGGTGAGGCACGCCGAACAAACGCTCGTGGCGCTTCGCGCCGGCAATACAAACGTCCCCTCCGACCCGCAACCCTGATGCACGGAACGCTCGCGGTCGTCAGCCAGAAAGGAGGCGTGGGCAAAACGACGACGGCGATCAACGTCGCCGCCGCCCTGGCGCGGCGCGGCGTGCGGACATTGTTGGTGGACGTGGATCCGCAGGGTTCGGTGCGCTTTGGTCTCGGGCTGAGCAACGAAGGCGGTGGTATCGCCGAGTACCTCGAGGGAACGAAGGAACTGCCGGAAATCGTTCGCGCAACGCAGCTGCCGTATCTGCGCGCGCTGCTCGCGGGAGGCATCGCGGACTCGGGTGACCATGCGGCGTATCAGCAACTGGTGGCGAAGTCGCCAAAATTGCGCGAGCTGTTCGACCTCGCGGAACAACGTGGCTATACGGTGGTGGTGGACACGCCGCCTGGACTGGGCCCGATCGTACAGGCCGTGCTCGCCGCGAGTGATCGCGTGATCGTCCCGCTGCAGTGCGAGCCGCTGGCGCTGCAGACCACGTCACAGATTCTCAAGGGCATCCGAGACGCGATGGCGAAGCACCCTCGCTTGCGTTTGGAGGGCATCGTGCTGACGCTGTACGAGGAGGAGAGTGCGATCTGCCGCAAGATCGCCGAGCGGGTTCGCCAACAGCTGCCTCCTGAGCTGGTGTTCGAGCTGCCGGTGCCACGCACCCAGGCCACGGTAGAGGCATTCGCCGCCGGCCAGCCTGTCGTTCTTCGCTCCCCGGATGACCCGGCCGCGGCCGCGTACGTTGCGCTCGCGGAGGCGTTGGAAAAGCGGAACCCCTGATGCCGGGATTTCGCAATCTGGCGGGCGGTGTCGCCGCGGCCGCCGCCTGGTGGCTGGTGAGTTGCCGCGATATTCCCACGCCCCCGGACGGCGTGCAATCCATCTCCGCGCTGGTGCTTGCCTCACCCGGCGTCGTGGCAGGCGACACGCTTCGCGACAGCCTGGGTTTCGCCGCGCCGCTGAGTCTCATCGCGTACGACGTCGGTGGTCTGCCGCTCGATCCGCAGCCTGTACCGTCCTTCGTCGTCATCGACACTGGCGCGAGGCTGGCGGACGGACGGTTCATCATCGGCGAGACGCCGGGGACGACCGTGCGCGTCGTGGGGACCGTGTCGTCACTGCAGACGCTGCCGGTTCCGTTCAAGGTGACGCTCGCACCGGACACGCTCGTCGCCGCGGACTCGACGCTGCATCACCGGGACTACGACCTCGCGGACGGCGACAGCGTCCTTGCGTCGGCAAACCTCAATGTCATCGTTCAGCATCTCGGCACCACGCCGAGCGGTGTCGAGGCGGTACTCGTGAAGTACGTGATCGAGAAGGCACCTCCGGCAAAGCCCGACCAGGGCCCCATCGTGGTCCTGACGAACGGGAACGTGCCATCGAGCAGAGATACGACGGACAACACGGGCCGCGCATTCCGAGCCGCGCGGCTTCGCGTCGCCGCCATGAATACGTTTACCACCGATACCGTGATCGTCAGTGCCAACGCCTCGTATCGCGGTGTCACCCTGGGCGCGGTACAATTCATCATTATCTACCGCAACCAGTAACCGGAGTACGGCGATGCAGGCGAGTGGTGGACCCCGCAACTCGGCGCCGGGCACGCTGAACAAGCTGTTTCTCGACGCGATCGAGAAGTTCAACAAGCCCGACGCCCTCCAGTACAAGCAAGCCGGTACCTACACACCGATCTCGTCCCGCGAGTTCGCCGACCGCGTGCGTCAGACGGCGCTGGGGCTCCTGGATCTGGGCATCAAGCCGGGCGATCGCGTCGCGATTCTCTCAGAGAACCGGCCGGAGTGGGCCATCGTGGACTACGCGAGTCTCGCGGTGGGGCTCACCGACGTGCCGATCTACCCCACCCTGCCCGCCGATCAAATTCCGTATATCCTCAATGACGCGGGGGCCGTGGCAATCTTCACGTCGTCACCCGAGCAGGCGGCCAAGATCGCGCAAGTGCGTTCGCAGTGCGCCGGCCTACGGCACGTCATCGGCTTCGGCGACGCCAAGCGTCCGGGCGAGGACTTTACGCTCGACGAGATTCGGGCGCGTGGCCGAAAAGCGGACAACGAACGCAGCGCCCGCGAGTACCGCGAGCGAGCGCTTGCCGTCAAGCCGGACGACCTGGCCACGTTGATCTACACCTCGGGGACGACGGGAGAGCCGAAGGGCGTGATGCTCACCCACGACAACATCTACTCGAATGTCATGGCAGCTGCGTCGGCGATCCCCTTCGGCGGCAAGGACACGTGTCTGAGCTTTCTGCCGCTATCGCACATTTTCGAGCGGATGGCGGGCCATTACCTCATGCTCCACACCGGCACGTCCATCGCGTACGCGGAATCCATCGACACCGTGCCCATTGACATGCAGACCGTGCGGCCCACGCTGGTGCTGTCGGTGCCGCGGCTCTACGAAAAGATGTATGCCCGCGTCCTCGAGAACGCGCTGTCCGGCGGCGCCATCAAGAGCCGTATCTTTTTCTGGGCCCGCGGCGTCGCCGAGGCCTGGGCCGACGAGAAGCTCGCGGGTCGCGAGCCGGGCGGTTTTCTTGCCCGCAAGTACGCCATCGCGCAGAAGCTGGTGTTCTCCAAGCTGAAGGCGCGCACCGGTGGCGAGCTGCGCTCCTTCGTTTCGGGCGGCGCACCGCTCGCGCCGGAAATCAACAAGTTCTTCTATGCCGCGGGGTTGGTGATCCTCGAGGGGTACGGACTCACCGAGACCTCACCGCTCATCACCGTTAATACGCCCGCCAATTTCCGCATTGGCTCGGTGGGCAAGATGGCACCCGGCGTCGAGACGCGCATCGCGTCGGATGGCGAGATCGTGACGAAAGGGCCGCACGTGATGAAGGGTTATTACAACAAGGCCGACGCCACGAAGGAAAGCATTGACGCCGATGGATGGTTCCACACCGGAGACATCGGCGTTCTCGAGGACGGATTTCTTCGCATCACCGACCGGATCAAGGATCTCATCGTGACCGCCGGCGGCAAGAAGATCGCCCCGCAACCAATCGAGAACAAAATCAAGACCAACAAGTACGTCAGCCAGGCCGTGATGATCGGCGACAAACGCAGCTACGCCATCGTGCTGGTCGTGCCGAACTGGGACAGCCTGGAGAAGTGGGCGGGCCTCAAGAACATCATCTGGACCGATCGCAAGCAGCTGCTCACCATGCCCACCATTCGCGCGAAGATGGAGAAGGAAGTGCTCGGTGAGGTCGCCGGGCTCGCGCAGTTCGAGAAGCCGAAGAAGATCGCGTTACTCGAGCACGACTTCTCCATCGAGCGCGGCGAGCTCACGCCGACGCTCAAGGTGAAGCGTCGCATCATCGACAAGACCTACAAGAGCACCATCGACGCGCTGTATCAGGAAGAACGCGCAGGCGCGACCGCGTAGATCAGCGCGGCGCGCGCGCGATGGGGACGAGCCGCGGCGCCGCATCCGGCGCCGCGGTTTTTTCCGCCACCCAGTGCCGGTCGTCGCGAACCAGTTCGGTGGCGCCGGCTGGGAGGTCGAGCGTGACGGGGCCTACGAGCCGGCCTCGCGGACGCACGGCGCGGACCGCCGACTCCACGAGCGCGCGTGACATGGCTGCGTCGAGCGCCACGGCGCGCGCGGATCCCGGCGCGAACGGAACGGTGTCCCGCGTACGCACGATGCCCGCCACGTCCGCCGCGATGCCCGCGGCGGGATTCACCAGAACGAGCGGCGTGTCGGACAGACGGCGAACCTGATCCGCATGCGCGCCCCATCCCCCGCAGAGCAACGCGAACCCCCGCGCGTCGGTGAGCTCGAGAAACGCAGCCAGTCGCATGGCGCGCTCCGCATCCGGCGGTTCGGCCGGTGTCGCCGCGTCCGGAGTTCCGAAGTGCACCTCCCCGTTGGACACGACGTACTCGGCGCTGCACACGGGACACCCCAGTAGCCCGTCTACGATGTGGCGCGCGTCCGTTCTGGTGGACGATGCGACGAGCGGCGACTCCTCGTGAGGGCGCGGACAACGGAGCGACTCGATCAGCTCGACGAACATTCTGCGCGTCCGCTCAGGTGTGCGACAGTCGCAGCTCGTCCACGTTCACTTCCGCGGGACGGGTCACCGCGAAGCGTACCGCGTCGGCCACGGCGGTTGCCGCAAGCATGTCGGCGCGCTTGGTGAAACCCGGTCGCTCGTCGGGATCCACGTCGTCCCACAGGCTGGTGTCCACGGGACCCGGAGAGACGAGTGTCGCGCGTACACCGCTGCCGCGGAGCTCCTCCCGCAGCACCTCGTGCAATCCGCGCTCGCCGTACTTGCTGGCGGCGTACGCGGCATTCTCGGGCAGGGCGCGATGGTCGGCAATCGAACCGATCGTGACGACATGGCCACTGCCGCGCTGTTTCATGTCGCCCAGGAACTCGCGCACGAAGGCGAAATGGGAAATGAGATTGACCTGGATGGTGCGCTCGAAGTCCGCGAGCGTCGTACGCTCGACGGTCGCCAGCAGGAACGTGCCCGCGTTGTTGATCACGATGTCCGGTGCGCCTCCCAGCGTCGCACGCACGGTGGCCAGCGTCTGTTCGACGTCGTCGGGGTCGGCAACATCGCACGCGACCGCGGACGCGTGGCGTCCCAGCGCTCGTGTCGCGCGTCCCAGCGCATCAGCGCCGCGCGCGACGAGCACGACGCGCGCGCCCGCCCCATGCAATGCCCGGGCGCACGCGAGGCCGATGCCACGCGACGCACCGGAGATCACCGCCGACTTGCCCTGCAGCGGCGACTCGGCCGCAGCCTCATCGGCCGTCATACTCGACGTAGTTGTTCACCGTCTCCCACAACACCAGCCGCGTGAGTTGTGCTGGCCGGAGCGCGGGTTCCAGCACGCGCCAGAAGGCCACGACCACGTTCTCAGTCGTTGGGATGACGCCGCTGAGAAAGTCCACTTCGAGGTTCAGGTTCCGGTGGTCCACTTTGTCCACGACGTGCTGGTTCACGACGTCCTTCACGCGCGACAGGTCGATGACATACCCTGTTTTCTCGTCCAGCGGTCCTTTCACCGACACGTCGAGGATGTAGTTGTGTCCGTGCCAGTTGGGGTTGTTGCACTTCCCGAACGTGCGGCGATTTTCGTCATCGGACATCGCGGGATTGTGCACGCGGTGTGCGGCGCTGAAATGCAGGCGCCGGGTGACGGTTACGTTGGGCACGGTCAGGTCACCTCGTCAAAACGGTAGACGGAGAATAGCGGAATTGGGCTACCGCGCCGCGACGACGCCTCCAAAAGAACGAGCCCCGCGGTTTCCCACGGGGCTCGCTAGAATGGAACAGAGAGGGTTTTATGAAGCCCAACCGAAAGATTAAGGTCCTCACCACACTTTCCGCCTTCCCCCGCACTGGGGGCGTGACGTCAGCATAGATTGTCGAACCCGGCAATTGGACTTATCGGCTCAAAAACGTTCTCTCCGTCCATCGGAAATGTCCTGGACGCAACTTACTTCTCGTGCTTGTGGGGGTCAATAAAAACATGGACCTCGGAATCATTGCCGCAGTGGCGATTCTCATCGTTTGGGCCGTGCTGACATTCGTGGTCAACGACGCGCCCGGGATGACGCACGCGCTGCTCACCGGCGGTGTGGCGCTGCTTATCTGGCGCATCGTGAAGCGCAGCAGTCCACCGGCCTCGACAACAAAGAAATAGGCCGCCGTCATTTGACGACGCTCAGCATCCCAATCAATACACGCGCCGCGTCCTCGGCGGTAACGCCCATCACCGAATCGGTGGCGCTTTCCAGCGCGCGACCGTCGGTGCGGTAGGGTCCCCACAGCGACGCGAAGCCGCGCGGGTGCAACGCCAGCGCCGGCTTGTCGAATGCGCTGCACGCGTGCGAGATGCTCGTGTCCGGCGTGAAGACGACATCGGCACGCGCCACGATGGCCATGGCGTCGCGAATTCCATCGTCCACCACCATGCGCCCGCCCCCCCGGCCCGCGATGCCAGCGGCACGCTCACGATCGCTGGGCGAGCTGATGACCACGATCTCCGCGTTTGGAAAACGCTCCCGCGCGCTGAGCATCACCAGCACAAAGCGATCGTCGGCCCAGAAGTGATGCGCGCGGCCGGCGGAGATGTTCACGAGCAGTCGCGGACGGCGCACGGCGGCGTGGCTGCTCTCGCCGGCCCAGACGCGCTCACCGCGCTCCAGCTCCTCGACCGTCAGTCGAACCCGCGGCCGCAGGTCCACGCTCGTGGGCTGGAGGCCGAATGCCGTGACGAGTGTGCCAAGTTTGTCAACGATATGCTCGGCGGTCTCGCGCGGCGGAACGGGCAAGGTGTACGCGAAGTCATTGCCGCGATTGGCCACACCGATGCGATATCGCGCGCCGCTCGCCAGCATCAACAGCAGCGTGGTGGTGGATGGCGCCGTCACCATGCAATCGATGACCGCGTCGTACCGGCGCCGGCGCAGATCCCTGAAAACGCCGGGGAACGCCGCGACCGCCTTCTTGTCGAAGGCGATCACCTCGTGCAAATACGGCTCGTGCCGCAGCACCGGTGCGTTGCCGTTCGATGCCAGCACGTCCAGCTCGATCGTGGGATGTGATTCCGCGATCGCGCGGAGTATTCCCGTCGAGAGAATCATGTCACCGATGCGATCGTGGCGCAGGAACAGCACGCGATACTTGCGCTCGCGCCAATCGGGCCGCTCACCGCGCGCCGTCTGCCCCATGAGCCCCGCGATGGCGCCAGTGGTAATTCTTTTGACGAGTTTTTCGAGACCTTTCAGCCGCACGCCGCTCAGATCTCCCAGTTCGACAACACCAGCCCATCCTCGACACGGCGCTCGGGGTGCCCCGTCAGCGTCATGCGCAGGTCCGACCAACGCACGCGTCCGCGCATGGCGATGAGCCGCTGATACACGGCGTCGTATTCGCCCTGCACGCGAATGGACACTCGGCGAGTCCCGCTGCGTCGCGCCAGGTCCGCCAGCATCTTCACCATGTCCTCAAGCGCCGACAGGTCCGTCAGCGCGAGCTTGAGCACGCGCAGGTCTTCGCGCGCCCGGCCTTCCACCAGGGGCGCCGTGTGGCACAAGGCGAAGCCAATGAGCCGATCCTTTTTCTGGAACAGCAGCGTGTCTCCCAGGGCCAGATCATCGGTGAGCTGAATCTCGCGGCTGTGGTCGTAGCCGGGCTGCAGGGCGCCCACGAGCGCGCGGCAGCGCTCGAGCATGTCGTCCTTGTCCTGGCTCGACAGACGGCCGTACAACAGCGCCGGCCGATCCGCGAACGTCGCGTCCATCGTTGTGGTGAGTGTGAGCTTGCCGGGAACGAACCCCATCGCCGAGTAGAAGCCGATGTTGTCCATGGTGCGCGGCATGGTCTCGAGCCCGATCACGGTCGACCCGTGCACCTTGAGCCAGTCGACGCCGCGGCGCACGATCTCTTTGCCCGCACCCACGCCCTGATGCTCGCTCCGGACGGCAATGGGTCCCATCCAGCCTTCCACGCCCGACCGGTGCACGATGTTGAACGCCACGATGTCGCCGCGCTCACCGCGCCAGATCATGGCGCCATCGGCCGCGTCGCGAATGGCATAGCGCCAGACCGCCGGATTCAGGAAGGGGACGCGGACGCCCACCATCCCGTCCCGCCGATACCGTTCGGTGAAGGATTCACTGAAGACATGATTCAGCTCCTCGATCTCATCGATGGTCGCCGCGTACGGACCGTCGAGCACATGGCTGGGACGCCAGGAACGGGAGGTGGCCATCAGTCCGCCGCCCCTGCTTCGACGTATTCGTCGCTCTCCACCGCACTGCCCGCTCCGGCGACGCCGCCTTCCTGCAACACGCGCGACACCCCCGCCTCCTCGTCATAGCGGACGGACACGACCCGATCGAGGCCTTCGCGCACCGACTCGATATGGGTGATGAGCACCACCTGCTCGAACCGATCGTGCAGCCGGCGCAGCAGCTCGACGACGTTGTGCCGACGCGACTCGTCCAGCGACCCGAAGATCTCGTCGAGGATGAGCAGCGAAAACGACTGTCCCGCGCGCTCCGCGATCATCTGTGAGATGGCAAGCCGAAGCACCAGGTTCGCAAGATCCTCCTCGCCGCCTGAGATGACCGGCTTCGGGATGTTGTCCTCTTTGACGATGATATTGTAGTCGTCATCCAGCTCCAAATCGGTATAGCGTCCGTCCGTAAGCTCGGCCAGAAACCCGCTGGCCAGTTCCGAGATCTCCGGACGCAAGTGCTCATTCAGACTGGCGCGCACGTCGGTAAAGGCGCGATCGAGTTCCTCGTGCAGCCGACGCTCGGCGGTGAGCGCGCGCAACCGCTCCTGCGCCTGCTCCAGTTCCTTCCGGCTGGCCTCGGCGGCAGTCAGCGATGCCCGGGCAGCTTCCAACTCTTTCTCGGCGCTCAGCGCCGCCAACTCGCATGTCCGGAACTCCGCGGTGGCGGCCTCGTGGCTCTCCTTCAGTTTCAGGAATGATTGCTCAGAGAAGCGCGCGGATTTTTGTCGATCACGAAGGTCGGCGACGGCTTCGCGGACGCGGGCCAGCTCTTTCTCCACTTTCTTCGCGTCCTTGCTGACCTTCGGCTCGCGTTCCGTGAGCGCGCCCAGCCGAACCGATCGCTCCGCCATGGGCGCCAACTGCGCGTGCTGATGCCGCATCTGCGCGTGTCGCGTCTCGTGGTAGCCGGTCGGGATACCCTCCAGCTGCGTGACGAGTTCCACCAGGCGCTTCTCCTTCTCGGCGACGTCGCGACTGACCTGCGCGTGCTCCTGCAGGCGGAGCTGGGCGTCCGTCACCCGCGTGTTCTGCTGCTCGATCTGTACTTGAAGCTGATCGGCGCGGGCGTCGAGCTCGCGCAACGGCGCCGGCATTTCCTGGAGCTGCTCCACGCGGTTGCGGTAGTATTTCCCGTCCACCTCGATCGCGGTGAGCTTGCCGTCGAGATCGTCCAGCACCTCGCGAAAATGGTCTGCCAGCGGCCGCGTGCAAATCGGGCATGGGCTCTCGGGACCCAGGTCGGCCAGCCGATCGCGCTGCTCCTTGATCTCGACGTACTGCCCACGTAGCGCGTCGCGTTTCGTCATGGCTTCCTGCCGATCGCGTACCCACTCCGTGCGAACGGCTTCCTGATGTGCCGCGAGTTCGTCGAGTTCCCTGCGCAACCGATCGCGTTCGTTCTCCGCGTCCTGAAGCAGGTCACTGGGCGGGGCGAGCTTGGCCGCGCGCTCGCGCAACCGCGTCAGCTCCTGTGCCAGCGCCTGGCGATTTCGGTGCAGCTCCTTGCGCCGGCCCTCCTCTTGAAATAGCCGCTCCATCTCGTGCAGCTGGGCGGCGAGGTCGGCGTGAATGTTCAACTCGGCGCTGATCTCCTCGATCTCCGTCCTGGCCGCGATGATCTCCGTCAGCTCCCGAGTCAGACGTTCCGCGTCGCGCGCCAGCGAGGTTTCCTGCCCTTCCTTGACGCGCAACTCCGCGACGAGCTGCTGGAACGCGTCGCGCGCCTTCTGCGCGTCCAACCAGCGTGGCGCGATGACCGCGAGATTCTCATGCGCCTTCTTGAGCTTCGCCAACGCGGACTTGGCGAGGGAACCCGCGTCCTTCGCCCGTTTTTCCGTCTCCAACAGCAGCCGGGCCACCACGTCGCTCTCGGGCATGGCGCTCTCGATGCCCGCGAGCTCGCCGCGCAGAAGGTTGCGTCGCTCGCGAACCAAGGCTCGCGCGCCGGTGAGGCGCTCGTAGCCCAGCACGCGCGACAGAAACTGCGAGCGCTCGGCCGGCCCCATGGCCGACATGACGCCCAGCTCCTTTTGGCCCGTGAAGTACGTGTTGAAGAATTCCTGCTGGCTCATCCCCAGCCGACGCCGAACAAGATCGGTGACGGCGGTCGTGCTGTTGGCGATGGGCGACGTCGATTCGTCGAGGTACAGTTCGGCGGTGGACAGCGACCGTACCACGCGATGGCGGTGGCCCGCGAGGTGGAAGTCCAGCTCCACCTTGACGCCGGCGCGACCAGGCGCGTTCAGCGAGCGGATGTCCTGACGTTTGCCGCGCGCCGCAGGCATGCCGTACAGCGCCCAGGCGATAGCCTCGAGGATCGTCGTCTTGCCAGAGCCGTTGGGCCCGATGATCCCGGTCAATCCCGTATCGAAGTCGATGCGGGTGTCGGTGTGGAGCCGGAAGTTGACCAGCCGAACGCTGTTCAGCCGCATCGTTACGTCTCGGCGTCCGAAACGCCGGCAGGCGCCGGAAACGCGTCGGCATCCTCCAGGTACTGCATTCCCAGCGCGATGAGCCGCCCACGGTCCAGATCCGGGGGCAGCGGTCTCGTGCCGAGATGGTCGCGGACGACATCCTGCACCGACGGGCGACGGGTAGGCGCGCCCCCCGCGTCGCGGCGCGACTCTTCCGGCTTGCGCGCGTCGAGATGAAAGCTCAGCGCCCGTTTCTTGTAGTCCCGCAGCGCGCGATGATCCAGCTCGCGCGCCACGTGACGCGGAATGTCACGAATGACCAGGCGCACGACCTTGTCATCGATACCACCCTTCACCTTCTCGACCGCGGTCCGGATCGCGGCGTCCACTTCCGCGACGCTCATCTCGCGGGCGTTGATCTCGCGCAACGAAAGGAAGTCGCGCGAGGCAGGCACCGTGTGAAAGCTGTGTTTGCGCGACTCGAGATCGAACTCGACAAAGCCCTTGCCCTTCAGGCCGAGCTCCTCCTGCTCCGAGAGATCGAACCAGACGTTGAGGCTCGTGTAGTCCAGCGATCCCGAGTAAAACGCGTTCGCGGCGACGCGTTGGTGAACGTGATAGTGACCAAGACCGATGTAACTCCAGCGCGAGGCGCCGAGCTCATTGCGCGACACCACCACCGACGCGCGGTCGAGTTCCGCATAATAGCGCGGCACCACGTCCGTTACGTCCGCGTGAATCACGAGGACATTGTGCCGAGCGGAGGGATCCGGCGTGAGCTCAGGCGCCGGGCCGGGCACGTCCGGCACCGCGAGCACCGATAGCTGCCACTCCGGGAATTCGAATCGCCTGGCTTCGTGCGCGGCCACGCGCACGCCAATCTGCTCGAACAATCCCATGATGCTGCCGCTCTCGGTCGTGCGCGGCGTGTCGTGGCCGCCTGCCGCCATCACGACGCCGGTCTGCGGCAGCTCGGTGCGGATGCGAAGAAACTGACGGAACGCGTGCAGGATCGCGGCGTTGGTGGGACGCGACGTATGAAAGACGTCGCCGGCGACGAGCACCAGATCCGGACGCAGCGCAATGAGCTGGTCCACCGCGCGCTGAAACGTGCGCGCAACATCCGCCTCACGCTGATTGATGCCAGTCGGTGTGAGACGCTGGTACTGGCGGTAGCCGAGATGGATGTCGGAGAGGTGGACGAGGCGCATGCTCCCGGGTCCAATCTAGCGTTCGCGCTCTGGGAGCGCTGGCGTTACGGGCGCTTGTCCAACGTCCGCATGTGTTGCGTAATCTTCAGCCGGAATTGCATCGGTGCGGTGCGCGCGACTCCCAACGGTGCGACCGTGGCTCGCATCTCCACGAGGAATCGCGACTCGGACAGCCAGCCCCGGCGCCGGTCCACCACCATGCTGCCGGTTACCGCGCCGGTGAGCGCGCTGGGATCGGACAGCACGGTCGCATCGGTCATTTGGTGCATGGTTCCGCGCATCGTGAGATACGCCAGGTCGCCATTGTCGGAGAGTGAGTCGAGCCTGAACGCCGCCTTCACGATGCCGCCCAACGGAACACCCATGCTGGCGGACGGCGGGATGGGCATCTCGCGGAGCCAGGTGTCTCCCACGGCGACCGACCCGCGTGGAAAAGACGCCGGCATCACGGCCACCAGGTCGTTCACCGCGCGCGGCACGCTGCCCTGCTGGTCGGCGACGCTCACGGTTCCGTCGGGTGCGAGGCGCAGGCGCATCTGGCGGCCGGCCAGTTGCCGCTGGGTCTCCGCGGCCATGGCCTGCGCGCGGTCATCGCTCGTCGTGACGTCCGCCGAGTCCGTGACCGCGAGTATCATCGCCGACGACGACACCGCGCTCTGCACGATGGCGCGCGAGAACATGCGCAGCGTCGTGACCACTTGCTTGGTGGGCGTTCCGCGGCGCGCGCCGCTCATCTCCGTGGTTTGATCGAGCCGCATGCGAAGCGTGTCACCCATGCGGGGACGCAGCTCGAGGAGCACGCGCTGCGCCTGAGCGGTGTGTGCCAGGAGCGCGACAAAGGCGAATGACCAGCGAAGCTGCCGCATCAGAATCCGTACGGATCGTCGCTGGGCAGCGAACGGATGGGTACCTGCGTTGGCCGCGCCACCGGCTCTGGCGGCACGATCCGCCGGAACTGCGACTCGAAAAACGCCTGCACGCGGTCGGGACGCGTCTGTACGGTGATGTTGCGCGCGCGGATCACCACCGATTCCTCGTGGCCCAAAACCGTGCGCTTCACCCAGTCCAGCGAGATGGACGGGTCGAGCTGCCGCAGCGACCGCATGACTGCGACTTCCAGGGTGATCTCCGCGGCTTGGGGAAAGCGGTCGGCACCGTCGCGACCGCGCATTATGGCGGGACGCGGAAAACGAACGAAGATCGGTTGCGCGAAGTGGGGATGCCGCACCATCAGTTGTCCCTTCTCTAGCGTCGCCAGTTTCGTCTTGGTTGCGGCGCTCAGCACCGAATAGCCGGGCGTCGCCAACTCGTCCATGTCCATGCGGCCGTACAGGCCCGTCGCCGCGTTGCCTACCACCCGCCGATGCACCTGTGAGCGGAACTGCTGCGCGCTGAACAGCACCAGCCCCAGATAGCGTCCGCGTTCCGAGATATCGAGCAGCATTTTTCGAACGTAAGTCTCCGGCCCGTCACCCGGCGCGTATTTGTTGAGCTCGTCCACGAACACCACGACATGACTCACGCCGAGGTCGCGTCGCTCCAGGTGCTCACGCAGCTTCGAAACGACCCGCGCGAAGATGAGATCCTGCGCATCCTCCTCGAGCGATGCGACGTCCACTACGTACACCGTCCGGTCCTGGAAGCTCCCGAATGGCAGGTCGCTCACGGTCCCGTCATCGGTCACCAGGCCGGCGCACCGCGTTGAGATGTTCGACAGCCGATTCCGCACCTTGCGAATGGTGGCGACGTGGTGGGTGCGCCACTGCTCTCCGCCGCGCTCCTCCATGCCGCGCAGCAGGTCGCGAAAGAAGCCTTCGAGCTCCCCGAACGACCGCACCCGGTGGGGCGTGGACAGCGGCGCCTCGTGAAACTCCCGACCGATTACGCGTTCCTGAAGAAAGTCGATGAACGCGTCCGCCTTCGCATCGATGTCGTCTTTGTTCAGCAACACTTCCGCGAACTGCATTACCTCGTTCAACCCCCAAGTGAGCGGGCTGACATTGTGGGCCAGCTCCTCATTGGACCTGAGCGTGTTGATCGTGAAGCCCTTGGCGGTGTACGGAGCGAAATAGCGGACCGAGTCGAAAGGCTCAGCCTTGACGCCGAGCTTCTCGTACAGCGCTCGATCGTTGTCGTCGATGATGCCAGGCTGATCGAGAAAGAGCAGGTCGGGCCCTTTCACGTTGAAGCAGATGGCGGCCACAGACCCTTTCTGTGGCGGGAAATGGGTGAAGATGGACGCCAGCAGCCATTCCACCGCGCTGGTCTTCGTCGCCAGCCCTGATACGCCCGTGATATTGAGATGCGCGGCCTCGGGCCCGAGCAGGAAGTCGGCGTCGAGGTAGATGGGGGCCTCCATCGCGCCTGCGCGATAAATGCCGACGGGAATCGCAGTGCGACTCTCGGGTTTTAGATACGTGTCCATGCGCAGCGCGATCGCGACGTCTTCGTCGCTCGCCAGGGAGACTCGACCCATGGGCACTGGCTGCAGCGGCTCTTCGGGAATCTGCCGCAGGACGTGGGCGGTGTAGAGGCGGATCTCGGTGCGTTGCGTGGGGGCGATGGACGCGCCGTCGGGCGAGCCGTCGTGTCCCATGACATCGTGGATCGGTGACTGCAGGTCCGTGTAGCTGAACCCCTCCACGACCACACCATAGACGCGCGGCAACTGTCCGCCCACGGGCGTCTCGGCGTCCACGCGAACGATGGTCCCGATGCCGATAGGCGAATCGATGGATGTCCAGAAATGGAACTCGTGCGCCGTGTTGGGTCGACGCTCGGTGGCGACGACGCGCCCGAGCAGCGGTTCACTCATTGGATCGCGCGGAGGAACTCTTCGCAGTCACGAATGCCATACACCATTTTATCCCAACGCCCGTCCGGGAGCGCGAGCGGCAGGGCCTCCGCCAACACCCAGCGGGACACCTCGTCGGCACGCGTGGCGACGGCGCGCGCGCCCGCCTTCCGCGGCGCCGCCACTTCCACGCGCACAAGCCCCCACAGCGGATCGCGCCCGCTGGAGCCGCGCAGCCGAAGATACCAGCTCGCCACGGGGGTTCGGCCGCGCGGGGCCACCCGCGTCACGCTCGAGCGCTCCCCAGCCTCGAGGCCGAGGATGGTGTGCAGGTCGTCGCCGTGCACGTACAGCTGCTGGTGCGTTTTCACGACACCCGCTACCGATGACGAGGTCGCGACCATGGCGCTCTCGCTGATACCGCCGTCGATGAAGAGCAACCCCTCATCAGCCTGGCACCACCGCTCGGCGAGCTCGCGTTCCAGCGCGCTGCGGTGACGCTGCACAGCCTGCAACGCCGCATCCTGAATGGCGAATGGGTGGATGCTATCGAGGTCGCGGTTGGCCGCGGTATCGAATACGTCGGCGCCGCTCTCGGCTAGCGCCGTCTGCGCGAGCGGTGGAAGCAACGAGATGGGAGCATAGAGCCCGCGCGAGATCAGCGGCTCTGCCCACGTCCTCATGCGTCGGTCCTGGCGGCATCGGATGACCGCGGCGACCGCGCCGTGCACGATGGGTATGCCGGCCACGTACTGCACGACACGACTCGTTTGCGTGCCGTCGAGAAACGCGGCAAAGCGCACCTCCGGATCGCCCTCAATGGGATGCGCCTTGATCTGCTTGCCCTCGAGCAGCTCTGGCGGATCGAGACGCGGTTTCTCTTGCGTGAACTGGCTGGAAAGCTCCAGCGTGCCGCCCCCGGCCAGCGTGGGTGCGTCCGGCAACAGGGTGGCGAGCCGACGCTGCACCGCGTGAAAGGTTGCGTCGCGAACAGTCGCCATCGTCGTCACATTCGCATCCTAGCGGTAGAGCGGCCCCATCGCC
>JANNJV010000066.1:0-7947 GCA_031395945.1 Gemmatimonadota bacterium | reverse complement strand
CGCCACAGCCACGATCTTGCTGAAGATGCTCATGTGGCGCGGCCGGATCGGTTTGGGATACCCGGTCAGGTCCGTCTTCATGTGATGCTCCATCGCGACGACCATGCTTCGGTACGGATACTCCTGCGTGCCGCGCAACTGGAATAGCGCCAGCGCGCCGAGCCACGGATGGTCCGAGATCTGCCGCCAATCGTCGCTGGTGAGCGTCCCTGTCTTGTTGAGCACATCCACCGGCACGCGCGACTTGCCGATGTCATGGAAGAGCGCGGCCATCCCGAGATCGTACAGCTGCAGTTTGGCGAAACCAAGGCGCTTCCCCAGCGCGACAGAGAAGATGCAGACGTTGACGCTGTGCGTGAACGTATACTCGTCGTAGTCGCGGATGGTGGTGAGTCCGATGAGGGATGTCTCATCGTTCAGGATCTGATCGACGATTCCCTGCACCACGCGCTTGATCTTCTTGATGTTCGGGCTCTTGCCCATCCGCAACGACGTCATGAGATCTTTCGTGGCCGCGACGGATTGCGAGTACGTCCGCTTCGAGCGTTCCTTGGAGCGCTCGCGATCTTCGCCGGTGTCGTCGATGGGCTCGGCGAGCGCCAACGTGGTCACCCCAGCCGCCTCGAGCTTCTCCAGTACTTCGTAGAACCGGTCGTGCGGCGCCAGGTCGTTTGGCCCCTGCGCGACAGAAAGAAACACCTGCCAATCGCGCGCGGAGATGCTTGCCTTGGGGTGCAGCTGGCCAATGTGGCATACGCGGAAGATCGAGAGCACATGGCTGAAGCTGGCGTAATTGTCGAGATCCAGACGCAGCCGCGTGCCGTTGACGAAAATGAACTCACCAGACACGCGCAGCTCGAGGTCATGCTCGCTGCTGATGATGTCGCGCGTGATGGCGGCCAGGTCTTCGAGCGCCTTCTGCACCGAAGCGTGCCCCGCAGGATACAGCTTGAGCGCCCGTAGCGCCGAATACAGCGCGATGATGAAGGCGCGCCCTTTCTGCCGCACGAACGAGTCGCTGCTGCCCTCGCCCACGGGAGCAGTGATCGTCATGGTGACGCGCGGCGCTGGCTTCGGGGATGTCATTGGGCTCCGGAGCGCATCGCCCGCGCGACAGCGCTGCGCACCACCACTTCCTTCTCGGCGGCTGCCTGCTGGAGGGCATCCTGCGCCTTGGTGGTGCCGATGCGTCCCAGCGCGATCGCGGCGCACGCGCGGAGCTCCGGGTCTTCGCGTTTGCCGAACATGCTCTTGCCGTTCAGGATGGCATCGAGGAACGGAATGCCGTTCTCGCCGCACATCGCGCCGTATGCCTCGAAGAACGCCATCTTCTCGGTGAGGTCGGCGTCGCGGATCGCTTTGCCCTTCACCTGCGCATCCAGCCGGGCGAACACGCCCCGATACATCTTGGCGCCCAGCGCCCGCACAGCGGCAACACGTACATCGCGGTCCTTGTCCTCGATGGAGCGTTCGAGGGCCTGGAACGCGCCGGCCGAGCCGATTTCGGTGAGGGAGTGCACGGCGGCCTGTCGCGAAGCCACGTCGGCGCTGTTGAGCAACTTGGCCAGCGGGACGACGGCCGCTGCCGTCTTCATCGCTCCGGCGCGACGCGCGGCCTCCAGCGCGACTCGCCGATCCGGCGACAATATGAGTTGTACGAGCTCCGCCGTGTGCCCGCTGGCCAGGCGGTTCGCGGCAAGCTCCACCAACGAGCGAACGCGGGTGTTTTGCAACCTCGGAAGCGTTGCCAGGATGGTTCCCAGGGCCAGCGGCCGTAGCTGCTCGAACAGCTCGGTCAATTCCGCCTGCGGCGGCAGATCGGCCGACTCATCCAGGCCCTGTAGTAACTGCGAGAGCGGCTCGGCGGCGCTGAGCCGGTCCGGCAACTGCCCGAGCTGGGCCGTCTGCTCCGCTGTGAGTCCCGATGCCCGCTTGACCACGATCTGGGTCTCACCCAGCAGGTAGGCGACGTTCCGCAATTGTCCCGCGGCCAGAAACAGCAGCATCAGCTGCTCGATCAGGCCGCTGATCTCTTCACGGATGGCGGGCGTCGTCTGTGTCTCGTAAATGTCGAACAGGACACCGATGATATTCTGGCGCAGGTCCGCCGAATACTCGAAATCCACTTCCTGTCGCAGGTATTGGAGTTCCTTATCATCCAGGAAGTGGAGCGTGGCGTCGAAGTCCTGCATGTTGATGACGCCGGGCCGGGACTCATCGGGAGGCGCGTGGATGGCCGCATGGACCTGATCGGGCGCCGGCGGCGGGGGAACTTCGCCACCGTCGGCGATTGTCGGGACGGGTTCCAGGCCGAGGTCCACGTAGCGGTACCGCAAGTTCGCGAAGTCCGCGGTCCACAACATGGTCAGCAGGTCGTCCTCTTCTGGCGCTGCCTTCCGCACGCGCTGCAGAATGTCGAAGAGTTTCACCAGCTCTTCCTGTTCGAACCCCGGCGACAACTGGATTTCCCGAATGCCGTCCTTGAAAAAGGTCCACGGCACACTGTCGGATGACTTGGTGCTTTCACTGAGCACCGGCCTGCCGAACCAGCGGATGTCGCCCTCGGTGAACTTCAGCGTCAGCTCTTTGGTATGGTGCCAGATGGGGGCGAACGCGTTGCGCACCGCGTCGATGGCGCCCTTGTAGACTGGGTTGTTCGGCAGATACAGCTGGTGCGCCCGTACTGCTCGTGTGAAGAGCCGCAGCATTTCCTCGACGGGAGCCGGCAAGAATGGAAGCGCCGGCAGTTCGCCAGCACCGCCCGTGTTTCCCGCGGGTTGGGTGTCGGTCGCGGTGGGGAGCGTCACGGTTTCAAGATATTTGCTTCCATGACCTGCGCTACGTCCTTGTCGCCACGTCCGGAGACACAAATAACGACGACATCGGTCGCGTTCCAGCGGCCCCGCTGCTGCATCACCCACGAGACGGCGTGCGCGGATTCCAGCGCGGGAATGATGCCTTCGAGCCGTGCCAACGCCGCGAATCCCATGAGGGCGTCCGCGTCAGTGACCGCCACGTACTTTGCTCTGCCGCTGGCCTTGAGATGGGCGTGCTCGGGACCGACCCCGGGGTAGTCGAGGCCGGCGGAAATCGAGTGCGCCGGATGCACTTGCCCAGCGGCGTCTTGCAGCAGATAGCTAAAGGAGCCGTGCAGCACGCCCGGCGTGCCTTTGGCGAGCGACGCCGAGTGCCGTTCCGTCTCGAGCCCATCACCGGCCGCCTCGACGCCCACCAGCTGAACGCTTGCGTCTTCGATGAACGCGTGAAATATGCCCATGGCGTTGGAGCCACCGCCGACGCATGCCACGACAGAATCTGGAAGGCGGCCAACGCGCTCCAGCACCTGTCGCCGGGTCTCGACACCGATGATCGCCTGAAAATCGCGAACCATTCGTGGATACGGCGCCGGGCCGACCACAGATCCGATGACGTAATGGCTCGTGTTTACCGTCGTCACCCAATCCCGGATCGCCTCTGTGGTTGCGTCCTTGAGCGTGCGGGTCCCGGACGTGACGGGCACCACCGTTGCGCCCAGCAACTGCATGCGGTAGACGTTTAGTGCCTGGCGCCGCATGTCCTCTTCGCCCATGTACACCACGCACTCGAGCCCGAATCGGGCGCAGATCGTGGCGGTGGCGACACCGTGTTGGCCGGCGCCGGTTTCCGCGATGATGCGCTGCTTGGCCATTCGCCGCGCCAACAGCACCTGCCCGATGGTGTTGTTGATCTTGTGGGCGCCCGTGTGGTTCAGGTCTTCGCGCTTGAGCAGCACTTGCGCCCCGACCTGCCGTGACAGCCTGGGCGCTTCGCTCAGCGGCGACGGCCTCCCTACATAGTGCGTGAGGAGGTCGTCAATCTCGTTCTGAAACGTCGGGTCCGCCGCAGCCACATTGTAGGCCGCGTCCAGCTCATCGAGCGCGGGGATGAGAGTTTCCGGCACGTACCGCCCACCGAACGCGCCAAAACGGTCGGGAGCAGACGTCGTCATCGCGCGACCACGCTCTGCACCGCATTCCTGAACGCGAGCATCTTCGCGTGATCCTTGATCCCGAGCATCAATTCGACGCCCGACGACACGTCGACCACTTCGGGAGTCAGCGCGTTGATGGCGCGCGCCACATTCTCGGGCGTCAGTCCGCCGGCGAGCACGAGCTTCGCGCGGGGCGGACGAAACAGATTGACGCGATCGCGCAAATCTTCCCATGGCAACTCGACTCCTGTTCCCCCGAGCTGGCCAGGGACGCGCGCGTCGAGCACGACGCCATCAGCAGCTTCGAAGAGATCGCGCGCGGAATCGGGCAGCGTGTCACTGATGCGTTGCACCGCCCACACCTGACCATGCCACCGCTTCCGTACACGCGCGATCGTGCGTGGCTTCGGGTCACCGTGGAGCTGTACCACGTCCAGGCCGAGCATCTCCGCCCGCGCGGCAATCTGTTCCGGCTTGGTATCCCCGAACACGCCGACGCGCGACACGTTCAGTGGAATCTTCCCGAACACTTCGCGCGCCCGCTCGTCCGTGAGTTGTCGGGGGCTGTCGGCAAAAACGACGCCGATGTATCGCGCGCCCAGGGCCACGGCATACTCCGCGTCCTCCGCGCGCGTCATTCCGCAGAACTTAATCTCGGCCATGGCGCGGGTTGCGAGGTACAGTGCTCAAGGCACCGACGAGTTGCGCAGGGTCGGATGCTTTTGACAATGCGGATCCCACGAGGACAGCGTCGGCGCCGCAGTCGGCGGCCCGTCGCACGTGCTCGACCGTTGCGATGCCGCTCTCCCACACCGCGATCAGATGCGGCGGGATCTTTGGAATGAGCCGCATTGGGACGCCATCGTCCACCGCCAGTGTTTCCAGGTCACGACTGTTCACGCCGATGATCTCCGCTCCAGCCTGGAGCGCGCGCTCGAGTTCCTGCTCGGTCCGAACCTCGACGAACGCCTCGAGCTCGAGGTTCCTCGCCGCATCCATCAGCCAGGGTAGCTCTTCCGGAGACAACGCACGGGCGATGAGCAGCACCGCCGACGCCCGCGCGTTCCGGGCTTCGATCAGCTGAGAGACGTCGATGTGAAAATCCTTCTTGAGGAGCGGCAGCGTTACGGCCGATCGCACGGCGACCAGGTCATCGATGGAACCGCCAAAGAAATCCGGCTCGGTCAGGACAGAGATGGCGGCGGCCCCCCCGCGCTCGAACAACACGCTCTGGCCGGCATTGAGCGCATTGTTCAGCGTGCCCTTGGATGGTGACCGACGTTTCATTTCGGCGATCACCGCCACCGTTCCCTTTCGCAGGGCCAGCCTCAACGACGGGACCGGTTGCCTGGCGGCAGCCATCTGCCGGCGCCCTTCTAATGAAGGGAGCCTTCGTCGAGTCTCCTCCAAGATGCGGCCCAGCGTGCCCTGGGGCGGTTCCCACGTACTCGAGGCTTGCACTTCGGTCCTTCTTCGGATAAAGTGGTATTCGGCAGTTCTTCGGTTTCCGAGAATCCCGGGAGTCTATTGCCAAACAGGCCAGAGGGCCCAGCCATGCCATTGACCAAGCGCCAGCGGGAAATCCTGACCTACCTCGACGCCTACGCGGGCCAGAATGGCTACGCCCCCAGCTTCGAGGAGATCGCCGAGCACTTCAACTATAACTCGCTGGCAACGGTGCACGAGCACCTCAGCAATCTCGAGCGCAAGGGTTACATCAAACGCTCATATAATGAAAGCCGGGCCATCGAGATCCTCCCCAGCGAAGCGTCACCACGCGCGGTCGAGTTGCCGTTGCTGGGTGCCGTCGCCGCTGGCGTGCCTATCGAAGCCATCGCTCACGAAGAGACACTCGCGGTTCCCGACAGCTTCGTCCAACGCGGCGGCAATCATTACGTGCTGCGCGTCAAGGGAAACTCGATGATCGACGAGCACATCCGCGATGGCGATTTCGTCGTCGTGAATGAGCGGCGCAGCGCCGACAACGGTGAGATGGTCATCGCCATGCTTCACGGGACCTCGGCGACCGTGAAGAAAATGTATCGCGAGCGGGACGGCCGGATTCGTCTCCAGCCCGCGAACGAGACGATGGCGCCGACGTACGTGCACGAGAACGATATCTCGATCCAAGGTGTCGTCGTCGGGGTGCTGCGGCGGTACTAGCGTTTCGCGCGCAATCGGCTCATTGGCGCGACTCGGCGTACGTCGAGTGACTCAGCTCGAGGCCGGGGCGAACGCAACTCGGAGCCGTTCCAGCGCTTGGAGGCCGACCCCCATTTCCAACGCACCCTCGGCCCGCTCGACGCCCTGTTCATACGTCTTGGCCAGCCCGCCCACATACAACGCTGCTGCTGCGTTGAGGACGACGGCGCCCCGCGCCGCCCTGTTCGACTTGCCACCCAGAGCGGCGATCACGGCCGCGGCATTAGCTGCGGGCGGCCCGCCCGCGAGATCTGCGGCGGCCAGGCCACTGTAACCAAAGCGCGACGGCTCGATGGTCCATTCCGCGAGTTCACCGCCGCGAATCTCGACGACTTGGGTAGGCGCGATCGGCGAGATCTCGTCCATTCCGGTGCCGTGCACCACGAGTGCGTGTCGAGTTCCGAGCTCCTTGAGCGCGCCAGCGAGTAGCGGAACGCGTCGTTGGTCGGCGACGCCCACCACTTGCCTGCCCGCCATCGCCGGATTGGCGAGGGGCCCCACGATGTTCATGACCGTGGGAATGCCCAGCTCGCGGCGCACCGGACCCACGTGTCGCATGGCCGGGTGCATGAGCGGCGCGAACATGAAGACAATTCCGGCGTCGGCCAGCGCGCGCTCCATGGTCGCCACGGGAACGTCGATGGTGACGCCGAGCGCTTCGAGCACATCCGCGCTTCCGCACTGTGAGGTGAACGAGCGGTTGCCGTGTTTCGCGATGCGGAGTCCCGCTCCCGCGGCCAGCAGTGCCGCAGCCGTCGAAATGTTGAACGTCTGCACCGTTCCACCACCGGTGCCGCAGGTGTCCACGAGATCTTCCGGTGCGGACGCGGGCAGCCGGACCATGGCCGACCGCATGGCCCGAACAACGCCGGCGACCTCCTCGGCCGTCTCGCCTTTGACGCGCAGCGCGACGAGCAGCGCCGATACCTGCACGGGAGACGCCTCGCCGGCCATGACCATCTCGAACGCAGCGTGCGCCTCGGAGCCCGTGAGCGATTCGCCGGCCGCCAGCTTGCGAATCGCGAGCTGCAGTGCGCCGCCCGCGCTAGACGACACGCAACGTCTCGACGAGTCGCTCGGGCAGGCGCGCGTTCGACGCCACGAGCGCGATGACGAGACTGAGCAGGCGCACGCGCTCCACGTCCTCATCCACGAACACGCCTTGCATCACGCGGTTGGTCAGGTTCACGACGCCGACCAGCTCGTCGTGATAGACCAGCGGAAAACTGATGAACGACCCGCTGGTGAAGTATTCGTCCTTGAGGAGCGGATGATCCTTTGCCTCGGTGACGTCCTGTACGAGGATCGGTTCCCGGTTCGCCGCGACTTTGCCCGAGACACCGTGTCCGATCCTGATGCGCGCGCCTTCGGTGATGTTGGGTGCGATGCCCCGCGCGGCGGCGATATACAGCATGCCTTCCTCGGGCGCGCGCAACAGCAACGAACACCGCTGCGAGTGCATGTCGTCGCCGACCAGCGCCAGCAGTCCGTCGGCAAGTTGCCGCGGGTCGTCGGTGGTGTTGTCGAGCGTCAGGACGCGATCGATCAGGTATAGCGTCCGCGTGCGCTGTCGCAATTGTTCGCTGCGCCGATGGAGCTCGATGTGCGCTTTCTCCAGATGCTCGACCGCGGTGCTGACCGTCGCTTCCACGGCGTCCAGGCGCTTCTTCGTTCGGCGAGCGTCCTCAACGGCGTGCGCCACCTCGCGTTCAAGCTGCACCGCGCGCGCGGGATCCCCTCCCACGGGAAACTCGCCCGTGGCCGCGAGCAACTTC
>JANNJV010000592.1:0-8495 GCA_031395945.1 Gemmatimonadota bacterium | reverse complement strand
GGCCACCAATACCCCCAACCCGCTGCCGTAACGCGGGCGTGGGTTGGGGCCGGACGACTGTCCGCCCCCAACACCGCTCCGGCCAAAAAGTCTTAAAGGAGAGATTCACATGTCACTCAGAGCAATTGCAACGTTTGGTGTCGCGGCGCTGGTATTGGCCGTGCCGGCAGCCGCGCAGCAGAGGGGGACCATGGAGTTCGGCGCGTTTGGCAGCGCCGCGTCCTTCGACAACGAACTCACTCTCAAGAGTGCGTTTGGCGGAGGAGGGCGGGTGGGGATGTACCTCCATCCCAACTGGTCGATCGAGTTCGAAGACGCCGAGATGCGTGCGAAGCGCACGAATGGATTGAAGGACGTCAACGTCGGGATTCTGTCCGGGCGACTGGTGGCGTCTCCCAAAATGGGTCCGGTGACACTCCTGCTCGGAGCGGGAGCCGGCGTATCCACGGAAACGAATTTCCTGCACTCCTACGGCGTGGACGCGCTGCTGGGCCTGAAGTTCGCGCTCGGCGACAACGCCGCGTTCAGAGTGGATGGCGTGTTGGATTTCCTCGCGAATGAAGAAGGGGTTCCGCCAAAAGCCTGGAGAACGTACAAGAGCATCCGCGCGGGAATCAGTTTGTACCGGAACCCGCACAAGGAGACTCGTACGGTGACCGTTGTCACGCCGGCGCCGCCGCCGACGGTCATACAGCTTCAAGACACGGTGAGCGCCCGCCTCCTGCGCGAGCGCGAGGCCGAACTTCAGGCGCTTCGCGATTCGTTGCGGAACGCGCCGCCGCGAGCATCGTCGGAACAGGTCATCCCGATCGGCAAGGACGCTGAGGGTGGGATGGAGGCGCGGATCCAGTTCGCGTCCGGAAGCTCGGCGCTCAGCGATGCCGCCAAGGCGTTGATCGACGGAAGAATCGAGATGTTGCGGACCAATTCGGCCGTGAACGTCGTGATACAGGGTGACAATTCGGCGCTGTTCGGTAGGCGGGCCCAGGCCGCGAAGGACTACCTCGTGTCGCGTGGCATCTCCGCGAGTCGCGTGAGCATCGAATCCGGTCGGGTAGACCAGAATCGGACGACCTTCCGACTAGTGATCGTTTCGTAGTTACGGGGCCGAAGGGAAAGGGGAAAGAGGCCTGCCAGGCGCGCAACAACGGCGCTTGGCAGGCCTCTTCGCGTTTCCGTGTCCTTATTCGGGTTGGGGGGACGCCTCCGCGCGCGGCGCGAGCGCGTCTACCAGGGCGTCGAAGAACACCCAGTCGTCGATCACGTCGCCGCCCGTGGGAGCGCGTTGCGCTCCCCACACCACCATTACGACTTGGGCTACGGGGTTGATGTAGATGCCCTGGCCGTATATGCCGATGGCCGCGTACGCGCTGTCGCGCTGTGAGCGCGGCGTCGTCCCGGTCCACCACAGGTAGCCATACGACAATGGCGTCCCTCCGCGCAGTACCTTGGGAGTTGTCGCCTCGCGAATCCATCCCTCTGGCAGAATGCTCTCGCCGCCGGCGACACCGCCGCGCAGCAGGAACACGCCGAAGCGACCATAGTCGCGCAACGTCGCGCTGAACCCGCTCCCGCCAATCTCGACGCCGTCGGGCGAGTCCAGCCACCAGTTGGCGTCGGCCTCCATGCCGAACTTGCCCCAGATGCGCTCGGACAGGTATGTCGCGACCGGCCGCCCAACCGCGCGGCGAACGATCTCGCCCGCCACCTGCGTCTCACCCGTGCTGTACGTGTTGACGGTCCCGGGCGCAGCGGCGCGCGACAACGACCGCATCACAGCGAGCGCGGATCCGGGTGTCTGGGAGATCTGCGCTTCGAGCAGACGCCGCCGATCCGAGCTGGGATCGGTGTAGGTCTCGGTCCATCTCACGCCAGACGACATCATGAGGACATCGCGGACCGACACGCCATCGTATGCGCTGCCAGCAAGCGAAGGAACGTACCGAACAACCGGATCTGAGAGGCTGCCGATATGCCCCTGTTTCACGGCGGCACCGATCAGGGTGGAGGTAATGGACTTGGCGATCGACATCGACATCCAACGCGTGCGCGCGGAATTCCCGTACCGGTAGCGCTCCAGCGCGACCCGCCCGTCATGAAGCACGAGCAGCCCCGCGACGCGGTTCAGCTCGAGATAGTCTTCCAGGTCATAGCGCTTGCCCGAAACTCGAAATAGCAGGGTGCGCAGCGGGGTGGCCGAGGGTGGCAATGGCATGGGCCGGAGCGACGCTGGCACCACGCGCGTGGGGAACAGCCGGTCGATGTTGCGGAACGTGTTCACCGCTTCCGTCAACGTCAGCGCGCCGTCATACACCTGACGCACGGTGCCGATGGGCTCAGTGGCGTGAGGGTACGCTCGGGCGCTGGCGGTGGTCGGGCCGATTTGCGCGGACAGGGCTCGAGACGCACCCGTCACCAGCAGTGTTGTCGCGAGCGAGCGGGCAATTCCGGAGTGCAGCATCAGCGTGGGCACTTTTCTTACGTTTCCTGAGACGCGCTCAACGCCGTTCGACGTGCGGGAGCGTGTCTTCTACGACGATGCCGACGGAATCCTCCGGCGTCCTGAAATACACCATGAATCCCACCAGCCGGTTGCAGGCGGGGCGATACGCGCGCAGAAACCGCGTGTCGGCCGGTCCCGCGTACGCGAGCGACAGCGAATCCTTGTTCGCGTCGTAGGTCACGCGCTGCACGGCTCGGGTTTGACGAGACGCCCCCCCTGTCTCGCGGACGCGTGCCGTAAGCGCGCCCGCCGCATCGACGCCAAAGTGCACCTCGACGCCGCTCCAGCCACCGGGAGCGCTCGCGTCAGGCGACAAGTCGCCGAACATCAGCGGCGTCGCCCTCAGCTTCTCGGCGTCGAAGCAGGGAAGGTCAGGCAGCAGCCGTGACTTCGATCCGCATGCGACGCAGACGACCGCGAGACATGCCCAGGCTGCAGCCGCGAATGATTTCATGGTTTCCTGAAGTGGCAGGTGAAGCCGCGGCGCCGGCTGAATGACTCATCGAAGCTGCGCAAACAGAGCGCGATTGACAACTCCGCGGTCCAGGGCTGCGAGGGCTCCGGCATAAGCCTTGTATCAACCTCAGGTGTGCACCAGACAAATGCTCGAGCAATAGCCCTCCTGTTCCTGGCAGCTGGCGCTGCTTTCGGCCAAACGACACGCCCGGCCAGTGGTATTCCCTCCATGGGTCAGCCGTCTCGGTGGGAACCATACGTCGTTCCGTCCGGGTTCCGCGGTCCCGATGGGGAGTGGCGCGGCGCGCTGGCGGCCGGCGTGCACCGTCATGTGATGCACCCCTTGCTTGGACTGTTCGGTGTCGCCGGCGAGGCCTACGCGACCGCGGGCCCTAGCGTTCAACCTGGGGCGCGCATTCTAGCCACGAGCCGCGCGTTTGGCCTGAGCGCCGGCGTCGATTGGGACGGCCGCAGCCGCGATATCGACGGGATGCTCAGCTTCCAAACGGCCATTCGGCGAGGTGGCATCCTGGGACACGGGACCATGATGCGCGTGGACTGGTTCCCTGGACGCCGCGACGCACTGAATGTGGGACTGCACGTGCCCCTCGGCCAACCATGGGCGGGCCGCACCCGGCGTAAGGATGCGGACGTCGAGACTCCGACGTCGAATGAGATGCCACTGGCCAAGGGCAGCCTGAGCGCCAACGCTGAGGCAGAGATCGCGAGTATCGCCGCTGCCGCCTCGATGCTGCTGGCATACACAAATCTTTATCCCGAAGCGAGCGGCGGCTTGAATTACGGCCCCAGCTACGCGGTGATCACGCGGCTGTACGAGCAGTCGGTCGCCCGCGCTTTCAGTGCGGCAGCAGGCAGTCCACTCCTTGGGGACAGTCTCGCGGTGCGCGCGCGCCGCGGCCTGCTGGACGACGTGCTGATCCCCTTCGACTCCCTTTTCGGCCAGGTGAAGCAGAACGAGAAGAACATTCGACCACTCACCACGCGCGCGCATGCGCGCTATGCGGTATGGCTGCGGGACTCGTCCGGCGTTCGTCCTGACGCGCATCCAGCCATCGCTACCGTCCATGCGCGCTGGCTTGGTGTCATCGAGACCGCGCACGCCACGCTGCTGCGGCAGTGGCGTGACTCCAGGCTCGTCTGGCTACCCCTGCAACTCGCGCTCACGCCGGAGCAATACGACGAGCAGTCCGAGGTGGACGCGCTGATCGAGCGGGCCGTGGGCCACCCATTCACCGACCGAAACGCTCTGGCGTATCTGCGATCGGCGGACATCCCGCTGGAAATCGTCCGCACCGTTTTCGCGGCGCGCGACTACCACGTGGTGTGGACCCACGATTTCTCCGGAAAACGTGAAGGCACCAACCGGGTGGATGAAGTCTCGTATGCGATGGTGGCCGATGGGTACCTTCCCGCGCTCACACAAGCGGTGCAACGCTACGACAGTACCGGCCTCATGCCGCTGTACATCATCTTTCACGACCAGGGGTACTATGAGCTGCGCGACGGCCGCCTGTGGATGGACATTCTCCAGGATCCGTTGCGCGCCGACATGAAGCTTTCGGGCGGCAACGCGGAAAAGGAAGCGCATCTGCGAAAGCGGCAGCAGGATCTCCGGGCGGCGGTGCAGGCGTCCAAGCGGCTCCAGCGTGACGCCGCCGCAAATGACGGCGATCGCTTTCTCCGCAATGCGGTGAAGGTTCACGTCAACGTGATGAACCCGAGCGACTTCTCCTTTCGCAGCCATCACATCATCCCGCCGTTCCCGTTCGTGCCGGACAACCTCATGCGCGATCACCGCAAGGTGGTCATCTACGACGTGTCCGAGGATGATCCGTACCGCGGAGCGGCCTTGATCATGGGCGTGGGCATCGGTGAGAATTACGCGAGCCCCACCTGGGAGGATCGCGGCTATCGCGTCCGCGGGCCGGCCGCGCTCGAGGTGCGCGCCGCCGCGCGGCGTGCGCTGCGCAGCAACGGCTTCAAGGATGCGGACATACCGGCCCCGCTGGCCGTCGTGACACGGGAGCCGACAGCGGACAGCGCGCAGTCCGAGTACGTCGGCCGCGCACTGCAGGTGCACAACGAGGCAGGCTTCGGCAAAAAGGAATCGTCTGTCGCGCGCGCCATGCTCTACAACCTCGCACCGCCCGGAAGCGTGATCATCGTTCCGGATCCCATCTGGGTGAGCGATTCATGGGCCGCCATGCTCGCGAGCGCGGCCGCGCGTGGCTGCCGCGTGTTCATCATTTCGCCATCCAGATGGAACGGCCCCATCCCGGACGTCGCCGTGGGGATGATTCAGAACGACGTCATGAACCGGCTGCTGCAGAGTCGCGATCGGATGCGCGAACAGATGCGGCACACGGGCGGCGAGCTGCGCATCGGTATCTACAACGCGCGAGCGGAGGTCGACGACGTCGCCGGCAGAATGCGCGAGACGAACGAGGGTCTGCGCAGGGCGCCATGGATTCGCGAGCTGTTCCCGTTTGACAGTGCCGCGGTGACGGTGCTCAACCGCGCGTTGGTTCAGGCCGAAGTCACCGCTGGCCAGACCACCCTGCTGACGCACGACGAGCGTCCACGCGCGCCCAAGCTCCATCAGAAGACGCAGCTGGTGGCGCGTCCGGGCGCCATCGCCGCGCTGCTCCGTCAGCCCGGCTGGGAGAACGTGGTCGCCAGCTCCATGCAGGCGCAGTCGCAGCAGACCCTCAAGTTCGCTGACCAGCTAGGATGGGTCACCCCAACCATCGATTCGGCCGCTCTGCGCAATACCGACGCGCTGCTGCGGGGCTACGAGCAATCACGCTCCGAGAGTGACAGAAAAGCGGTGAGCTTCTACTTCACGCTGGGGTCGCAGAACATGGATCCGCGTGGACTCATGTCCGATGGCGAGGCCGCGCTGGTGGTGTCCGGCATGCACGCTGCCGCAGGCGTGGTGGATCTCTACTATGTCATGGCGCGCAGTACCTGGATCGAGACCAGGGCTCAGTTGGATGAGTTGGTGCCGCGCCCACGCGGACTCATGGCACGCGTGGCTCGGATGATCCGGTACACCCTCTAGCAGCGCTGCCTCTCGCGGTTCTGCTGTCCCGCGCATATCATCCGCGAACTCCCCCCGAACCCGCAGCCACCTGTCTTTCGTTCGTTTCGGCGCGTGCGCCGTTCTCAGCAGTCTCGTTCCAGCTCTCCTTGCCGCGCAGGCGCTCGTGACGGGAGTCGTCGCCGGCCGCGTCACGACACGCGCTGACATCGGCGCCGCGGCGCCGGCACGGGCCGCCGCCATCTCCGTCATCGGCAGCGCGATTGGCGCCATCACGGACGCGGAGGGACGCTTTCGGCTCGAACACGTGCCGGCGGGTCCGATCGTCGTGCGGGCGCGCCTGCTGGGGTACCGGAATGCGGAGCGGGCGATACGCGTCACTGCAGGGGACACGGTACGCATCGCGATGGTGCTGGTGCCGGAAGCCCAACTGCTCTCCGCTGTACGGGCAGACACGCGGTCCGTAGACGTCGAAATGTTCGAGACCAGGCCCAGCGTGGGCACGCTCACGCTGGGAGCGGCCGCCATGGCCGGCGTTCCCAAGGTCGGAGAGGCGGACGTGGTCCGAGTCGTCCAGCTGCTACCCGGCGTCATCGCGCGCAACGATTACAGCACCGGCCTCAATGTCCGCGGCGGCGAGGCCGACCAGAACCTCGTCTTGCTGGACGGCCATCCGATCTACAATCCATTTCACCTGGGCGGTCTCTTCAGCACGTTCATGGACGCGACCGTCGGTGGAATCGAGATGATGACCGCGGCGTTTCCGGCGCGATACGGCGGCCGTCTTTCCAGCGTGCTCGACGTCCGGTCAGCCGAGGAGACCCGCCCCGGCATCAACGCCACCGTAGACGTGTCGGCGCTCGGCGCGAGCGCGAAACTCGGTGGAATGTTTGGCGACAACCGCGGAATGTGGAGCCTTGCCGGACGCCGCACGTACGCCGACGCGGTCCAGCGGATCTTCACCGACAACCTGTTCCCGTATCACTTCCGCGACATGCACGGTCGCGCGAGTTACGCCTTCCCGCGTGATCTGACCGTTGTGCTCACCGCGTATGTGGGAAAGGACGTGCTGGACGCGAACCTCGCGGAGTTCGATACGGACACGGCGCCATCCAGAGCGACTCAGGGAAACTGGGCGTTTGATTGGGGCAATCGTGTGCTGGGCGCCACGCTCACGAAGACCATGGGAAATGTCCTCCTGGAGCAGCGCGTCTCGACATCCAGCTTCTCGACACTGCTGAACCTTGCCGACGGCGCATTCAGCCAACGCAACCAGGTGCGCGATCTGCGAGCGTCGGGATCGTTACGATCGCGTGCCGGTTCGCACGATGCCGCAGTCGGATACGAGGTTGCTGCGCACCGGCTGCGCTATGCCTCCGGCTCCGCGGAAACGGGAACGACGGACTTCGATCTGGTGCAGCGCCCCAGGTATGGCGCGGTGTGGATGAGCGACGTTTGGCGGCTTTCGCCCAGGTGGATTGTCGAGGGCGGCCTGCGTGCCGAGGCGTTGAACGAGCGTGACTGGCGCGCGATTTCCCCGCGATTGTCGGCGAAGTACTTCCTGACGCCGGATTTCGCGCTGACGGCAGGCGCGGGTCGCGTCACCCAGTTTGTGCATTCGATGGCGGGTGACGGACCGCTCCGCTACTTCGACATCTGGCTTGCCAGCGATTCTTTCATACCCGTCGCGACTGCGTGGCATTGGGTGGGCGGACTGCAGCGCCGCATGGGCGAGGCGGCATCGCTGCGCCTGGAAGCGTACGTGAAGCGGTACGATCGCGTGCTCGAAGCCAACGCATCCGATGACCCGCAGCGTCGAGGCGATGAGTTCTTTGCCGCAGAAGGAAAGTCATACGGGGTTGACGTGCTGACGCGCTGGCACCGTGGCGAAGGCCTGGGAGGTTGGGTTTCGTATTCGTATGGGGTGAGCTCGCGTTCTCGTGACGGGGTCTCGTGGTGGCCTGGGCACGACCGCCGCCACGACCTGGACGTCGTGGGCACCTGGCGCGTGTCGAAGTACCGTCTCGGCGCCCGATTCGGCTATGCGACGGGAACACCCTATACACCCATCGTGGGGCAGGTGGCGCGGCGTATGTACGACCCTTCCGAGGATCGGTGGGGCACCGGCGAGCCACGATTGTTCATCGAGCCACTGGGCGGCCGGCGGAACGGCGCGCGTTTTCCGTCGGCGCACCGGCTGGATCTGGATGCGTCACGCGAGTTTGTCGCGCGCGGCGCCACCTTCGCGCCCTACGTGAGCGTCGTGAACGCCTACAACGCGCAGAACGTGTTCGTCTATCTCTACAACTATTCCACCGACCAGCCAACACGCCGCGGAATCTCACAGTTCCCGGTGCTGCCGAGCCTTGGAGTGCGCGTTGTCTTCTAAGCTGCTGCTGTTGGTTCAAGCTGTCCGTCGCGCTCTATAGTGGCGCGTATTTGCTCAGAACCCGGTGTAATGGTAAACTCTGATTT
>JANNJV010000571.1:0-1641 GCA_031395945.1 Gemmatimonadota bacterium | reverse complement strand
GGCGGGCTGGTGCGCCATCGGCCCCAGGCGTGCCGAACGTGCTCCGTTGGGGAGTGCCGGCACTCGCGGTCGCCGCACTGATCGTGCTGTCGGTCTTCAGGGCCGGTCCACGCGACGACGCTAATGTCGCCGAACCGGGTGTGCCGCTCAGCGCGCGCGGGGAGCGCGCCCGACATTTCATCGATGTCACCGGAAGAACGTGCTGAGCGCTTGTTCAACCGGGTCATGCGCCTTTCCAGCGAGGGCAAGACGGACAGCGCGGCGTTCTTCGGGACGATGGCGTTCGGTGCGCTGGAGTCACTCACGCCGCTCAACGCGCACCGGCGTTATGACATGGGCCTCGTGGCGCTCGTGACCGGCGACGTTGCGAGAGCGACCGCGCAAGGCGACACGATTTTGGCGCAGCGTCCCACTCACCTGCTTGGTCTCTCACTCGCCGCCCGCGCGGCCGATGCCCGCGGCGACGCCGCCGCGAGCAAGAACTTTCGACGGCGGCTGCTGGCGGCGGAGTCGTCCGAGCGGGCCCGGGCACTGCCGGAATACACCGACCACAGTGCCGATATTAGCGCTGCTGTGGAGCTCGCTAGAAACCGTTGAGGGTCAGGGACCCTCTGACTTGCGAAGTTCGCGGCGTAGGCTTGCTTTCCATTGAGAATCGGAGGGTTTAAGGATTCTCCTTGGGTGGTATTGCGTACGCTTTCGTACGCATCGAGGTGCGAAAATGCGCCAAGTTCGATCGACGAGACGGGCGTTCGGCCAGCTACTGGCAGCGTGCACCACCGCCGTCTCTATCGTCGCGTGTTCGAACGACTCGATCATCTTCCGCGACCGGGCGCCCTTCAATCCTCCGCCAGCCGCCGCGTTAGGGTTCTTAGGCTACTACGACGCGGCGGCAAAGCTGACAACGTGCGGCAATTGCCACGCCGACTTTCAGGGAAGCTGGAAGAGTACCAAGCACGCGAGTGCCTACGCGACCGTGAGCGCAAACCCCGCCGCGGCGCCTACGTGCTACGGCTGCCACACCGTAAATGGCAAAGGGAATGTCGCGACCGGCACAGTGGCCGGACATGACGCAGTCAAAGACTCGGCGTACTACGACGTCCAGTGCGAGAGTTGTCACGGTCCGGGCCTGGCACACGTTGAAGGCGTGGGCCAGGGCACCCTGGTGAGGCCGCTCGCAAAAATCAGCATGTCCGGCACGGGCGACTGTGGCGACTGTCATTCCGGCGCCCACCAGCCATTCGCGGAAGAGTGGGCGGCATCCAGACACGCCAACGTCAGCGCATCGCGGGCGGGGAACGCGTCATGCTCCGCCTGTCACGAGGGACGCAAGGCGATCGCGTCCTGGGGCGTCGACGCCAACTTCGTCGAGCGCGATTTGGCCACGGACTATCAGCCCACCACATGCGCAGTCTGTCACGACCCACACGGCTCGAGCAATCCCAGTCAGCTGCGGTTTCCGGTGACTAGTCAGGATCCCGAACAGAACCTCTGCATGAAGTGCCACATGCGGCGCAGCGAACCGGAGGCCGGGACAAGCTCACCCCACGCGCCGCAAGGCGCGGTGCTGCTGGGGTTTGCCGGCTGGCGCCCGCCGGGGTTTGCGTACGACACGGCGCGAATCTACGGATCGCACGCAAC
>JANNJV010000567.1:0-3261 GCA_031395945.1 Gemmatimonadota bacterium | reverse complement strand
GCCTGCCCTGTCCATGCGTGAATCCCTGGTAGTCGAACCAACGTCGACGCTGCAAACCGTGGTCCAGTCCGCGGGCCAGCGGCCTTCCGGCGGCGGCGAATTGCCACCAAGTTCCCGGGCATGTGGAAAGACTTTCGCGCCTTCATAGCCCGCGGCAACATCGTGGACCTCGCCGTGGCGGTCGTCATCGGCGGCGCCTTTGGGACCATCGTCAAGTCGTTCGTGGACGACATCGTCATGCCGCCAATTGGCCTGCTGCTGGGACGCGTGGACTTCACCAACCTGTTCGTCGTTCTCAAGGACGGCACCAAGGCCCCGCCGCCATACGCCACGCTTGCCGACGCGCAGACCGCTGGCGCGGTGACCATGAATTACGGCGTGTTCGTCAGCAACGTAGTGGCGTTCGTGATCGTGGCGCTGGTGGTGTTCCTGGCCATCAAGTATTCGGCGCGACTCTACGCCAAGCCTATCGCGCCCGCCGACACCAAACCGTGCCCCATGTGCGCCATGCCCATTCCCCTGGCGGCCAAGCGCTGCCCGCACTGCACGTCCCAGCTGTAGCCGCGCGCTAGCCGGTGGCGCGCCGCAGCGCACCCTTTATCCGCGCCAGAAAGCGTGGCGGGTCCAGAGGCTTCCGGATGTAGTCGTCGGCGCCGGCCTCCATGGCCCCCACCTCACTGGCGGCGTCTTCGCTTCCGGTCACCACGATGATGGGCAGGCCGGCGGTCCGCACCGAGCTCCGCACGCGCTGGATCATTTCCAGACCGTGTATGCCGGGCATCTTGAGGTCCAGCACCATCAACGCAAAATCACGCTCGCCCGCCAGACGCTCCAGCGCACTCGCGCCGTCGCCCACCTCGGTCACGCCGAAGCCGTTTTTCTCCAACGTCGCGCGCGCCATGGTCCGCACCACGGGATCGTCGTCCACCAGCAACACCTGCGGCAGATTGCTGGCTTCGGCCTCGATGGCCGCCGGCGAGCCGGCCGAGGGCGACATCGCTTCGCCCAGCACCCGCTCCAGCTCTTCCAGTGTGGTGCGTCCGGCACGCACCAGATCCAGTGACACCACGCGCATAGGGCGCATGCCGCCCGCGACGGCGGCGGCTTGCAGCTCTGACGCGCTCCCGCCTTTCGCCACCAGTTCGATGAACTCGGGCGTAGTGGTCAACACCTCGCTGATGGCCGCGCGTCCGCGATAGCCGGAATCGCGGCACTGATCGCACCCAACGGCGCGCATGATAGGCGCCACGTGATATCGCTCCGCCAGACGCGTCTCCGCGTCCGTGAGCGCGCCGTCCACCGGGCGCGCACAGTCCGGGCACAAAACGCGCACCAGTCGCTGGGCCACGATGCCGCGCAGCGCGCCGGCCAGGCTGGCGCGATTGAGGCCGATGTCGATGAGACGCTGCACCACGCCGGCCGCGTCGTTCGTGTGCAGCGTGGCGAGCACCAGATGCCCCGTGACCGACGCCTGCACCGCCACCTCGGCGGTCTCCAGGTCGCGGATTTCACCGACGAACACCACGTCGGGGTCCTGCCGCAGCACGGCGCGCAAGGCGGACGGAAACGTCACGCCGCGCTTGGGATCCACCTGGATCTGCGTGATGTTCGCCATTTCGTACTCCACGGGATCCTCCACCGTGGTGATGTTGATCTTGCCGGACGCCAGCTCGCGAATGGCCGAGTACATCGTCGTGGTCTTCCCCGATCCTGTCGGACCCGTGACCACGACGATGCCTTCGCGAAACGCCATGAGTTTTCGCATACGCGCGAGCTCTTGCGCGGGCGTGCCAAGATCGTCCAGGCTCACGCTGCGATCGGGCTCCAGCAGTCGCATCACCACCTTTTCGACGTCTCGCGTGGGCACGGTGGAGATGCGCACGTCGTAGTTGCGGCCGTGCACCTGGATGCGCGCGCGGCCGTCCTGCGGCCGCAACCTGTCCGCGATATCCAGCTTGCCCAGGATCTTGATGCGGGAGACGACGCGCGTGAGCGCCGCCAGCGGCAGTTGCATGTGCGTCCGTAACACGCCATCCACGCGGAAGCGCACGACGCCCCCCGACGGCGTGGGCTCGATGTGCACGTCGCTGGCGCGTTCGTCCACGGCATCGCGGAGCATGAGGTTGGTCAGCTTCACCACCGGGGCGGTATCCATCTCGCCGACGGGAATGTTCTCCGGCGCCATCTCCTCGATGACCTTCACATCGTCCGCCCGGTCGTCCACCGCGGCCAGCAGCGATTCCACCACGCGCTCCGGCGCGTAGTGCTGCGCCAGTCGCTGGAGGATGGCCGTGGGCGACGCCATCACGAACACCGGCCGGCGTCCGCTGGCGAAGGCGATCGCCTGCTCCGCGCCCAGGTCCACCGGGTTGGCGGTCGCCAGCGTCAGCGTGCGGTCGTCCTGGCGAATGGGCAGCACGACATACTTCCGCGCCACGCTCTCCGGCAGCAGCTTGAGCGCCTGCGGCGACACGCTGGACAGATCGGCAACCGGAAGACGAAAATGTGCCGCGATCGCCGCCGTGACCGTGTCGTCGGACACATGGCACACGCGGCGCAGCTCGCCCCACGCTTCCGTCAGCATCTTGCCGGCCGGAATGTCGAGCATGTCGCTGAGCGGCACCGCCGCACGGCGCACCACGTCCACAATCCAGTGCTGCGCGGCCGGTGCCGCCGTCTTAAGCATGCGGCGCTCCCAGAGATTCTTCGAGAAACATCACAACCCTCGCGTACGCACTTTCCACCTGCGTCTGGAGCCCTTGCGCGCCCGCGACGTCGCCCTTGGCGCCGGCGATCTCGACGGCCTGAAGCAGAGCAGCCAGCGGCTGCGCCCGGATACTCCCGGCGCCGGACTTCAACCCATGTGCGTCCTGTTCAATTGCCGCGGCATCGCCGCGCTGCAGCGACCCGGACAGTGCGGTCATGCGGGCTGCAGAATCCTCGAGGAAGACACGCAACATCGTGTCCGCGGCATCCTCAATGCCTGCTTCCGCCAGCATGGCGCGGAAGGCACGGACATCGACTGGGCTGTCGTCGGCGACGGCCACGGCCACGGCGGGAGTCTCCAGTGAGGTTCGCCCTTCGATCATGGCGAACAGCTCGTGCGGCTTGAAGGGCTTGGTGAGATAGCCACTCATTCCCGCCGCCAGGCAGCGCTCCTGTTCTTCGGTGGATACGTTGGCCGTGAGCGCGATGATCGGCGGTCCCGACGGATGGCGCTGGCGAATGAGCCGCGTCGCCTGGACTCCGTCCAGCTCCGGC
>JANNJV010000555.1:0-10190 GCA_031395945.1 Gemmatimonadota bacterium | reverse complement strand
GATTCCCAGACCGCGCAATCGGTCGACATTGTGCTCGACAGGCGCGTCCACCCAGGTGATGTCAGGAAACTGCGCGCGCACGGGAGCGAACGACGTTCCCTGGTGTCCCGGATGCGCAACGACCAGCAGCTCGGTGTCCACGCGCCCGCGCTGTTGCGCGCGCAGTTCGGACAGGCACCGGCCGAGCAGGTCCGCCGGTGCATAACCGATGACCACGACCGAGACCTTCACGTCACGAGTGGATGGCATCGTCGCTCCGCCCTGGACCCGCCAGGTATCCGCCCAGCTCCCCCCACGCCCAACTAATGTGAAAGGCCAGCAGCGCCGGAACACACACGACGAACCAGCCACGCGCGGTCGGCTTGCCGGCGAGACCGCGAAGCTGGCGCGCCAGGAACAGCAGCGGCAACGCCGGCGTAACCGCCGCCCATTTCAAGCGACGCATGATCGGCGCACCGCCCACACGCATCGCGGCGTACGACCTGCCGTGGTGGTAGCGGCTGCGGAAGAAACGCCGCAGCGGAATGCGGCGTCGGATCCTGACAGTCAGCCCGGGCGAGGACCAGAGCGTCTGGCCGGCGTCGCGCAGCCTTTCATTAGTGAACGCTTTCCAGAATCCGGCGGATCGCAGCGTATCTGTGTCGGGCAGGGCAGCACGTTTGTACGTGATGTTGTTTCCCGGAAGGACCGGCACCGGACCGCTCTCGAATGGCGACGCGAATTCCCAGTAGTCGAAAAGATAGGTTGCCCAGGCTCTGAAGCTGCGCCGCTCCAACTGCTCCAGCTCGACGCCGCCGCCAATCACAAGTTCGCGTCGCTCTTCATGAGCGCGAATTGCGTCCGCTATCCATGTGCTGCCCACGAGGCACCACGGATCGAGAATGCCGATCACGGGTGCGACCGCATCAGCCATCCCGGCACCCCGCAATCGAGGGAGCGAGTGTGCGTCAGGAACGTTCAGTACTCGCGCCCAGGGATATTTCGAGCGGATGCGATCGGCGGTACCGTCGGCCGAGGCATCCGCCACGACCACTTCAACCCCTTGCTCGCGCTGCGACTCGAGCGCCGAGAGACACTCGAAGATCACCTGTCCCGGATTCAGCGATGCAATGACGATGGACAATGCGGGCCGATCCGCGGTCATCCGTCGCTCGTCCGATCCATGCCCGACAGAGCGCCGCGCGCCTCACCAGCCGCCCAGGCGAACAACAGCGTGAACATTGCGGGGAGCAGCGTCAGTGTCTGTGTCATCGGCTGTCCAACGCGGCGCAAACGGCCGAGTATCCGACCGAAGAGAACGAATGGCACCAACGGCGTGACGACCACCGCCCGCCATCTGGGCCATCGCAGCGCGCGAACGCGGTATGCCCCAAAGTGGCTGCCATGGACGAACCGGTTCGACATCATCTCGCGCAACGACAGCTCTGGCGCAAACTCCGCGACTGCCCGTGGCGCCTGCACGATACGTCCGCCCTTGGCGCGCATCAGCCGGTGTGCGTCCACTTCCCAAAAACCGTTCGCGACGTCTGGGCATACGTTTAGCACCGCGTCCCTGAGATAGGCAGCGTTGTCGCCAGCGATGTCGCGCGGCGCTGGTGACCCGGGCGACGCCATATGTTCGGAGTAGCGGATCAGGAATACCGCACGCGTAAGTGCGTCGGCATTGGGCGCGAGCGCCATGGCGCCGCCCGCACCAACAACTCCATCTTGTGAGAGTGGCGCGGTCAGATCGCGCACCCAGCCGTCCCGTACGCGGAATTGCGTGGTCGTCAGCGCCACGATTCTCCCGCGAGCCGCGGCAATGCCATGGCCCCAGAGCACAGGCACGAGCGTGGACGGCGTAGTGATAACTTGCGTGGGAATCGTTGACAGGTATGCCACATCGTCTCGCGCGTCGGCGGGTAGCACGAGAATGACTTCCGCGGAGACGCCTGCGCATGCGCGGGCGATGGCACCAAGCCTATCGTGCAGTCGGTCAGCGGCGCCGTCGAACGCTACGACGACCGAGATGTCACGCTCCGCCGCTACCTGTGGGTTCCAACGGAGTCCGTGAGTCAAAGAGCTCTGCGGCTTAACTTGCGTTCAGACGCGTCCCAAGGTCGGGTCACGGTCGGACAGCGTAAACCGTCACCTGTCGGTCGTACGCCGCAAATGCATCGATCCGCTGAAAGGCCGAATCCGGAAGTGGCGTGCGTTCGAACCAGTTCAAGTAATATTGGATCGAATGCTTCTTGAGCTCGCCGATCGTTTCGTCCAGGGACATACCTGGCTTGGGATGCCCGTAGAATGTGGCACCCAAATGATACGCCACAACTACCGAACCCCCGTAATCGCCGCTCGCTGCGATCCGGCCATGGACTCCCGCTTCTCGTAGACTTTCACTGATTCGAGCGAGCTCGCGACCGTTGTTTGCCCGATCGACAAGCTGGTCGATCGGATGGACAATGAACGACGCTGCGAAAGCGAAGGCGACGAGTCGCTGCCGGAAAGGCCCAGCGGCGATGCGTGTGCTGAACAGTGAATCCAGCAACGAACCGCCCATGATGAGGATAAGAAATCCCATGGGCCACAGATACCGCTCCTCCGAGTATAGCGCGGCATAGAAGGCCGTATATAGCCCCACGGTCGCTAACGCAGCGGCAAGCCCGAATTGTCCCGACTCTTTTCCTGGTGCACCCCGCAGCAGCAGCAAGCACCCGAGCACGATCGCCGCAGAGAATGCGGAAAACAATCCGTAGAAGCCAATGATGTTGACGGAACTCGTTCGGATCAGTTTTACCTGATGCTTCAGCGCTCGCGGCGAATCGAATGGGCTCCACCGCGGGATGAGCTTGAAGAAGTAGTAGGGCTCCTCCCAGATGCTGACAGCGCCATTGGGCCAAGGCTTCACGAATCCTGCGTATGAGCTCGGCGCGCCGAGCGGCTGAACATCCGGCGCGCGGATGGCATAGTTGTACGTTCCGGAAACGCCGCCGACCCAGACTGCCGGATCGTGATACTTGCGGTTCAGCATGTAGCCGAAAGCGAGAACGACACAGCCGAATACCAACATGCCGCGCGCGAAGTTGCTGAGTACTTGCTGCCGAGTGCGCCCTGTCTTGTTGAAAACGAAATGACCGACGGTGCTCAGCGTGAAGTGTAGGATGAAGAACGGAAATCCGAACCCTTTAGTGAGATAAGCCGCCCCTCCCAGGATGCCGCACAACCACCCTCCTGCTCTCCGTTCGGGATAGGAGGGATCGAAAACAAGGCTGAAATAGAACAACAGAACAGACGCCAGCAGCAGGTCGGCGTTGAACGCAAAGAACGCGCAATAGACCAGAGCTGGAATCGAAACACCGAGGACCAGTAGCCGCGATCGCTCGCTCATTGGCAGGCGGAACGAGACCGCCCGTATGGCGAAGAACGCCAATGCGCCCACGAGTACCTGAACAACTCTGGCCGCAATGATCGAATCGATTCCCAGACTGATGAGCGGGGCCAGCAGCAGGGGCATTAGAGGGGACCACAGAGCGTTGGCACCGTTCAGGAAGTCGCCACGCGCGAACTTTTCCCCGATAGAGATGTAGTTCACCTCGTCCTTGTACGCGATGTACTGGAAGGACCTGAACAGCAGCGCGCTTAGCCCGAAGTACACGGCGAGCAAGAGAGCCGTCGCTTGTTTCGAGGTCAGGCGATGAGTTGACAAGTGATTCAGCGACATTCGCGGCTTCTCCTTAGCTAGAGGTCTTGGCGAGTCCGCCTTAAGCGACTTTGGCGAGGGCGCCGCCGTCTCCGAACCACGCACCCGCCACTTCGCCAAGGCCCCAGGAGATGACAAAGAGAGCGAGGAGCGGCAGCGATGCAGCGAGATGAGTGCGGTAGAGCCTTCCGCTCCAAACACGGGAGACGATCCGGTAGAAGAGCACCGGCGGAAGCGCGAAAGCGAACGCGCCATATGCAACTCGGCGAACCCCACTCAGGTGGCTCGTGCGCATGGCAGCATACGCTCGCGAATAGAGAAACCGCTGCGACGTGTATTCGTGGACCGTGTAGTGCTTCTGGTGTCCCGCGACGATGTCAGGGCGTGACCACAGCGTGACACCCTTGTCTCTCATCGCCGCGTGGAGGGCGTCCTCCCACCGGCCGGATTCGGCGACATCCCTGAATTCGATAAGCAGCGCGCGATCGTAGGAAGTGTGATTGCCGTGGATCGTCTCAACGGCGCCTGCCTGCATGGGCGCGGCGAGGTGGTTGTACTCGCAGAGCCAGGCAGCCCAGTCCACGATACGTTCCGTCGCAGCGTTGACCAACCCGCCCCCAACGACACGTGCGTCGGCGGTCCGAGCCGCGATCATCTTGAGTGCCCATCCGGGCGTCACGATCACGTGGTCCTCGATAACCGCAACGGTCGGTGCCGTGGCCTCGCGAAACGCCAGCGCGCGCATCTGAGGGATGGTGGTTGTCGCCGAAACAGGAATGAGACGCGCCCAGGGGTATTTGCGTCTAGCTGCGTCCCGGACCATGGGTCCGCAACGCTCGGGAACCAGCACCTCGATCAGTGCACTCGAGCGCTCGAGTTCGAGGGCTGTCAGGCAGCGATCCAGGTCGCGCCAGCCGTTCACAGATGGAATGACCACCGTGATCGCAGCGGACTGCACGTCATTCATTGCCCATCCGTATTCCGAGAGAGGAACGTTCACGCGCCTACTTTCTGAGATCGAACAGCACAAGATCACCACCCACAACTCGCCGCGAATACAATTCATCGAGGAAGCCGAGGACGTCAGGCTTGGCCTCCGCCCACCGCGCAGGGCACGCAAAGAGACGAGCAGGGCGGCGCAGAATGGCGTTTCGGAATTTTTCTGGCGTGTCGATCGAGAAAACTATTTCTCGATCGATGTAGTACTGGAAAATGCGATCGTCCGGCGAACAGGCCAACACAAGATCGGTATCTGCGCTGGTAGCGCGAATGGCATCGCCCCACCGCTTGAGGTTCACCGCGTGATTCGAATCGGAGGCATAGAGGTCGCGAACAGATGACAGTGACGCGGCAGCCGTCACGAGCAACGCCGCCGCAACCACACCGTAACGAGCACGCCGCCCCCAGTTTTGCTCCACGTGCGCGCCAACGCGCACCAGCGCCGCCGCAGCGGCGATCGCAAGCCCCGGGACGTAGCATACTGCCATGAATTCGTGGCCCAACAAGAAGGAGGGAAACGCGGCGTTGTGAAGGAAGCCGTAGCCAAGCAGTATGAGCACGAGCCAATCGGCCGTTTGCAGGCGACGCTTCACTGCATCCGTCACGAAAAACACTGTCCAGGCGACACCCAATAGCAGCAATGGAATCGAGTACAGCCGCACGAGGTCGCGCGCGTGTTTCACTGCAAGACCGCCGAGGCTTACAGATCCCGACGGAGTGTCGAGCGACATTCGGATCAGCAGTTTCTCGAGAAGGGTTCCCTCGATTTCGCTCCTGCCACCTGCCATGAGCATCCGACGGTGTAGCACGAAAAGCAGGAATACCGCGATGGCGCATGCGGCGATGAGCCAGATCTGCCGATTTCGGGGATGGTCGTGCGGTCGGTGGACAAAGAGGTAGTGTCCGATGATCAGCGGTACGAGAAAGAACGTAAACCACGCCGTCATACACCCGAAAACCACACCGATCAGGCAAAGCGCGAAGTCGCGGCTGCGTGAGGTCTCCAGCCAGCGTGCGTAGCCGTACAGGGCGAGCGTCGTGAAGAAAACGACGATCGATCCGTACACGTCTACATGCGCCCCATAGTAGGCTTCGACCGGCAAGATGGCACTGAACAGCAGTGCGATCAGAGCGGCCTCCTCGGAAAACAGGCGACGAGCCAGTCCGAAAACGAGCCCCATCAGCGCCAGCGAAAACGCCAGCGGCACGAGGCGGGCGCTCCACTCGTGCACTCCGAACACTTGGAAGCTCGCCGACACGGACCAGACGAGCATGGACGGGTAATGGTAGTAGTACTCGAAGTATTCGGGGGAGACGTACCCCGTGTTGGCGACTGGACCGAACTCCGTCGCCCAATATCCGTACTTCACGAAGTTGCGGGCAATGTTGCCGTACATCGCGCCACCCCAGCCGTTGTGCATTCCGACCCAGGGACGCATCAAGTCGACAGAACGTAGTAGGGCGCCGAAGGCAACAATCAGGAGGATCGCGACATTGCGCGCGCGTGAGCTCATGGATTGGGCTGAGTCAGAAGGCAGGCTCACGATCGCGCGACAACGCCATAGCGCTTGCTGACGATATACAGCGGTCGTTGCTTCGTCTCGTCGTAGACGCGGCCCAGGTACTCCCCGAGGAGGCCGATCCCCATGAGTTGAATGCCGCCGAGAAAGAGGACTAGCGTCACCAATGTGGTGAATCCGGTCTGCGCGACCTCGAACCCGAAGAGTCGCTTGAAGACGTACACGGACGCGAGGACGAATCCGGTGAGGCTGATAATGAGACCGGCGAGCGCCATATATCGGAGCGGCTTCAGCGAGAAGCTGATGACGCCGTCCATCGCATACCGGATCAGGCGGAGCAGTGTCTGTTTCGGCGCACCAGCCTGACGCTCCTGACGGTCGTACAGCACCTTCCGTTGCTCGAAGCCAATCCAGGCTCTCAGCCCCGGTATGAACCGGTTACGTTCGCATAACCGGTTGAACTCCTGTACCGCCTGGCGATCGAGGAGGCCGAATACGCCTGTCTGGCCTTCGAACTGGAAGTCGCTCACCCAAGTAAACAGCTTGTGAAACAGATCGAAACCGAGACGACGCAGCCCACGCTCCTGCCGACTTCTCCGAACCGGCAACACGACCTGACCTCCGTCACGCCATGCGGCAACCAGGCTGGGGATGACCTCCGGCGGGTCCTGGAGGTCGCCGTCGATGATCACGACGGCATCCGCGTCGGCGTGGGCCAGTCCGGCGGAGATGGCGGGCTGATGACCGAAGTTGCGCGACAGGTCTATCAGCGTGAATCGAGGCTCGCTGGCGCGCGCCGCGAGAATCATCGCCGCCGAGTCATCGCGGCTTCCGTCGTTGACGAATATGACCTGCCAGTCGATATCATCCAACGAATTGCACACGGATTTCAGCCGCGCGAATAACTGCGGCAGCACGTCGTGTTCGTTGAAAATTGGGATCACGACCGCGAGCGTTGTCCTGGCGGTCATCGTGCGTGATTCCGTGGGACGAGGAGACCTTCATGAAAGCGCTCGTGACACGACACCTCTTGCGCACTGCGCAGCTGATTCGGGACGCGTGGCTGATCGTAGGCGTAACGGCGGTCCTCATCGTGACGCTCGAGTCGGCCTATCGCGCGCAACGCGTGGTGAGGCGCGCCCTTGCGGGCGACGACGCGGAGGCGCGCAGGCATACGCCGGCGAATCCCTTCGACACCACGCGTTGGGCTACTGAATACTCCAGGGACCATTTGCGCGAAGAGGAGGTCCGCTGGGCGCCGTACGTCTACGTCCGGAACCCCACGTTCACGGGTCGGCACATAACGGTCGACAGCCTTGGACACCGGGTGACGCCACTGCCTGCGGTGACTGGCACGTCGGTGGTCCGCCTCTTCTTCCTCGGAGGCTCGACGACCTTCGGCTGGTATCAGAGAGACGCATTCACGATTCCCGCTGAGGCCGCGCGACGTCTCCAGCAACTGGTCGGCAATCAGACGCGTATCGAAGCGATCAACCTTGGAGCACCAGGTCACACCTTCACGCAGGAGATCCTGGAGCTGATGCTCCAACTGCGGGCGGGCAACCGCCCCGACGTCGTCGTGTTCTACGATGGGATCAATGACGTCATGGCAACCGTCCAGAACGGGAGGGCAGGCATCCCCCAGAACGAGTGGAATCGCGTCGCGGACTTCAATCGTGGAAGGACCTTGGCGGCGCAGAGCGCACCAGGACTCGCCAATGACGTTCGAGTTCTTCGCCGCGCCGCGACCAGTGCCGGTGGACGGCTGGAATTTGTGAAGCGGCTGGTGGCCGCCAAAGGTTCGGCTCCGGCGACACGAGAGTCCACCGACTCGCTCGCACAGCACATCGCCCAGGTGTTCGCTGCGAACGCGCGTTTGGTGGAGGCGTTGGCCGCAAACTACGGATTTCAAACGATCTACGTGTGGCAACCGGCGCTGCTCTCCACACGAAAGACACTCACGGAGCGCGAGCGCTGGTTGCGGCAGCCGGGACGGATCGGTGATGTTCACCGCGCTTTGCCACCCCTCATCGGCCCTGCGATGGCTGCCGCGGCGGGATCGCGCTTCATCGATGCCACCGGCCTCTTCGACCACGACTCCCTCGAAGTGTTCGCGGATCTTTACGGACATACCTACGAACGCGCCAATCCACGAGTGGTGGACACGCTCATGGCAGTCCTCCGGCCGGCGGTCTTGCAAGCGGCCCGCGTCAGAGTCCGAACCAGCGGGCGCTGAGGCGACGGCACGCACCCGCGTCAGCGTGCGGCGGCAACAGCGCGGACGGAAGCGGCGGTGCTGGGAAGGATGCCACCCACAACGCCACCCGTCGCGTTGACGGGCGCTTCGAGGCGTTGCTCTTCGTGGTACTCGAAATCGGTGTTTACCGACCAGATGTCGTGGGACGCGCCGCGCATGTTGGCCACCGCCATCATGGCGGTGAGCATGGAATGGTCCTGGTTGTTGTACTTGTGCATCCCATTCCGTCCGACCGTGTGGAGGTTCTCGATCGGGTCGATGAATCCGCGGACCACGTCCAGGTGGTTGCGGTACTCGGCGTCGTATACGGGATAAGCCTTTTTCATCCGGACCACCGTTCCGTCGACGACCTTCGCACCACCCGCCAACCCCAGCTCCTCGAGTTCGCGCGTCGCGAGGGCGATGAGATCGCGATCGTCGCTGGTCCACAGACCATCGCCTTCGAAGCAGAAGTACTCCAGGCCCAGGCAGGTACGTCCGCGGTCCGGCACCATCGCCTTGGACCAGTTGTTGAAATTCTGGATGCGGCCCACCTTCACGCCCGGTGTATGCACGTAGATCCAGTTGTCGGCGAAGATGTCTTCGCGATCGACCATCAACGCGACGGTAAGGAAGTCGCGGTACTTCAGTCCATCGCCCGCTGCGCGTGCCGGCACAGGTACGCCCGGCTCCAGCGACTGGACGAGATTCCGGATGGCCATGGTCGAGATGAAGTGCGCGCCCTCGATGCGACGCTCGCCCTTTGGACCCCGCGCTACCACCGCGGTGACGCGATCTCCATCACGCTCCAGTTGCGTGACTTCGTGATTCATGAGCACTTCGCCGCCCATTGCGATCACCCGATCACGGGCCGCCTCCCACATCTGGCCCGGGCCCAGCCGCGGATAGCGAAACTCGTTGATCAGCGTCTTGATCTTCGTCGAGCGCTTGTTCAGCGCGGTCGCCGACAGGATCGCCCTGGCCAGCGAGAGTCCCTGAATGCGCTGCGCGGCCCACTCGGCGCGAATCTCCGTGCAGGGAATGCCCCAGACCTTCTCCGTATAGGTCTTGAAGAAAATCTCATAGAGCCGCTTGCCGAACCGGTTCGTGACCCATTCCTCGAGATTCTCCTCCACCGGGCTCGGATTCATGTGGGCGTTGACGTAGCTCGCCAGGCACATGACCGCGTTCCAGACGCCGAGGCCGCGAAGCGCGTTCATCGGTTTCAGTGGATAGTCGAAGAACGTCCCGTTGTATGAAATGCGCGACAGGCGCGGCACGGAGATGAAATCGTCGCCCAGGATCTCGTTCCAGAGATCCTCCACTGGCGTGACCTTAGTGAAGAACCGGTGTCCGCCGATATCGAAGCGATAGCCGTTGTATTGCGCCGTCTGTGAGATGCCGCCGACGACATCGCTTCCCTCGAGTACCGTGACCGGCGTCCCCTGCTTCGCCAGGAGATAGGCGGCGGTCAGGCCGGCTGGGCCAGCACCGACGATGACGACGCGTTCGCCGGCCCGGAGAGGCGTAACGCGGCGAGCCGGCACCTTGGCTTGTGAGACGCTATCGGTCATCTGTGGGTCTGCGGTGGCGCACCGGGAGCTTGGTCACCTCCATCGGTACGTCGAGGCCGAGCGGGGGGCGGGGATTCTCGGCCAAGTCGGCTTTCGCAAGAAGCAGGCAGGCTGCCCAGCCATATTCATATTGTTATGCCGCAAGGGTTTGTTGCAGGAATACGGTTCTCGTTCATCAC
>JANNJV010000533.1:0-4028 GCA_031395945.1 Gemmatimonadota bacterium | reverse complement strand
AGCTATCTCACCCAGGTGTCCAACCGCCTGGGATCGATCACCAAGGGCCTTTCGGTGGTTGCCACGATTAGCATTCCCTTCGTGGTGGTGAGCGGTATGTGGGGAATGAACTTCGCCCATATTCCGCTCGCGGAGCAGCCGAACGCCTTCTGGTACATGCTGGCGTTGCAGTTGGGTCTCTCCGCGGCCCTTCTCATAATCCTTCGCTTCCGGAAGCTGATCTGATGTCGCTGCGCGTGTACGGTGTCATGATGCAGGATGGCCAGGCGCCGCCCACGCTGCCGGCGGGCGTGCAGCTCATGCCGTCGCGCGAGCTGGCTGCCGTCACTGAGGAAGGTGACTTCAAGCCCAGCGAGGTGGACACGTCGGACATCGAACGCCACCTGGCCGTGGTGGAAGCGCTCTTCAAGCAGGACGCGGTGCTTCCGTCGCCAGTGGGCACCGTGTTCCGCTCCACCGAGGTGCTGCAGCGATGGATGGAGCTGCATTACGTGGCGCTCTCGGACGCACTGGCGTGGGTGGCGGGTCGCAACGCGGCCCGCGTCCATATTACGCGAGCCACGGGCCGCGAAGGTGATCGGGAGGCGGGCTCGGATCTGGCGGCGATCGGAGCGGACGTGACCCGCTCACTGCGACGCCATGCCGTCGCCACGGTGCCGCTCCGCAGTGAGGAGATCACCGGCATTGTGTTGAGCGCCGCCTACCTCGTCGAGCGGGACCTGTGGGAGGAGTTCGCGGATTCGGTGGACACCGAGCGGGAGCGACACCAGCTGGTGAATGTCGAGCTCACCGGGCCGTGGCCCCCGTACGACTTCGTCCGCTTCCAGTTCGGGGCCTGACGTGTTCTGTCCAGAGTGCGGCACCTGGAATCGCAGCAGCGCCGCCACCTGTTCGCGATGCAACGGATCACTGCCCGAGGTCGCCGGCAAATCCATCGAGAGACCCGACGAGGAGATCTCCCGATTACGGCACGCCACCGGAAGCAGATACCGCGTCCTCCGCCGGCTGGGCGGCGGTGGAATGGCGAGCGTGTTTCTCGCGGAGCATGCGCACCTCGAGCGTCACGTCGTGCTCAAGGTGCTGCACGGGCATCTGGCCAAGGACGCGGAGATGCTGGAGCGCTTCCGCCGCGAAGCGCGCGCGGCGTCGCAGCTCGTACATCCCAACATCGTGCCCATCATCGACTCCGGCGACGCCGAGGACGTCCTGTACACGGTCATGCCGTACATGCCCGGCGGATCGTTCGCGGACCGGATTGGCCAGGGGGCCCGGCCGGCAGTCGAGGTGGCGTCGGTCATCGCGCAGTCGGCCACCGCGCTGGACTACGCGTACCGCCGCGGCATCGTACACCGGGACGTGAAGCCCGACAACGTGCTGTTCGATGAGGATGGTCACGCCATGGTGACCGACTTCGGCATCGCCGAAGCGCGTTCGCAGGGTCGTCTCACCGCCAGCGGCCGTGCCATGGGCACGCCCCATTACATGTCGCCGGAACAGGCGATGGGCAAGCTCGTGGACGGCCGCAGCGACATCTACTCGATGGGCATTGTCATGTACGAGGGGTTGGTGGGGTTCCCGCCCTTCGACGGTCCGGATGCGTTTGCAGTGGGCTACAAGCAGGTGCACGAAATGCCGGTGCCGCCGCAGCAGGTGCACTCCGAAATCCCGGTCGAGATCGCGGACATCGTCATGCGATGCCTGAACAAGGTGCCGGCCGACCGCTATGCGCGCGCCAACGATCTGGCGGACGTGCTGATCGGATTCCTGTCGCGGCAGAACAATCCCGCGGAAGCCATGCGCTCCGCGGTGGTGGCCAGGCAGGTGGCGCGCTCGGCGAAATGAAGCTGCAGCACGACCGATTCACGATACATCCGCGCGTGCCCTTTGCCATCGCGCGCAGCAGTGCCATCGCGTACGATCGCGTGCGCGTCCGCCTGACGGACGATGCGGGAGTGGAAGGCTGGGGCGAGGCGGCGCCGAACACGTTCTATCGCGAGAGCGCCGACACCGTGGCGGCTGCCCTGCCCGCGCTGGCGCAGGTGGTGGGGCGCAGCCGCACCGTCAGCTCGCTCAGGGACATCGACGTGCTCGAGGAGTGGATGCGCACCGCTGTTCCGGGCGACGCATCGGCACGCAGTGCGGTGAGCGCGGCCGCCCATGACTTGCTGGGCAAGAAGACGGACCAGCCCCTTTGGAAGGTGTTCGGGCTCGATCCCATGATGGCGCCGGCGTCCAGCTTTACCATCGCCCTGTCCACAGACGAGACCGAGCTGCGGCGTCGCGTCGAGGACGCCCGCCGCTATCCGATTCTCAAAGTGAAACTGGGCACCGATCGCGACGAGTGGATCGTGCGTATCGTGCGGCAGGGCGCGCCGGACAAACTGCTGCGCGCCGATGCCAACGCCGGGTGGGACGTGGCGCGTGCCGTCCACATGTCGAAGGTTCTGGCGGACAACGGCTTCCAGCTCATCGAGCAGCCGCTCGCGCCGGATGACGTCGACGGCTTTCGCGCGCTGCGTTCGCAATCGCCCCTGCCAATCATCGCCGACGAATCCTGCCTGACGGCCAGCGACATTGGTCGCTTGGACGGCACCGTGCACGGCATCAACATCAAGTTGTCCAAGTGCGGGGGCCTGGCCGAGGCGCGGCGCATGGCGCAGGAAGCGCACCGCCGCGAGATGACAGTGATGCTCGGCTGCATGATCGAATCGAGCCTGGGCATCACGGCCATGGCGCACCTGGCGCCGCTGGCGGATTACGCCGATCTCGACGGCGCAGCGCTGCTGTCGGACGATCCATACGTCGGCGCGTCGATTGATGACGGGTTCATTCGGCTGCCTGATGGTCCGGGCTTGGGCGTTAGACTGAGATAACGTGCTAGTCTCCGTCGCGCTCCCGCTGCCCCTCTTTCAGCCCTTCACGTACGACGTTCCTGACCGCCTCGCGTCGCGAGCGTCCGTCGGGAGCCGCGTCGTGGTGCCGGTGCGCGGACGGCGCGAGCTTGGATTCGTGGTCGGGGCCGGAGTGCTGCGCGATGGTGTGACGGCGAAGTCGATCCTCGAGGCGCCCGACGAGCGGCCGGCGCTCGGCAAGCCGCTGCTCGACCTGTGCGCCTGGATTGCCGAGTACTACGCGGCGCCGCTGGGTGTGGTACTGCGCACCGCGCTTCCGGCCGCTCTCACCGGCGCCGAGACGCCGGTGCCCACGCCAAAGACGCGACGCGTGGCCGCTCTCAAGACGCATCTGCCCACGCTGATGGAACGCGACGCCACCTTTGTACGCGCGAAAAAACAGCGCGAGTTGTACGACCTCATCGAATCACTAGGCGGCAGCGCGCCCGTCGAACTGCTGCTGGAGCGCATGTCCTTTTCGCCGCCCGTGCTCACGTCGCTGGTAAATCGCGGACTCGTTGAGATCCATGGTGAGGTGGTGGCGCGCGACCCGTTCGCCACGCGCGCGCAGGCCGCGGATCCCAAACACACACCCACTCAAGCGCAGCGCGCAGCCACCGACGCTTTGGCGCGCGGCAAGCCTGGCGAGGTATTCCTGCTGCACGGCGTCACCGGCAGCGGAAAGACGCTCGTGTACCTTGACCTGCTTCGTGCCGTGGTCAATGAGCAAAAGAAAAGCGCCATCGTGCTCGTGCCCGAGATCGCGCTTACACCCCAGACCGTGAGCCGCTTCCGCGCGGTCTTCGGCGACAACGTGGCGGTGCTGCACAGTGCGCTCAGCGATGGTGAGCGGTACGACGCCTGGCTCGCGCTCCAGCGTGGCGAGAAGCGCATCGCGGTGGGCGCGCGCTCCGCGATCTTCGCGCCGCTGCCGGATCTCGGCGCCATTGTCGTGGACGAGGAGCACGAGACGAGCTACAAGCAGGGCGAGTCGCCGCGCTATCACGCGCGCGAGGTCGCCATCGTTCGCGCGCGCGCCGAGGGAGCGGTGGTTGTGCTGGGCAGTGCAACGCCGAGCCTGGAAAGCTGGGCCAACGCGCAGAGTGGAAAGTTCACCCTTCTCTCGCTGCCTGATCG
>JANNJV010000125.1:0-23358 GCA_031395945.1 Gemmatimonadota bacterium | reverse complement strand
TCACTCGGTACGTCAGCAGGCGGGAGGAAGGTTCCTTGAAGTATCGCCATACAGGTAGAAACTGAAGTTCTGTTTGAAGCCGAATCGTGCGGCTTTCCCTTCGTTGTCCCTGAGAATATCACAACCCGTCTTCAACTCGCGAGCCTTTGTCGTCTCGTTGGCGGTCTCAGACGAAAAAACGAAATGCACCTCCGCGGTGCGGAGCAGTATCTCGACCTTGTTCGAATCGGACTGAACGAGCGGTTTGATCGAATCGAGCTTGGCGAGCGCGAGATTCGCGGTCTCTGCAGTGGCACTCCGCGCGTCGAGCAGGGTCTTTACCTCATCAAGCGTATTCGCAATGCTCATCGGCGTCATGGTCGAGGTGGCTGTCTGGCCCACCTGCCCGCCACTTTGCATCGGCGTTCCCGCCGCATCCTTGGCACCAAAGCCGCCGACCTTGAACATCGCGAACGCGGCCGCGGCGACCAACACGGCACCTACTCCCGCGTACAGCCCGGTCCTGCCCTTCGCGGCCTGATACGTCGCCACCGGCACATCCTTCGAGCTCGTCGAGCGATTCACGCGCGTCTGCGGAACGACCTTTGTGCCCTTCGCGGGGGAAGGGATCGCGGCATTCGGTTTCTTCGGCGTCGAGAGTCGTCCCATCACCGACGTGAACGCGTTCGTCGCCGCACTCTCGGGCATCGCCGACACGGCCTTGTACAGGTCGCGGCCGAACTCGCTGGCCGACTGATAGCGGTCCACGAAGTCGCGTTGCAATGCCTTGTCCATCACGGCCTGCACGGCGGACGGCCAGTTGACGTCGGACTTCATCTCGGCCAGCCGCTTCGGCTCGTCGGTGAGACGCGCTATCATCGATTCCTGCACCGTCTCGCCGGGGAAGGGCAGCTTGCCCGTCATCATCGCGAACGCAACGAGCCCCAGCGAATAGATGTCGCTGCGCCCGTCGAGTTTGTCGCCCGCGAGCTGTTCGGGACTCATGTATTCGGGCGTGCCCACCACCAGCCCGGTTCTGGTCACCTTCTGCGCTTCATTGTTGGCCGCCTTCGCGATGCCGAAGTCCACGACTTTCACGCAGTCGGAGCCGTCGCGGTTCTTCGCCAGCATGATGTTGTCCGGCTTCAAATCGCGGTGGACGATGCCCATGTCGTGCGCCACGGCCAGTGCCTCGGCCGCCTGACGCGTGATGTCGGCTGCACGGATGGGCGGCAGGGCGCCCGCTTCCTCGATCACCTTCGTGAGGGCGGGGCCCTCGACGAACTCCATGGCCAGGTAGATCAATCCCTCGGTCGTCTCGCCGAAATCATAGACCGACGCCACGTTCGTGTGGCTGATCTTGCTGGCGTTCGCGGCCTCGCGATTGAACCGGCTGATGGCGTCCGCGTCGTCCACCATGCCGGGGTTCATGACCTTCACGGCGCTCTTGCGCCCCATCTTCACGTGCTCGGCCAGGTACACCGTGCCCATGCCGCCTTCGCCGAGCTTTTTCAGAACATGGTACCGGTCGGCGATAATGGAGCCAACGAGATCGGCACCGCCGCCCCCCTGCGTCTTCAGCGTCGACCCGTCCTTGGGGCAGAAGCGCTGGTCCAGCTCGAATTCGGTGCCGCATTGCGGACAGATTTTCAGCGCGCTCACACGTTCTCCACGCGCATGATCTGATCGCCCACCAGAAAGCGCTGTCCCTTCTTCAGCTGGCGATCGCCGCGCACCGCCATGGCCACACCATTGCGGCTGCCCGCGTCGTGCACGAAGAACTCGATGTCCTCGGACACGATTTCCGCGTGCTTGCCGCTCATCGTCTGATCGTACGGGAAAATCCAGTCGCCCGTTTCCCGGCCGAGCAGCGTGGACCGGCCCGGTGAGAGATGGAAGATGTCGCGGATGCTGCCGTCGGCGCGCAGCTGCTCGAGAATGGCGACGTCCACCGGCGGTGTCACTGACCCCATGCGGCGCGTCGAGTCGGCTTCCGGTGGATGCGGACCCGGGTAGCCCAGTCGGCGGAAACGCAGCATCTGCGAGCCGATCAGAATCAGATCGCCGTCGATGAGCTTCGTGGGCTCCTCGATGTACACCCAACTGCCATTGCGGGAGCCCAGGTCGCGCAGCCACAGCGAGCCTTCGCTGAGGTCGATACGCGCGTGCAGCGGCGACAGAAAGACGTCAAACTCGAACCGGATGTCCGCGTCGCCGCGGCCGATGATGGCCTCGCCGCGATCGAGCGCGAATACCGACGAGGGCTCGCCGCGCTCATCCAGAATGGCGATGCGCGGCCCACTGTTGCGCGGCCCGGAGCCAATAATGGCGCTCACCGGTTTCATCACCGAGACGCGTTCGCCAACGCGGGTACCGCAGCTGGAGCAGAAAAGATCGGAGCCCTTCACGTATGCCACGCCGCAGTTCCGGCATGTGTTCTCCTGCACCTGCGTCGAGACGCGGGTGCCGCAGCTGGCGCAGAACGGGAGGCCGACATCCATGAGGTGGCCGCATTTGCGACACTTCGGCCCAGGTGCAGCCCCCTCGGCGACCCCGGCGGGCGAGGATCCCTGCGGCATAGCGCTGGCATTCACCGCACCCGGCGCAAACGCGGGCTGCACCCGTGCAGACGCGCGTGCCATGGGCTGGCCGCAATCGCTGCAGAACCGAGCCCCGGTTTCATTCTCCTGGCCGCAAAAGCTACACGGAGTCTTCACGGCAGGGTCTGGGGGGCTGGGCAGGGAGGGTGGGGAACTGGGGAAAGTCACGCAGGGGTCCCCAAGGGGTAAAACGGCATGGGCCGCGAATATAGGTCGCGAAAAATGGGGGGTCAATGAACGTAGCATCTATAAGGTTGTGTCCCATAGCACTTTCCCGCTCCGTGACCCGTCCTCCAGAGGGCCACCATTACCTTTGTCTGACTATGCGACGCGCCACACTAGCCCTCTTCGCAGTCGCCGTCGCTGGGGCGTGCCGGGCTAGCACCGCCCCCGTCCCGGCCGTCCGTCCTGAAGCAGTCGTCCTCCGGCCCCCCCTCCCGGCCATGCCACTGGTGGAGGGTCCGCTGGCGCCGCGGGTGGTCTACCCCCAGGCCAACCAGCTGATACAGTCGCGCGACTCCACCTTCATTCTCGGATCGGTCGGCAACGGCCGGGCCACCCTGGCCATCAATGGGCTTCGCGTCCGTGTGTGGCCCAACGGATCGTACCTGGCGTATGTCCCCAATCCACCGCCCACAGCGCCCCAATACGACCTGGTCGCCGTGCTGGGCTCTGACACGGCTCGGGTGACGCAGCCGGTTCGGGTGGCCGGCATGCCTCCCACGGCTGCGGACTCGCTTCGGCCGCCGCCGCCGCCCAATGTCGTGACGGACACGACCCCCACCTGGGTCATCCTGGGCGACTCCGCGTCCGCGGCCAGCGACACCGATCGCGTCATCATCGGCCGGCCCGGTCCCAATGGCGTGTATCGCTGGTTCCTCACGCCGGGCACGCGCGTGCAGCTCACGGCGCGGTATCCCGGCTTCGCTCGCATCCGGCTGGATTCCGCGCTCCAGATCTGGGTGGAGGCCATCGACGCCAAGACGTTTGCCACCGACACCATCGCGCCACGACGGGTGGCAGGAAACGCGCGCGTCCGCTCGGGCGGCGAATGGTCGGACCTCATTATCCCCGTGGTCGAGCGCCCCGCGTACTTCGTGGAGGAGCACGAACGGTCATTGGAGCTCACGCTGTACGACACCCGCGGTGGCACCGACATCGTGAACTTTCCCACGTCCGATTCTCTGATCCGGAACGTCGAATGGGCTGCCGAGCGCACCGAACGCATCCGGTACACGGTGCGGCTGAGTCAGGAGCCCTTCGGCTTTCTGGTGTTCTATGAGAACGGCGCGCTGGTGCTTCGCATCAGGCGGAAGCCGGGGGCGGTCGTCACACGCCAGCTCCCCAATGCACCACTACTGCCGCCGCCCAGCGCGCTCGCCGGCCTCACGATCGTCGTAGATCCCGGCCATCCGCCGGCGGGGGCCACTGGCCCCACCGGCCTGTACGAAGGCGACGCCGTGCTCCCCGTGGGCTTCGCGCTCGAGCGCATCCTGAAGGCGCGCGGCGCGAACGTCGAGATGACGCGACTCACCCATGATGCGGTTGATCTGGCAATGCGTCCCATCATCGCCCGACGCGCCAATGGCCATGCGTTCGTCTCGCTGCACTACAACGCGTATGGGGACGGCATCAACCCGTTCACGCAACGCAACGGCATGGAGGTGTACTTCTACCGCCCCCACTCTGAGACGCTCGCGCGTGCCGTGCAATCGGCGATGCTGCGCAACATCCCGCTGGAGGACCAGGGCGTCTACTTTCGCAGCCTGGCCGTCGTGCGCAACACCTGGATGCCATCGGTGCTCGTGGAGGGCGGCTTCATCATCATTCCCGAGCAGGAGCACGCGATGCGCACGCCCGAGTTCCAGGAGCGCTATGCGCGCGCGGTCGCGGATGGTCTCGAAGCGTACTTCAAGGGCATTCGCGCACCGAATTGAGACCGCAAAGCGCCATTGCCCTCGTAGCGCTGATCGTGGGCGCGGCTGTCCCCGCTCAAGCGCAAGTCAAGCCTAACAGCGACTGGCGGACGCTCAAGACAAGACACTTCTACGTCCACTTCACCCCTGAGCTCGAAGACGCCGCGCGCCGCGCCGCCACGCACGCCGAGTCGGCGTACGTTGCGTTGTCGCTGCACCTGACGCCCCCGCGCGGCCCCATCGACCTGCTCATCAGCGACGATGTGGACTACAGCAACGGGTGGGCGACGCCAATCCCGTCCAACCGCATTGTCGTCTACGCCAACCCGCCCGTCTCCGAGAGCGCGCTGCGCTTCACCGACGATTACCTGCAGCTCGTCATCATCCATGAGCTGGCGCACATCTTTCACCTCGACCGGGTGGGCGGCGTGTGGTGGTCGCTCCAGCGCGTCTTTGGGCGCGCACCCTACCTGTTCGTCAACGGGTACCAGCCGCGCTGGATGGTGGAGGGGCTGGCGGTCTATTACGAAACGCTGATCGCCGGGGGCGGCCGCATCGAGGGCAGCGAGCACCGAATGCTCGCTCGGACCGCCGCCATCGACCACGTCTTCCCGCGCATCGACCAGTTGTCGTCCGCGACGCCTTCCTTCCCATATGGCTACGCCGCGTACGCCTACGGCTCGCTATTCATGGATTATCTCGGACGGACGCACGGGGACAGCTCGATGCGCACGTTCGTGGAGGCGTCCAGCGGGCGGCTGCTTCCCTGGAACCTGAACGGCGCGTCGCGGCGCGCGTTCGGCCGTCGTCTCACCGCCGAGTACCGCAGTTGGACGGATTCGCTGATGGCAAACCTGCCACCAGCGACGCGGCCCTTGCCCGGCTGGCGGAACCTCACCGTGGATGGCGCCTACGCCAGCTTCCCGCGCTGGCTCGATGATACGACGCTCGTCTACACGGGAACTCCGGGACGCGAGTCGTACGGCGCCTACAAGCTCACCCTGCGCACGTCGAGGCTGGGGCCGCAGACGCGGGTCACGCGCGACCGCATCGCGCGCAGGCATTCGCGCTCACCCAACACCGTCCTGAGCGACGGATCGCTGTTGTACTCGCAGCTCGAGTACACGTCGCCCTACACGTATCGGTCTGATCTCTACGTCGATGGTGTTCGCGGCGGCACGCGGCAGCTGACCCACGGCGCCCGGCTCTCCGTGCCCGACGCGCGCGCCGACGGCCTCATTGCCGCGATACAGATTGTCCCGGCCGGCACGCGCGTGGCCCTGGTTTCACCGGACGGCAAACGCATCACGCCGATCACCACCGGCGGCCTCGACGAGCAGTGGGCCGAGCCGCGCTGGTCGCCGGATGGAACCCACATTGCCGTCGTACGCTGGCTGCGCGGCGGAACGTCGGAAGTGGTCGTGATCGACACCGCCGGCGTCATCGCGCAGACGCTCGTCCGCGAGCGCACCGTGAACTCGACGCCGAGCTGGTCGTCCGATGGGCGCTTCGTGTATTTCAGCTCCGACCGCACCGGCATCACGAATCTCTATCGCGCTGCGTTTCGTCCCGCGTTCGCCGACAGCGCGTTGGTCTCCGGGTTGCAGCGCATGAGCGACGCGCAGACAGGACTCTTCGAGGCGCAATCGTCGCCTGCCCAACGGGCGCTGGCCGCGGTGGTCTTCAAGTCCGACGGCTATCACGTCGGGATCGCGCCCATGGACAGCGTCCGCTCGGAGAATGCCACGCCGATGGAAAGCGTCACGCCGCGGACGCCAGGCGCCATTGCTCCGTTTGAGGGGCCGGTCCGCGCGTACTCCGCGTGGCGCACGCTGCGGCCCACGTACTGGATTCCGTTCTTCGAGCCGGCGCTGGACTCCAACTCCATCCGTTACGGCGCGCTGATCTCCGGGGCCGACATCGCCGATCGCCACGCCTATCAGGCACTCGTCTTCGTGCCCAGTGACAACAGCGGGTTCACCGGCTCGCTGTACTATCGAAACGGCATGCTCGGCCAGCCGCTGCTGGAGCTGTTTTCCACGCAGGATTGGGAGAACCTCGGCTGCGTCCTGGACTCGGCGCAGCAAAACCGATGCATCGGTGATCTCCGACGCCGCATTCGTGAGGCTACGCTCGCATTCACGTTCCTGCGGCCGCGCTCGCGCACCTTCTCGTATTTCAGCGCGGGGGGCGGCGCTGAAATCCGGGACTACGCCACCGATTCGGCGTCGTTGATCCTCCGCATCGACTCGCTGTATCGCCGCACATACTACTATCCGCGGGTCACGCTCTCCACGGGCTGGACCAACACGCAGCACCCGCCGCTGGCGATCTCGCCGGAGGATGGCGCGTCGGTGTCGCTCACCTCTCGGCATCGCTGGCGCACCGACGATGCGGCGGCGCTCACCACGAGCGTCGTCGGCTCGGGATCGCTGTACAAGTCCTTCGATATGCCGGGCTACGCGCACCACGTGTTGGCGCTGAACCTCGCGGGAGGCCTGCAGGACAGCCGCAGCACCGGCTACTTCGAGGTGGGCGGTGTGAGCGGCGGAGTGCTGGACGTGCTGCCCGGCTACGTCCTGGGTGAAGGTCGCCGCACTTTCGGTGTCCGCGGCTTCGAGTCTGCGTCGCTGCTAGGCATCCGCGCATTCAAGGGAAGCCTGGAGTATCGCGCGCCCCTTACCATTCCTGGCCGGGGGCTCGGGACGCTGCCGCTGTTCTTCGATCGCACCAGTCTCACCGTCTTTGGCGACGCGGGCAGTGCATGGTGTCCGGGAACCTTTGTGACGCGGCCCGCGCCCAGCAATTCGCGTTGCACCGCGGGCGAAGTGGACGCCGGGGTGGTCCTCACCGCCGTTAAGGTCATCGCATCCGTGGGCGCGGAGCTCAACATCTCGGCGGCGATCCTGAACTGGGATATCCCGTACCGATTCCGGCTGGGCGTCGCGGTTCCGGTGGCCGGGATTGCGCTGGTGCCCACGACCAGAAAGGTGAGCACGTACTTTTCCATCGGGATGCCGTTTTGACGGCCTCCGCTAGCACCGAGTCACGATACTGCCGCTCTCAGTCCTGAGGACTCAGGCCTCATTCCTATAGGGGCCTTCCGGTCTCTCTGTGGAAAGCGACTCATCCGGTGTTCCGCGCACTTCCACGAAGTGTCCGCCGAGCATCGAGTCGGACCGGAGCTTCACTCCTGCTTGTTTCGCGCGTTTGGCGAAGCCGTTGTGTTGGGCGCGCGGGAGATCCTGCCACCATGTTCGGCTGAATACGATCGCGCTGGCCCGACGCAGCTCGCCGGATTCTACATCGGCGAGCGCGTGCTCCAACGAATCCCTGCGAACGATGGCGCTGTGACTCGTGACCGGCACGCTGGAGTTCGCGCCCTTCGTGGTGGCCAGCCGGCTCACGACGTAGCGAAAGCGCTCCGCGCGCGTCGGCTTGATGAGGTAGGCGTCGGCTCCGGCGCGCATGGCCCATTCGCGGTCCGCCGACGTCGCATGACTCGTGTGGGCCAGCGTGCGCGTCTTGCGAAGGTCCTTGGAGCGCCGGATAGCATGGATCAGGCAATCATCTTCACCGGTCCGGAGGTACATCTCCGCGACCACCAGGCGAATCTCCAGGTCATTGACCAGGCGCAGCGCCGATTCGCCGTCGCTCGTGTGGAGCACGGTGCATCCGGTCTGCTCCAACTGGTTCGCTAACAGCGTGCGGACTCGAAGGTCGGGATCCGCAAGCAGTACCGTGTAGCCGGACTCTGACATCTGACGCCCCTATCATGAAAGACGGGGCTGGACCTGGTAGGCTCTCGAAAGTCCGATGACGGGTGCGTCACGAGACTGATGAAAGGAACGGCCCGCGGCCGTTCGCCAGCACCAACAAGCTACGCGCTGGTGCGCGCCGCTGTTTTTAGATCCTTGAAGCTGACAAGCCGGTTCGTGGTCTCGTCCCACAGCGACAGTGTCAGCGCGCGCTTCGTGTCCTTCAGCGTCACCACGGTCACGTTGTGGAAGAACGGATTTTCGTCGTGCGCTTGCTGCAGCTTGTAGTTCGGAATCTTCGGCCCGATGTGGTGCACGTGATGCAGCCCGATGTTGCCGGTGATCCACATGAGCGGCTGCGGAAGCTTGAGATATGAGCTGCCCTTGATGGACGCGGTCGCATAATCCCAGCTGGGGTGATGCTCCCAGTAGGTGTCCTCGAACTGGTGCTGTACGTAGAAGAGGAACACGCCCGCCATTCCCGCCAGGTAGATCGCAGGGAAATAGACCATCATGACCTGCGGGAGTACGCCGGCGAAATAAAACACCACCAGCGACAACAGAATCGCGGCGTTCAGGCCCCAGACACTGCTGACCTGCTTGTCTTTGGTGGCTTTGCCATCATGCGGACGAAAGCGCTGGCTGTACATCAGATAGAGCGGACCGACGATCAGCAGCGCGACGGGATGCCGCTTCATGCGGTACTTGAACTGATCCTTCTTCGAGCGCGCCAGGTACTCGCGCACCGTGATCGTGTCCACGTCGCCATGGCCGCGGCGATCGAGGTCGCCGGACGACGCGTGATGAATGGCATGATCGCGGCGCCACTGCGCAAACGGGGTCAGCGTTAGAAAGCCCGTGATCGCGCCGATGATGTCGTTCGCGCGACGCCACGGCAGAAAGGAGCTGTGCGCGCAATCGTGCATGATGATGAACGTGCGCACGAGAAATCCCGCCGCCGGAATGGCCATCAGCAATGTCACCCAGTACGGCACCGCCCCCAGCGTCGCGAACATCAACGTGAAGAGGCCCGCGAGCGGCACCAGCGTAGTGATCATCTGCGCGATGGCGCGCCAGACCTCAGTGTGCTGGTAGCGCGCAACGACTTCTCGCCAGGAATTTCCCGGTCGCGTCGCGGTATCGCCGTGTACGGTAGTGGACATAGCACAATCTACCTTAAAAGGCGCGTCCCCGCACCCCGCAAATCACTCCATATAGCGACGCGTAAACGTCCTATTCTGTCGCGGCGATGGCTGCTGTTCTTGCTGCGCCTGCTGTCCGTTGCGTTGCTCCTGTCCTGACGGACTTCCGCTGCGGCCCTGCTCGCTTTTGGGCTGTGGCTGTGTGCTCTGGGCTGTGGGTCTTGCGCTGTGCGTTGGTGCAAGGTCTTGAATCATTTCCGTTCAGATAAGTTCTCACCGAAGTCTCTAGCCCAAAGCCCAGCCACAGCCCAGAGCTCTCACAGCATCATGCCCACACTGCATCCGACCTCATTCGTTCATCCCCTGGCGTATGTCGCCGGCGATGTCACCCTCGGACCACGCGTGTCCATCTGGCCCTTCGCTTCACTGCGTGGCGATTCGGACAAGATCACCATCGACGAGGACACCAACGTTCAGGATGGCTGCGTCGTTCACTGCGACGAAGACGTCCCGTGCATCATCGGCAAACGCGTCGGCATCGGGCATCGCGCCATCGTTCACGGCGCCGTAGTTGAGGATGACGTGCTGATCGCGATGGGTGCCGTGCTGCTCAACGGTGTGCGTGTCGGCAGCGGCTCGATCATCGGCGCCGGCGCTGTAGTGCGCGAAGGGTTCGTCGTGCCGCCAAACTCGCTCGTGCTGGGCGTGCCCGGACGCATCGTCAGGGAGACGACCGCGTTTGAGCGCGGGCGCATCACCAGCACGGTGGCCGCGTACATCTCCCTGCTGGCGGCGTACAAGGCGAAAGAAAAGGACTGAGCGCCATGTTCGAGCGGAACGGCCGCGAAGCGGCGGTGTACTTCGTGCCGACTCCCTCCCGGTACTGATGCCCACGCCGCGATTGCAGGCGGAACTCGAGCGTATTGGTGCCGAGCGACTCGCCGCTCAACGAGAAGTGGAGCGCGCTGCGCGACGAGGGGTCTGGCTCGCGCTCCTCGGCTGTGTCGCGTCGTGCGCGGCCGGGATGCTCATTCTTGCGTTCGCGTTCTTGACGAAGGACCGGCAGCTAGGGTTCGTGTTTTTCTGGAGCGGACTGACTCTGGGCTACGCCGGGATGGCGTACTCGCTGCTGTCGGCCTACCGCCGAGGTGAAGAGCGAGGCGACTGGTGAAAAAATGGACCCCTGTGCACAGGAGGCAGAAACCACAGGACCTCCAAGTTTTCTGGTAGAGTGATGTCCGACTTGAGGTAGTTATACGGGAGGCCAGAAGACAAATGGCAGTTGCTGCCTGAGCCTCGACACCATGCCGTTCCACTGTCGTTTCTACCAGGCGTCAGGCTCCACTCCACCAGAAAACCTGGAGGTCCTGCATTTTTTCGCGTCTGGGCACAGTGGTTCCTCATCGCATCGCCGTTGTCACGCCGAACCTGAACGACCGTGACGCCCCCGGCATGATGTTGTTGTTTCCATGCGACGTCGCGTAGTACCTCGCATCGAGCACGTTCTCGACGTTCAGTTGCAGCCGCAGTCCCCGATACGCGGCCAGATACGCCGCCGCATCGAGTCGCGTGAATGCCGGAAGCGTCACCGAGTTGTCGATCGCCGCGTACATCGCCGACTGGCCCACGACGCCAAGCCCCAGTCCCAGCGCGCGTGACACCTGGTAGCGGTTCCACACCGAAAACGCGCGTCGTGGCACCAGCGGCACAATGGCGCCTTCGAGCGCTGCGCTCGTCCTGTTCACGATCCTCGCGCTCTGGCCGGTGAACGAGCCAACGACGTCCCACGCACGCGTCATCTGACCATTGAGGGAAAGCTCCGCGCCGACGGATTTCTGTCGTCCCGTCTGTACGATCACGCCGGGGTCGAGTGCCGAGGGCGCCGCCGAGTTGCTGCGCGTCAGCTCGTAGACCGCGGCGGTGAATGTCAGCGCCGGTCGCGCTTGCCACTTCGCGCCCACTTCATGGTTGGCGAATCGCTCCGGCTCCAACGTCTGCGTTGTGGGTGTGAGGCCCGAAAACTGGTCGCCGGACGCGGGAAGGTGCGACACGCTATAGCTCGCGTACAACGACAATGGAACAACGGGTTTGTACACGAGGCCGGCCCGTGGCGAGAACGTGTCGTCCGTGCGATCCAGGCGGCGCGACGCGCGATGATCCAGGAACTCGAGCACGAACCGCTCCAACCGGACACCCAGCGTTGCATGCAACCGCGGCGAGATCCAGACCTGATCCTGGACGTAGGCCGATGCCACGTTCGCGACGGTGTTGTTGTTGGCGTCCGATGCGCTGGGGCGGAACGCGACTGTCGAACGCACGGTCGGCGCGTCGAAGGGCACGCTCAGCGACGTGGACGTTCCGCCGAAGTATCCGGTGAGACGGAGATTGTCCGTGGACTGCCGGTAAACTTCCACACCCGCGAGGATGGTCTGTGGTATCGCCACGGACGGAAGGCGGAACGTCGCTTCGCTTTGCGCGAAGTAGTTCTCTCGCTGCGTGTCGTTGCTGTATGCCGAGAGAATCACCTGCGAGGCGTCCGCGCTCAGCGCGCCGGGCAACACGTTCTGATAGAACTTGTCGTACGCGGTTACGCGCGCCTGTGTCTTGAGCGACAGCCGATCGTTTGCCCGCACATCGAGCGTTGCCCCCACACTGCCCACCTGCACCTGCGACCAGCTGGAATCCGGGTTGCCGAAGAACACGCGCAGCGGCGCGGGCGAGGGCCGGCCCTGGAATGACGGCAGCCCCCGATCCACCGTGCGGCGGTCTTCGAAGTACTCGCCGCCGAACTTCACCGTGGACCGCTCGCCGAGTCTGAGCGTGGAGCTCGGGCTGACTCCTGCGCGGCGGAGCTGAAATGCATCACGAAAACCGCGCGAATGTTCGTACGTCGCGTTCAGGCGCACGGCCAACTGCTCGGACAACGCGCCTCCGTGATCCAGCATGCCGCGTGCATGTCCGAACGATCCGCCCTCGAAGGTCAAATCGCTGCGAGGCTGCCACTCCGCCTGCTTCGTCACCCGGTTGATCACCCCGCCGCCGCCCCCGCGACCGAACGTCATGGCGTTGGACCCTCCCAGCGCTTCCACGCGCTCCACGTTGTACAAGTCGCGGTAGTACTGCGCGTCGTCCCGGATGCCGTCCACGAAGAAGTCGGCGGTGCTGCTATTGCCGCGAATGGTGGGCGCGTCGCGGTGGCCTTCACCCTGACCCATGGTCACGCCAGGCAGATACCGCACGGCGTCGCCCATGTTCTGCATCGACTGCTCGAGAATGAGCGCGTTGGTGATGACCGAGACCGATTGCGGCGTGTCGCGCAGCGGCATGTTGGTCTTGCTGGCGGTGGCGCTCCACGGAGCTGCGTATCGGTGACCGCGTGCCGGCCTATCGCGGACGGTGATGGCAGTCAGCCGGGTGGTGTCCCGGTTCTGCGTTGCAGGTTGCTGTTGAACTCCGACCATGAAAAGCGAAGCGAAGGCCAACCCTGAAAGCATCAAAGAACTCCCAAAACGCTGATCGGATGTAATCCCGATAAATAGAATCGGGATTGGACGCCCGCATTCTAATCCAGCCTGGGAGTGACGTGCAAGTGCGATAACTACGGACAACAGCGTGTTCGCGAACCTCTAGTTCCTCATATTTCTGCATGCCTCTCCAACTCCAGCGCGGCATTCGCTCGGCGCAGCTTGGCCTCGTGGTCAATGCCGGTCTGGCGCTCACCAAGCTTGCCGCCGGGATCTTCGGGAACACGTACGCGCTGATCGCGGACGCGGTGGAATCGACGGCCGACATCTTCGCGTCGATGATCGTGTGGGGCGGCCTGCGTGTGGCGAGTCGAGATCCTGACGACGAGTACCCCTTCGGCTATGGCAAGGCAGAGGCCCTCGCGGCGTTCACGGTCGCGTTGATGCTGATCATCGCCGCGATCTTCATCGCCGCCGAGGCCGTTCGCGAAATCCGTACTCCGCATCTCACGCCGGCGCCGTGGACGCTCATCGTGCTCGTCGTGGTGATGATCGTGAAGTGGCGGCTGTCGCGACGCGTGCACGCCGTTGGCGCCGACCTGGGCAGCACCGCCGTGAAGGCCGACGCCTGGCATCACATGAGCGACGCCATCACGTCCGCGGCCGCGTTCGTAGGCATCGCCATCGCGCTGTTGGGAGCGAAGTACGCTGGCGGGAGCGGGTGGGAGTCCGCCGACGACTGGGCCGCACTGCTGGCCTCGGGCATCGTCGCGATCAACGGCGTCGCCATGCTGCGTCCCGCGCTGCACGATCTCATGGACAGGTCGCCGGGCAGTGAAGTCCTCGAGCCGGTGCGTCAGGCGGCCGAAAGCGTTCCAGGCGTGCTCGCGACTGAGAAATTGTTCATTCGCAAAACGGGGACGGTGTACCGCGTCACCATCCACGTCCAGACCAGTCCCATGATGGCGCTGCGCGACGCGCACGTGCTCGGTGGCAAGGTGAAGAGTGCCATACGCGCTGCCGCACCGCGCGTGCAGTCCGTCCTGGTGCACATGGAGCCTTTCGGCGAATGAGTCTCAGCCCCACTTCACGTCAAAGGCGCGTCGAATTGCTTCCAGGCTTTCACCCTTCCTGACCATCCTGGCCACGAGCTCTGCCTGCTCGCGGCAGCCCCAGCACCCGGCCGCCTGACGTGACTCGAAGCAGCTGAGCAGGGAGCGATGGCCCATGCTTTCCTTGCACTCGCACGTGCAGTACAACCCGTCGAACAGGGCCGGGTGCGCGCGCGCGGTTTCATAGGATTCGAGCACCGACTTGTTGGACCCAAGCTCCTCGGCGCTAAGCACGTGGTCCGCGGTAATTCCCGGCCGAGGATCAGGGTGCGGAAACGGCTCTCGCGATTGCGCCAGCAGATCGCGGGGAAGAAACAGGACTGCGAAGAGACCGACAACTCTCTCCACGGCCGCGCGCCGAGACAGTTCCGTCCCCAGGGGTATCATCGCTCGGTTGGACACCTCGCACCCGCCAAACGTTGTCCCACAGCGGCAGACCCCGTTGGAAGCTGGATGCCTGAGCCGCGAGTTCTTGAACGCCTCGTGCGGTCAGCCGACCTGCTTCAGCTCCTTCGGCCCCATGAGCCAGCGCAACGCGCCTTCGCCGCGCTTCACCCGGCTTTCGAACAGCAGCAGGCAGGCGCCGCCTTTCCGGAGCTCGATGTGAGATTCCTCGCTGCCGGTCATGAGCCAAGTCGCCAATGTGCTGAGATGCGGCTCGTGGCCGACGGCGATCACCACATCGGCGTCGCCGGCATGCGATTTTAACCACTGTTCGAACTCGGCCGGCAGACGCTCGGGCTCGAGCGTGTCCGTCGTCTCCAGAAGCAGCTTGTCGCCGTACGCGGCGCGGACAATCTCCTGGGTCTGCACGGCGCGAACATACGGGCTGGTCACGATGAGATCCGCTGACGGCACCAGCTCCTGGAGGCCTCTAACCGCCGCCCGCATCTGCTCGCGCCCCTTGGGCGAAAGCGGCCGCAGGTGATCCGGCTGTCCGGTCTTCGCGAACTCTTCCTGATCGCCCGCGTCCGCGTGGCGCACGATGAGCAATTTCATCCCGGAAACTACTCTCAAGCACGTCACGATAGCTGGCGTCCAGCCGGTCCAGCTCGGCGTTCCAGCTCCGGGCCTCGGCCCATGCGCGGGCGCCGGCCGAGAGCCGCTGCCGCAGCGATGCGTCGAGGGCCAGGCGCGCAATCGCAGCCGCCATGGCGCGCGCGTCGCCCTTGGGGAATGAAAGTCCGTTAACGCCGTCCCGCAGATTGTCCGCCACGCCACCCTCGGGCGTCGCGACGACCGGGACTCCGCTGGCCATCGCTTCCAGCACCACGAGCCCCAGCGTCTCAGTTTCCGACGCATACACAAAGGCGTCGGCGCTGGCATACAGCAACGGGAGCACCAGGCGCCGCTCGAGATTGCCCAAAAAGCGCACTCCCGCCCCGGAGCCGGTGCGTTCCCGCAGCGAGATCGCCGACGGTCCGTCACCCGCGATGACAAGGCTGGCCGCCAGGCCAGTATGAGCCTCTCGGAAGATGCGGAACGCTTCCAGCACCAGCTCGACATTCTTCTCCGCCGCCAACCGCCCGACGTGGAGGAGCATGAACGTGTCGTTGACACCCAACTGCTCTCGGATGGCGGACGTCCGGACGCCGGGCTTGAACTGCTTCGTGTCCACGCCGCGTCCCCACACCTCGACGTTGTGCACGCCCAAAGCGGCGAGATCCTGTTTCGCCGGCTCGGACGGCGTGTACACGCGCACACTGCGTCGGTGAAAGCGTCCGATGTACCGAGACACCATGCCGCGCAACCGGGGAATGCCGTACGCTTCCGTGTAGCGGCTGAAGTCCGTGTGGTAGCTGGAGACCATGGGAATGCCCTGCCGAGCCGCCGCGATCTGAGCGAGACGGCCCACCATGAATTCCGTCTGGCAGTGCACCAGGTCAGGCTGAAACGCCTTCATGGCCGAGCTGATGGAGCCGTACATCGGCGCCGCCAGCCGGATATCGGGATACGGCGGGAACGTGACGCTAGGCAGCTTGACGTGCAACCGCACCGCGGAGAGGTCCGGCGCGTCGGACGCGAACGCCTTCCCGTACGGCTTGGGATACTGCGGGGAAACGACGGCGCACTCGAAGCCGCGCTCCTGCATGCCCGCCACGGACACCGCCGTCACCACGGAGACGCCGTTCACCTGCGGCGGATACGTGTCCGTGCAATACAGAATGCGCGGAGAGAGTTCACTCATGTCGTTGCAATATCCCGGACGTCCGTCACGGTCGTGTGACACCCCCGTCTCGGATCCGCCTCTCCGATGCCACTCACATGCGTTACCTGCCCGATACTCCCTTGCCACCGCCGCATGACATCACGCGCCCACCTTTATCCACAAGTCCACATCCGAGTCCACATGCAGAATTCTCTGCTCTTCCAGCTCGACAGACGCGACCGCGCGCTGTTCGTGCGGTGCGTGGATCATGCGCGTTCGCGCCGCTGGTGGTGCGCCGCGTGGACGTTCCTCACGCACCTCGGCGGCACGTCGTTCGCTCTCGTTGCCGTGATGATACCATTGCTGTTGGCCGACGGTTCACTACACCTGGCCGCCAGGCACGCGCTGGCGACGCTCGTGATCTCCCACATAGCGGTTCAAATGGTGAAACGCTCGGTCAGTCGCCCACGACCGTCGCGTCGCGAGGGATGGGCTGCGCTGGTCAAGGAGCCCGACAAGTTCTCCTTTCCATCGGGCCACTCCGCGGCGGCGATGTCCGTGGCGTTTGCGTACGCAACGGTCTTTCCCGCGCTTGCGGTCCCACTTATCGCACTCGCTGTCCTTGTCGGCGCGTCGCGCGTGTTTCTCGGCGTGCACTACCCGGGCGACGTGGTCATCGGCCAGCTCCTGGCAATCGGCACGGCGCTGTTGATCTGAGTGGGCTTTGGGTTTCTGGGCTTTGCGCTTTGGGCTGTAGGCTCTGAACTTCAAGACTGGCGGGCTTTGCGAAGAGCCCAGAACCAGAGTCCATAACCCAAAGCCCACAGCCCTTATGGCACGGCCAAAACTGACGCCTGTGCGGTCAGGCGACCGGCTGACGCTCAACGACAGAGACGCGCGTCCAGGCGACGATGTGCCGTCGAAGGCCAAGCTCGAGAAGCTGCTCGAAGACGCCGCCGAGCGAGTGGCGGACCTCCAGAAGGTGCTGTACGCGGACGCGCGGTACGCCCTGCTCGTGGTGTTCCAGGGACGCGACGCATCGGGCAAGGACAGCGCTATCAAGAACACATTCAGGAAGACCAACCCGCAGGGGATGGAAGTCACGAGTTTCGGCGTGCCTTCCAAGCTCGAATTCAAGCACGATTTCCTGTGGCGCGTGCACCATCGCATCCCCGCGCGCGGATTCATTGGCGTGTTCAACCGATCGCACTACGAGGACGTCCTCGTTCCCCGCGTGAACGGGAGCATTACAAAAAAGGAATGGACCGCGCGCTATCGGCAGATGAACGACTTCGAGCGCATGTTGTCGGAGAATGGCGTCGTGATCCGCAAGTTCTTTCTCCACATGTCCCGCGCGGAACAGCGGGTGCAGCTCCAGGAACGACTGGAGGATCCGGAGAAGAACTGGAAATTCCGAAAGGAAGATCTGGATGATCGTGCCAAATGGCCCGCGTTCACCGCGGCGTACCGCGATGCGCTGCGCGCGTGCAGCACGCCGTGGGCACCCTGGTACGTGGTTCCTGCCGACGACAAGCGCCTGCGCAACTACCTCATCGCCAGCACGGTCGCCGACACCCTGGGCCGGCTCGATCTCCGGTATCCTCTGGCGCCTCTGGAGATTCGGCGCATGAAGATTCGATAGCAGGCGCCCGTCACATCTGTGGCGTGGCCGCTGTCGCCCGTCGCTTGGGGATGAGCGTGGCCATGCTCGACCCATGCGCACCTCGCTGCAACGGACGACTCGAGCGGACTCGAGATCAGGCGACGGCGACGCTTTCCATGTCAAATGCTTCCAGCAAGGCGCGGCCAGCATAAGTTCGCGGCGGCGTGACGCCCAGGGCACGCCCATAGCCCTTTCGCTACTTCACCGTGACTTTCGCATGCACTGCGCGTGACGCGACCCGTGGAGACTTCGCGTCTCGATGGCTCGATCGATCACCCATTTCGCAGGAGCTCTTGCATGACGCAGTCGCACCGTCCCCTCGCACTCGGCACGGCGGTCTTCGCCGCACTCGCGCTTGGCGCATGCGCCGAATCGTCGATTTCCACCACGCCGCTCTCTGCCGCCCGCGCGGTCGCGCTGTCGCAGAGACAAGGAACCTTCTCCAACTTCTCGCCGATCTCAGGCTCCGCGTCCTGCGGCGTGCTCGCGCCTCCGGCGACGCTGGACGGCTTCGCCGCTTACCAGCCCTTCCTTCTTCCCGAAGGCTATCGCTCGACGATCGTCACCATGGAGCGCGATGCGGGCCTGTTTGGCCTGGGCAAGGGCGTGGACAACTTCGACATGCTCACGCTCAACGAGACGGGGCCGCACGCAGGTCGCTTCCTGTATAGAACGCACGAAGTGGGATCCAACGGCTCGTTGTCAGTCACGGATCTCGTGACCGGCGAGACCCGCATCGTCGCAAACGCGTCGCACTACGAAGCGCTGGACGGCATCGTGTGGACGCCGTGGGGCACGGTGCTCTTCGCCGAAGAGCGCATCGTCGCCTCGTTGCGCGACCCGCAGGTTCCAGATGCCGTGGGCGGCCTGGTCTACGAGTACGATCCCGCAACGGGGACGACGCGTCCGCTGCCGGCGGTTGGCGCGCGCTCGCACGAAGGGCTGCGATTCGACGTGCACGGCAACCTGTACGGCATCTCCGAATCCACGCCGGGCAACGCCGGCCAGTCCGGCGCCATCTTCAAGTTCGTTCCCGACACAAAGGGCGACCTGACCAGCGGCCAGCTCTACGCGCTCAAGGTCGCCGATGCATCGAAGACCGGTGCCGCGGAGTGGCTCCCGCTCGATCGTGACGCAGTGAAGATCAACTCCGATGCCGAAGCGCTCCGGGTAGGCGCCACGGGCTGGGCGCGTCCCGAAGACATCGAGATTGGCACGAGCACCGGCAATAACCGCGGCGGTCAGCACGTCATGTACGTCGCGACCACTACGGACGCGCTGGTACTGCGCATCGAGCTCAAGGGCGACAACGCGTTCGTCTCCAACTTCGTGCAGGAAGGCGTCAATGTGTCGGGCCTCGCGAACCCGGACAACCTCGCGCTCGATTCGCAGGGCAATCTGTTCATCGCCGAGGACAACGGCCCGGGCGACATCTGGGTGGTGCGCGCCGTCGGCGGCGGCGAAGAAGTGGCAAGTCGAGTGGTACGCTTCGCCAGTCTCTCCGACTGCGCGGCGGAACCCACAGGCATCTACTTCGATCGCAGCGGCAAGACCCTGTACGTGAACGTGCAGCACGCGGGGGGCGCTCTGCGGAACGATCTCACCGTCGCGATTACGCGCGAATAGAGGGCTCTGAGTTTTGGGCTTTGGGCTTTGGGCTGAGTCATCCGTCGCCCAGAGCCCAGAGCCCAGAGCCCAGAGCCCATAGCCCTTCCCACGGCCCATAGCCATGCGGCCCTTCCGGCATCAAGGTCCCCGCCGTTGATTGAACGGTATGGGTGCAAGCACCAGTACATTGAATTCTTTCATCGAGGCTCGCGCACGGGAACTCGATGTCCTCAGCCGGGCCGTGATCGCGACCGACATTGACGGTCACGTGGTGTACTGGAACGACGCGGCGCAGAGTCTCTATGGCTGGAGCAGCGACGAAGCCATGGGACGATCAATTACCGATCTCACCCCCTTTGAGCAGTCGCGCGGCGAGGCTGTCCGGATCATCGAGCAGCTGCGCCACGGCCTGCACTGGAGCGGTGAGTTTCCGGTCAAGACGAAGGATGGCGCGTCGTTTGTTGCGCACGTCATCGACGCGCCCGTTCACGATGAGTCGGGAGCGTTGGTCGGCATCATCGGGCTGTCCAGCGACGTGTCGCCCGTGGTGCGGCTCCAACGGCTGGCGCGCGACCTCTCGGCCGCGCTCACTCCCGCCGAAGTTGCCGACACGACACTCCGCGCATGCATGGAATGCGCGGGCGCGGCCGCAGGATCGTTCATGATCCTCGCGCCCGACAAACTCACGCTCCACTCGTTGGCGGCCATCGGCTATTCCCCTGAGGAGGTGGAGCGCTTCCGCTCGATCGCCATCGACTCCCCCCTCCCGATTGCCGCCGCGGCGAAAAACGGCGAGGCCATCTTCGCGTCGTCTCCCCAGGAGTTCACGCGCCGGTTTCCCGCGGTCGCCGACTATCTCGATCCCCGCACGCGCGGATGGGTGGCGATGCCGCTGACCATTGGCCAGCGCGTCCTGGGCGTCGTTGGGCTCAGCGTGCGCTTTCAGCGTGACTTTCCGGACGAGGACCGCGACCTGCTGGTGGCCATCACGCAACACGCCACCGTTGCCGTCGAACGCGCCACACTGTTCAAGGCCGAGCGTGACGCGCGCAAGGAAGCCGAACATGCGCGCGCGGTAGCCGAGGAAGCCAACGGTGCCAAGAGCGCGTTCCTGGCCACGATGAGCCATGAGCTTCGAACGCCCCTGGGCGCGATCCTCGGCTATCAGGATCTCCTGGCGACCGAAGTCGCCGGTCCGGTGAACGACAAGCAGCGCGAATTCCTGAAGCGCATGCGCAGCAGCGCCACGCACTTGTTGTCGCTCATCGACGAGGTGCTGACGTTCGCCCGGTTGGAGGCCGCTCGCGAGACGGTCGATGTCGCCACGCATCCGCTGGGCCCGGTGCTCGAGCAGGTGTCCGACATCGTGCGCCCACTCGCGCAGGCGAAAGGGCTCACGTACGAATGCATCGTGCACGACGCGACCGCTCCATTGCGCACCGACATCCAGAAGCTGCGACAGATCCTGGTCAACCTGGGTGGGAATGCCGTCAAGTACACGGAACGCGGGTCGATCACCATCACGTGCTTCGTCAGCGGCCAGGAGCTCATCGCGAAGATCTCCGACACAGGAATCGGAATCGCGCCGGAGCATCTGTCCATGGCGTTCGATCCGTTCTGGCAGGCGGAGAGCGCAAGAAACCGCCGCAGCGGCGGCACTGGCCTGGGGCTCGCGGTCTCGCGGAATCTGGCGCGGTTGCTTGGTGGGGAAATCACAGTGGAGAGCGTTCCAGGTCGCGGAAGCACGTTCATTCTTCGGATCCCGGTGTGAGGGCTTTGGGTTCCTGTCAAACCTTTGTCGTGAAGGCTTGTCCCGCAGGCGTTTTAGCAGCTGGAGCCCAGGCCCATGACCCCAAGCCGATGACCCCAAGCCCATAGCGCAATTGACCAGCCCAAAGCCCACAACCCACAGCGCAGAGCCCAGAAGAATCGCCGCCATCGACGTCGGCTCGAACTCCATTCGGCAGATCATCGCGGACGTTCGCGCCGACGGGACGATCGAAGTCGTGGACGAGATGAAGGCGCACCCGCGGCTGGGGCGTGGACTGGAGGCGTCGCGGGCGCTGAGTCCCGAATCCATGGAGCTGGCGGTGGACGCGCTCACGCGCATGGCCACGCTTGCCAAACAGTTCGGAGCCGACCGCGTCGAGGCGGTGGCCACCAGCGCGGTGCGCGACGCCGAGAACGCCGAGTTCTTTCTGGCGCGCGTCAAGCAGGCCACCGGCCTGAAACTCCGCGTCCTCAATGGCGAAGACGAAGCCCGCCTGTCCTTTCGCAGCGCGCTGGCGCACTTCGACCTCGGCGCGGGACGCGCGGTCATCATGGACATCGGCGGTGGCTCGCTGGAATTGGCGCTCTCCGCCGAGGGTGTCGTGGATCGCCTGGCATCCCTGCCGCTCGGCGCCATCCGGTTGACCGAACGGTTTTTAGCCCAGGACCCAAAGCCCAAAGCCCTCTCCAAGCTTCGAAAATTCGTCCGGAAATCCCTTAAGCCTGTCATCTCCAGTCGTGACTGGCGCGGCGCTCGGGTGATTGGCTCGGGTGGCACGTTCACCAACCTCGCCGGCGTGCATCTCACCCGTCAGGGCATCTTCTCGGCGAAGTCCGTCCATGGCACCGTGATCGCCCGCGAGGACGTGGAGCACATCCTCGATTCGCTGGCCGCCATGAGCGACGAGGAGCGCCGCAACACGCCCGGGCTCAACGCGGACCGCGCCGATATCATTATCGCCGGCGTCGCCGTCGTCGCCGAGGTGCTGGCGCGCGCCGAAGCCCGCGAGCTGATGGTGTCACGCTACGGCATTCGTGAGGGGCTGCTGCTGGAGGCCGCGCGGGTCGCGCCCGTGGTCGCCGACCCAGGCGAAGCGCGCGAGCGTTCGGTGAACGACCTGGCCGAGCGTTGTCATTTCGAGAAGAAGCACGCCACCGCGGTACAGGGCCTCGCGCTCAAGCTGTTCGACGCCATGGCCGACCGCCTGGAGTTGGATCTCTCCGATCGCCGAGTGCTGGAAAACGCCGCAATGCTGCACGACATCGGATATCACATCAATTACGACAGGCACCACAAGCACTCATACCATCTCATCCTGCACGCCGACCTGTTGGGCATCACGCCCGAGGAACAGGTGCTCATTGCCAACGTGGCGCGCTACCACCGCGGATCCGAGCCGAAGAAGGCGCAGCGCAATTATGGTGAACTGGATAAGGCGCTTCGCACGCGCGTGAAGAAACTTGCCGCCATCCTGCGCGTGGCCGACGGATTCGACCGCGGGCACGTTGGCGCCGTGGCGTCGCTCAAGGTGCGCTGGCTGGATCGCGCCGTCCGCATCGCGCCGGTTCCATCGCGCGAGGACGCGCCGCTGCGGCTGGAGATGTGGGGCGCGCACCGGAAGTCGGAGCTGCTGGCGCGCGTCGCCAAACGGCCCGTAGAGATCGTGGCGCCGGATGGCAAGGTCTTGTCGTCGGCTGCCCTGGAGGATTCTTAGCTCTTACGACGTTGCCGCTTACGCCGCTGTGGGCTGTGGGCTTTGGGTTGTGCGCCCTGTTCCGTGGCTTCGGGAAGTGGAAGTTCGGATTGGCGGTCGACTCCCACAGCCCACGACCCCAAGCCCAAAGCAGCAGGACCAGCAAAGAGTCCCGATCCCACTGCGCCTTCCAGAATGCCCCACGAGTTGACCATCAGCAATTCGTGGCTGGCGGTTTGAACGTCGCCGGGAATTTTCTGCTTCCAATCCCCGTCAGCGTTCAGTTCCCACGCCTGCCTGTTGTCGCTGAGATAGAGATCGAGCAGCGCTCGCAACCGTTCGTGCAGCGCCGCCTTTTCCACCGGTACCACCGCCTCCACGCGGCGGTCGAAGTTGCGCGGCATCCAGTCTGCTGAACCCAGGTAGTGCTCGCCCGTTCCACCATTCGCGAAGTAGAAAATGCGGGAGTGCTCCAGGAACCGTCCGATGATGCTGGTCACCCG
>JANNJV010000519.1:0-15546 GCA_031395945.1 Gemmatimonadota bacterium | reverse complement strand
GGCCGGCGGGAGGAATCCCGCCGGCCGTTTGCGTGTATATTTGTGGCAATGCTAAGAGCAGTAAGGGTTTCCAGCATCCTGCTGGCGGTCGCGACGGCGGCTGCGGCACAGGATCCGTCTTCCATGGCGGGCGCGTGCGCGCGTCCTGACAGCGTGGCTTTTCGTGGCAACGCACGTGTGGCCGAACCGGCGCTCCGCGGCGACGTCACCATCGTGCCCGGCACGCCGTTCAACTACCGCACGCTGCAGCGCGCCATCAAGAATCTCTACGCGACCGGGCAATTCGAAGACATCCGGGTGAGCTGCGAGCTCGCGAACGGCCGCACGGTGATCATGTTCGCGCTGACCGAGCGTCCGATGCTGGCCGAACTCGATGTCCGCGGTCCCGCCCGAGTGCCTCCGGGTACCATCCGCGATCAGGTCGACCTGTTGGTCGGGCGGCCCATCGATCCGGCGCAAATTGCGCGCGTCATTGCGCGCATCGATTCCGTGTATCAAGCCAAGGGCTACTATCTGGCCAGGACACGCGCCGACACCACGCAGGTGGCCACCGGGACCAAGATCACGTTCGTCGTCGAAGAAGGAAATCGACTGGCCGTCTCCGGCGTTCAGGTTGGCGGAAACGCCAAGGTGAGTGATCGCGAGCTGGTAAGCGCGATGCAGACGCGCCCGGAAGGCTTTTTCTGGTGGAAGAAGGGAGAGTTCGACGACGACAAGTACGCCAGCGACCTCACCGAGAAACTCCCCCAGACGTATGGCCGGCACGGGTTCATCGACATGCAGGTCGTGCGGGACACGCTCGTGATCGACCGGAGCCGCGGCAAGGCGCTGGTGGAAGTGGGCGTCACCGAAGGCCCCCAGTACGTCGTCGGCGATTTTGAGATCAACGGCGCGAGGCGGTTCTCCAACGACGAGCTACGCCGTTTCTATCCGTTCGTGGAGCGCGGCCGAACGTTACGCGAGACCGTGGGAAATCTGACCAACGTGGTGCGCCGATCCGGGGTCAGGGATCCGGACAACGTCTTCGACGCGGCGCGGTGGGAAGAAGCAACGCGGCAGGTTCAGGACGCATACCTGAACGAAGGGTACATCTATGCCGAGGTTCGTCCGGTCATCGAGCGCGTGAAGGTGGGGAAGGACTCCGTGCCGACGGTGAACTTGCGATGGGACATCGAGGAGCGGACGCCTGCGATCGTCAATCGCGTCGAGATTCTCGGAAACGACGTCACGGTCGAATCCTGCATTCGCGATCAGATCCTGATGCTGCCCGGCGACGTATTCAACCGCGACGCGCTGATGCGAAGCTATCAGAGCATCTCGCAAATGGGGTTCTTCGAGACGCCGGTGCCGAATCCCGACACGCGGCGCGCCAACGAGCAGGGTGACATCGACATTGTGTTCCGCGTGACGGAACGCAAGACTGGCAACGTGAACTTCGGCGCGTCGGTGGGACAGGGCACGGGCGTGGGTGGGTTCATCGGCTTCGACCAGCCGAACCTCTTCGGTCGGTGCAAACGCGGCTCGCTGCAGTGGCAGTTCGGGCGCTACATCAACGACTTCAATCTTTCGTACACAGACCCGCGAATCCGGGAGTCACGGATTTCCGGAACGATCACCGCCTATCACACGCGTTCGCGATTCGTCGTCGGTAATCTTGGCCGCCAGACGCGCGCGGGCGGACAGGTGCGCTTCGGCTTCCCGGTTCCCGGCTCTCGCTGGACGCGGCTGTTTGTGGATTATGGCGGCGAGTCGGTGAAGTACGGCGACGAAGGGTTGACCTCCAGAATCAATTGCGGCTCGGGTAGCACCTGCTTCCGCTCGAGCGTGGGTCTCACGGTGGATCGGGACACCCGCATCGACATGCCGTTCCCGAGCGCGGGCGCCCATCAGTCATTCGCGGGGCAGTTCAACGGAGGCCCGTTGGGTGGCACGGCTGCCTATCAGCGCTACACCGGAGAGCTGCGCGGCTATACGACGCTGGCGACTTTTGGGGGCACCACGCCTGGTTCGCAGCAAATGAAGCTCGTAACGGGTCTGACGACGAAAGCGGGCGCCCTGTTCGGCGATCCTGGGCCGTTCTTCATCTACCAGCAGTTCGCGCTCGGCGGCGTGCAATACGGCGAGATGCTGCGCGGCTATGAGGAGTTTTCCATCACGCCGCTGGGGTATCTCGGCGGAACCAGCCAGTTCTCGGCACAAGAAGAATCCTTCGGCAGCGCGTTCCTGACGACGTCTGCCGAGGTGGGATTGCGGGTGAGCCAACAGCTGTACATTTCCTCGTTCTTCGACGCGGGCAACGTCTGGGCCCGCGCGAGGGACTTCAATCCGACGCGGCTGTTTCGTGGAGCCGGCGTGGGCGTGTCGCTCGTGACGCCGCTCGGACCTCTGGGGCTGGACATGGGGTACGGCTTCGATCGACTCGACTCTCAGGGTCGTCGTGCGCCCGCCTGGCAGGTGCACTTCAAGTTTGGACAGTTCTTCTAATCGGAGTCTTTTTTCATGCGTTCATTGTTTCGGTCGGCGGCCCTTGTGGCCCTCATGCTCGCGGTCATTGGCGGCACGGCGGCGGCGCAGGCCGCCCTGCGTCTCGCGTACGTCAATCCGCAGGCGCTCTTCGACAATGCGCCGGGTCGTCTGGAAGCCGAAGCTGCCTTCAGAAAGGAGACGGAAGGCTATCGCGCCGAGCTGACGCGCATGAGCGACGCGCTGGCGCTACTCGTGTCCACCTATCAGAAGGATGAACCGAAACTGGTCGCGGCCGACAAGGAGCGTCGGCAGCGGGCAATCGCCGCGAAGGAGGACACCTTACGTGGACGACAGCAGCAACTGGAGGCGCAGGCAGGCCAGCGGCAGAGCGAGCTGATGGCGCCGATCATGGAAGCCGTTCGCAAGGTGTTGGAAGACATCCGCGCCGAGGACGGGTACGCGATCATCTTCAGCAGCGAACCAGGCTCGTCGCCGATCCTCGCTGCGGACAAGAATCTCGACATTACGGAGCGCGTCGTGGCGCGCCTCAAGACGATTTCGGCGACCAGGGCGGCTGCTCCGGCGGCGACGCCGCAGCGTCCAGCGGGTGCTCCGGCCGCAGCACCGAGCGGTGTGACACGGCCGAAGCCTCCGGGGACGTGACTTCAAGCGGCTCGACGAAGCACGACAGCGGCGGTGAGAGCGGAAGCGTTCTCTCCGCCGCTGCTATAGCGCAGCTGACGGGCGGCAGGGTAGAGGGAGACGCCACGGCGAGTATCAGTAGCGTGGCCTCGTTGGACCGCGCCCGCGCGGGGCAACTGAGCTTTTGCGCGTCGTCCCGATACGCGGAATTGCTCGCCGACACCGAGGCCTCGGTGGTCTTGGTGGCCCCCGACGTCGCGCACGCAGCGACGCGGGCGCGGGCGCGCGTCGTCGTGGATCAGCCGCACGACTCGATGATGTCGCTCCTCCCGCGGCTGTACCAGACGCCCGAGCGGCGGCCCGGCGTGCATCCAACGGCGGTCCTCGCGCGCGGCGTCCAGCTGGGCGACGCGGTCATGATCGGGCCGTTCGTGCACGTGGGCGCGGGCGCGGTACTCGGTGATCGTGTCACGCTCGACGCGGGCAGCAGCGTGGGCGCCGGCGTGCGCATCGGCGACGATTCCCGCGTGTTCCCCGGCGCCGTGCTGTATCCTGGCTCTGTGCTGGGCAAGCGCGTGACGATTCACGCGAAGTGCGTGATCGGGTCGGACGGTTTCGGCTACGTCTTCAAGAACATGCGACACGAAAAGATTCCGCACGTGGGGCGCTGCATCATCGAAGACGACGTGGAGATCGGCGCGGGCACGACGGTGGACCGCGGGAGCATCGACGACACGATCATCGGCGCAGGGACCAAGATCGACAATCTCGTCATGGTCGCGCACAACGTTCGCATCGGCAGACTCTGCATGATTGCCGCGCAGGTGGGGATATCCGGGTCGGTTCACCTCGAGGATGGCGTGATCGTTGGAGGACAGGCGGGATTTCAGGGGCACCACACCATCGGCAAGGGCGCCCGAATCGGTGGGCGTGCAGGCGTGTGGGGCGATGTGCCGGCGGGCGAAACGTGGTCCGGTGTTCCCGCGCGTCCCCATCGCGAGACATTGCGCGCCCAGGCGGCGCTGTTCAAGCTCAGCGCGATGATGAAGCAGATCGAAAGGTTCCTGGGGCGGCCGGAGTCGGACGGCAGCGGTCGGTGAGCCGGAACACGATCGGCTCGGCGGTGTCGGTCGAAGGCGTCGGGTTGCACCTTGGCGTTGCATGCCGTCTGACGTTCCAGCCAGCCGCCAGTGGCGCGGGCCTCTGGTTCAAGCGCACGGACCTGCCCGGCGCGCCTACCATACGGGCGCACGTAGATACGGCGGTTCTTACCGAGCGGCGGACGCAGCTGGGCAACGATCCGGTGTCCGTGCACACGGTCGAGCACGTGCTGGCGGCGGTGGGCGCACTGGAGATCGATGATCTCACCATCGAGATGAGCGGCCCCGAACCGCCGATCGTCGACGGCAGCGCCCGACCGTTTCTCGAGTCGCTGCAACGGGCTGGTATCGCGCGCCAACCCGGCGCGGTGCAGTATTTATCGTTGCGCGAGCCCGTTCGCGTGACGGAAGGTGATGCGGAATATGAGGCATATCCCGCGGACGCACTCGATCTCGACGTGACCATCGAGTTTCCGCACAAGATCGTTGGACGGCAGCACGGTCGGTACCTCGTGTCACCCGGTGTGTTCGCGGCGGAGCTGGCGGGCGCGCGGACGTTCGGGTTTGTTCACGAGGTGGAGGCGCTGCGGTCGCGGGGGTTGATCAAGGGTGCATCGACGGCGAATGCCGTCGTGCTGGACGATGCAGGCGTGGTGGACACGACGCTGCGGTGGCCGGATGAGTTCGTGCGGCACAAGGCACTGGATTGTGTCGGCGACCTGGCGCTGGCTGGCGCCAGGGTGCGCGCGCGCATCGTGGCGCGCAAACCGAGTCATCGCGGAACCGTACAACTGGTGCGCGCCATGCGCGCGTCGCTCATGAGAGGAATGACCGTGGCCGAGATGGGCATTGAAGACATCATGAAAGTGCTGCCGCACCGATATCCCTTTCTGCTCGTCGACCGGATCGTCGAGCTGCAGCCAGGGAAGCGGGTGGTGGGCATCAAGAACGTCACGATCAACGAACCGTTCTTCCAGGGACATTTCCCTGGACATCCCATCATGCCGGGCGTGTTGATCATCGAGGCGATGGCGCAGGTGGGGGGCATGCTCTTACTGGGCGCCATCGAAAATCCAGGGGACAAGGTGGTGTACTTCACCTCCTTGAACAATGTGAAGTGGCGCCGGCCGGTCAAACCCGGGGATCAGCTGCGATTCGAGCTCGAGCTGCTCCAGGTCCGCGGCGCGATGTGCCGCATGCAGGGCGTCGCGAAGGTGGACGGCGAGGTCGTCGCGGAAGCCGAAATGGGCGCGATGATGCGAGACCGATGACTCCCGACATCCATCCCAGCGCGATCATCTCGCGCAACGCGGAACTGGCCGCGGGCGTGAAGGTCGGCGCGTTCGCGATCATCGGCGACGGCTGCGTCATCGACGAGGGAACGACGATCGGCCCGCACGCGGTGCTGGAGCGGAACGTCCTACTGGCGAAGCACGTGAAGATTGGCGTCGGATCGGTGCTGGGCGGCGAGCCGCAGGACCTCAAGTTCAAAGGCGAGGAGACTACGGTGGAGGTGGGCGAAGGCAGCGTCGTACGCGAATACTCGACCATCAACCGCGGCACGGCCCAGTCGATGAAGACCACCGTCGGACGCGGCTGCTTCATCATGTCATACGTGCATCTCGCGCACGACTGCCACATCGGCGACGGCGTGATCATTTCGAATGCGACGCAGCTGGCGGGACATGTGACGGTGGAGGAGAAGGCGATCCTCTCCGGCGTCTCAGCGGTGCACCAGTTCGCGCTGATCGGAAAGTTCAGCTTCATCGGCGGCTGCTCGCGCGTCGCCAAGGACGTGCCGCCCTACGTCAAGGCGGTGGGGAATCCCGTGAAGTTGTACGGCCTGAACACGGTGGGGTTGCAGCGCAACGGCTTTTCCGAGGACGTCATCAAGGAACTGAAGCGAGCGTACCGGCTGTTCTTCAAATCGGAACTGAATGTCTCGCAGGCGCGCGCGCGCGCCGAGACCGAGTTGCGGCACATTCCGGAGATCGATGAGTTCCTGCGGTTCTTCGAGCGCAGCGACCGTGGAGTCGTCATCTGAGCGTGCGGATCGGTGTCGTGGGCGCAGGCGCGCTGGGCTATCACCACGTGCGACTGTTGCGCCAGCATGCGGGCGCGGCGGGCGCGACATTCGTGGGATTCCACGATTCCAACCCTGAACAGCGCATGCGCGTCGCCAGCGAGCTGGGCGCGCGTGCGTTCGAGACGCTTCCCGCGCTGCTCGACGCGGTCACCGCGGCGATCATCGTCGTCCCGACGCGTGCGCACTATGATGTCGCGAAGGAAGCGCTGCCGCGCGGCATTCACCTCCTCATCGAGAAGCCGATCACGGCGACGCTGGCTCAGGCGGACGAACTTCTGTCGCTGGCGAAGCAGAACGGCGCGCTGCTACAGATTGGCCACGTGGAACGTTTCAATCGCGCGCTCCGCGCGGCGATGCCGTACCTGGACCACCCGCGGTTCGTGGAGAGCGAGCGCCTGGCTCCCTTCAATCCACGAGGTACCGACGTCGCCGTCGTACTGGACCTCATGATCCACGACATCGATCTGGTGCACGCCCTGGTGAAGGACCGCGTCGCGGACGTGCGCGCGGTGGGCGTGGGCGTGCTCACGCAGATGGACATGACGAACGCCTGGCTGGCCTTCGAAAGCGGGGCGGTGGCCAACATCAAGGCGAGCCGCGTGTCGCGCGACCGGTTGCGCAAGCTGCGCGTGTTTCAGCGGAACGGATACTTCTCGCTGGACCTGGGCGCTGGCACCGGAGAATTCTATCGGCTGCGGCACGATATCGATGTGGCCGAGCTGGCGAAGAGCTCGCAGTCCATCGAAAAGTTCGTGGAGCGCATCAAGCTGAAGGCCCCCGAGGGCGAGCCGCTGCGGCTGGAGCACGAGAGCTTCATCGCCGCGATCGAGGGGAAGTCTCCCGTCGTCGTGACCGGCGAAGACGGCCGCGACGCGCTGGCGGTCGCCATGCGCATCGTGAGTGAGATCGAGAAAACGCTGCCGTCGCTGCGGGGCGCCTCGTCGCCGTCCGCCGCCTTCCTTCGCTGACGTCAAGTCGTGCGTGAGATACTCTTTGTCGCCGGCGAGCCGTCCGGCGATCTCCACGCGAGCAGTGTCGCGCGAGAGCTGATCGCGCTGGGCGGGCCCTTTCGACTTCGCGGCGTGGGCGGCGACCTGATGCAGGCGTCCGGCGTCCAGATCGACGAGCACATTCGCGGCCTGGCCGTGCTCGGCCTCGTGGAGGTGTTGCGGCATCTGCCAAAGCATTGGGGCATGCTGCGCGACGTGCGGAAGCGTCTGCGGTCGGGCAGCGTGGCGCTGGTCATCCTGGTGGACTACCCGGGTTTCAATATGCAGGTGGCCGAAGCGGCGGCGGCGGCCGGCGTCCCGGTGCTGTACTACATCGTTCCGCAAGTGTGGGCGTGGGGCGCGAACCGGCTGGAGAAACTGGCGCGCTGGGTGACGAAGGCGGCGGCGATCCTGCCATTCGAAGAGCCGCTGCTGCGCGCGCATGGCATTGACGCCACGTTTGTGGGACACCCGCTGCTGGATCGGGCGGCGCAAGCGCCCAGCAGGGAGCAGGCGCGCGCGCAGCTGGGCATCGCCCGTGAGACGCGGCTGCTGGCGCTCTTCCCCGGCAGTCGCGCACAGGAAATCGAGAGGCACCTGGATCCGTTCGTGAAAACCGCAACGTTGCTGTGCGCCCGGAACGCCAACCTCCAGGTCATCGTGAGTGCGGCGCCGCACGTGGAGATCGACCCGCGGCGCTGTCCGTTTCCCATTGTGCGCGGCGCCTCGCTGCCCATCTTGCGCGCCGCGGACGCGGCGATGTGCAAGAGTGGCACGACGACGCTGGAGGCGTCGGTCGCCGGATGCCCGCACGTGGTGGCGTATCGCACGCATCCCATCACGTTCTTTGCGGCGCGCCGCCTGGTGAAAATCCCTTACATCGGCCTGGTAAACGTGGTCGCCGGACGGGAAGTGGCTCGCGAATTCATCCAGGACGATTTGAGGCCCGAAGTGGTGGCGCGAGCGCTGGAACCGTTGTTGAATCCCGCCAGCCCGCAGCGGCACCAGATGATCTCGGATCTGGAGGGCGTGCAGCGCCAACTGGGGGCGCCCGGCGCTGCCCGCCGCGTGGCGGCAATGGCGCATGCATTGGCGGCGGGGCGCGCAGGATGAGCGACGCGGGGCTCGGCGTGAGCGCGACTGGGTCGCGCGAGCGCAAAGTGGTGTGGGCCGCGCGCTTGGGCGCGCTGCTGCTACGCGCGCTGGCCAGTACGTGGCGCGTGCGCGTGGTGAATGACGCGTTCGTCCGCGAGAGCCGAGCGCGCCAACAGCCATTCATGTATGTGCTGTGGCACGGCCAGCTGCTTCCGTTGCTCTGGGCCCACCGCGATCGCGAGATCGCGATCATGGTGTCGGAGCACAGCGATGGTGAGATCATCACGCGGATCGCTTTTGCGCTGGGATTTCGCGCGGTGCGGGGGTCGAGTTCGCGAGGGGCTGCGCGCGCGCTGCTGGGAGGCTGCCGCGAGCTGGAGAGCGGCCACGACCTGGCGGTGACGCCGGATGGCCCCCGGGGACCAGCTCGCTCGGTGGCGCCCGGCGCGATCGTCATCGCGCAACGGACTGGCGCGCCGATGGTGCCCGTGGCGGCTTTCGCCGACCGGGCCTGGCGGCTCAAGAGCTGGGATCGATTCATGATTCCCAAGCCGTTTGCACGCGTGACGGTAGCTTACAGCAACCCTATTCGTGTTGCGGCGGCGACTGCGCGTGACGCCAGCACACAGGAGTCCGAGACCCTTCGTGCCGGCATCGATCGGGCGGGAGAAATTGCGGCGGCTGAGTAGAAGCATCGCCAGCGTCGAGAACGTTTGGTACGGCAGAAGCGCGGGGAATATCGTGGTCCGCGCGGCACTGTGGCCGTTGTCCAAGGCGTACGACGTCGCGATGACCGCGCGCACCAAGCTGTACGACGCGGGGGTGCTGGGCGCGCAGGCGGCCGTGCTGCCCACGGTAAGCGTCGGCAATCTCACCGTTGGTGGCACGGGCAAGACCCCGTTTTCGGCATACCTGGTCGCGGCGCTGAGTGCGAGCGCGCGGCCCGCCGTGGCACTGCGTGGATACGGACGCGACGAAGTGGAGGTGCACAAGCGGCTCAATCCCGATGTGCCGGTCGTGGTCAATGCAGATCGCGCCGCGGCAATTCGGGAGGCCAAGGCGCATGGCGCCGACATCGTGGTGCTGGACGACGCGTTTCAGCATCGTCGCATCGCGCGCAACGCCGACGTGGTGCTGATCAGCGCGGAGCAGCTGTTGCGTCCGCGGCGCATGTTGCCGGCCGGTCCGTGGCGCGAGCATCTCAGCGCCGCGAAGCGCGCGGACCTGTTGGTCGTCACGCGAAAGTCCGCGAGTCTCGCGGAGGCAGAGCGCGCCAGGGAGACGGTGCGAGCCGAGGTGCCGGGCATTCCCATCGTCATGGTGCATCTGGCGCCGGCGCAGCTGATGAGCGCCAGGGACGGGATGACGCTCCCTTTGGAGCGCCTGAAGGGCGCCGCTGTCGTCGCGATTGCGGCGATCGGCGAGCCCGAGCTCTTCAAGCTGCAGCTCGAGGCGCTGGGCGCGCGGGTGCTGATGGAGTCGTATCGCGACCACCACGCGTTCTCGGACGCCGAGATCAAGGATGCTGCGCTGCGTGTCCCCCTGGATGGCCTGGCCGTGTGCACGCTCAAGGACGCCGTCAAGCTGGCGGACCGGTGGCCCGGCCCAAGCCGGCTGTGGTATGTTTCCCAACAACTCGTGGTGGACCAAGGGGTGGAGGACGTGAATCGCCTCTTAGCACGCGTCCTCGAGGCGCGCGCATCCGCCGTGACTACCGCCGGCTGAGCCGGAAGCAGTTCCTTCCCGACATGGCAACCGATCTCAGACTTCCTACCGAAAGAATCGTTCGGCCGGACAAAGATCGCTTCTTGAATGAAGACAATCCGTTCGAAGCGATGATGATGCGCTTCGATCGGGCCGCCGAATTGCTGGATCTCGAGCCGGGGCTGTACAAGGTGCTGCGACACCCGGAAAAGCAGATCATCGTGTCGTGTCCGGTGATGATGGACAGCGGCGAAGTCGAGGTGTTCACCGGCTACCGTGTGCTGTACAACACGTCTCGCGGCCCGGCCAAGGGTGGCATCCGTTTCGACATGCAGGTCAATCTCGAGGAAGTGAAGGCGCTGGCCGCCTGGATGACCTGGAAGTGCGCGGTGGTCAATTTGCCGTTTGGCGGCGCGAAGGGCGGCGTGATCTGTGACCCCGCCAAGATGAGCGTGGGTGAGCTCGAGCGGTTGACCAGGCGCTACACCACCGGCATCGTCGCCACGCTGGGGCCGGACTCCGACGTTCCCGCGCCGGACGTGAACACCAACGAGCGCGTGATGGCCTGGGTGATGGACACGTACTCGATGCGCGTGGGACACACCGTCACGGCCGTCGTGACCGGGAAGCCGGTGGAAATGGGTGGCTCGCTGGGCCGACGCGAAGCGACGGGACGCGGGTGCATGATCGTGACGAAGGAAGCGCTCGCGCACCTGGGCAGGCCGATGCAGGGCACGACCGTCGCGGTGCAGGGATTCGGCAATGTCGGCTCAGTCGCCGCCGATCTGCTGTCGAAGGAAGGCTGCAAGATCGTCGCAATCAGCGACAAGACGGGCGGCTACCATAATCCCCAGGGCATCGACGTCGCCGCCGCGATCGCGCACGTGCGGAAGACGAAGCACCTCGAGAATTTTGCCGGCGCGACGCCGATCACGAATGACGAACTGCTGGCGCTCGAGGTGGACGTGCTCGTGCCCGCGGCGCTCGAGAACGTGATCACCAGCAAGAATGCGGCAAAGATCCGTGCCAAGATCATCTGCGAAGGAGCGAACGGTCCCACCACCGCCGGCGCCGACAACATCCTTGAAGAGAAAGGCGTCTTCGTCATTCCCGACATTCTCGCGAATGCGGGTGGCGTCACGGTCTCCTACTTCGAATGGGTGCAGGACCGCGGCGGATATTTCTGGTCGGAGGACGTGGTGAACCAGCGGCTCACGGACATCATGCGCAACAGCTTCACCGACGTGCTCAAGCTGTCGCAACAGCACAAAGTGAACATGCGAACCGCCGCGTACATGTTGTCCATCAGCCGGGTGGCGACGGTGCACCGGCTTCGCGGGATTTACGCATAGGGTGGTTCGTCGCTTCGACCGATGAAGCTCATCGTCGCCGCCGTTGGCCGGCCGCGCAATGCGGCGCTCGCGGCGGCGATCGAGCAGTACGAAGCGCGGGCGTCGAAGTATTGGCCGCTCGACGTGCGCGAAGTGCGCGAGGAGAGTGCACGCGGCGCGCCGGTAGCCGTGGTGCAGGAGAAGGAGGCCGAACGGCTCGCGGCTCGCGTGGAAGGCGCGACGCTGGTGGCTTGCGATGAGCGCGGAGTCACGATGACCTCCACCGGGTTCGCCTCGTTTCTGCAGGACGCCCGCGAGCTGGCGAAGGACGTCGCCTTCGTCATCGGTGGCGCCTACGGTCTCGCCGAGCCACTGCGCGCGCGCGCCCACACGCGGCTCGCGCTCGCACCCTGGACCTTGCCGCACGAACTCGCGCGCCTGGTGCTCGCGGAGCAATTGTACCGCGCCGGGACCATCGTGCGGGGAGAGCCGTACCACAAATGAGCGCCTCCGGGTCGGCCCGCGTCATCACCGAGCCGCTCGGCGGCTCCCCGTTGTCGCTGGCGGTGCAAGCGCGACATCTGTCGGCGGCACTGCAGCCGGCAAGGCCTCTGCACGTCGAGGAGTGGCGCGCGCATGTGGAACGCGTGCGCCAGACGTCGCGCCGCACCGGGTGGTACGACGCGCTTCAGCCCGCGATGACGCCTACCAGGGCCGCAGCAGCCCGGCTCGAGCGCGTGGTGGCCGACGGCGGCGTGGTGGTCACGACCGGCCAACAGGCGACGCTGTTCGGCGGGCCGATGTATACGCTGGCCAAGGCGCTCACCGCCATCGGGTTCGCGGACGCGATCGAACAACGCCTGGGCATTCCCGCGGCGCCGGTGTTCTGGGCCGCCACCGACGACGCGGATTTCCTGGAGGCGAGCGTCGCGCATGTGGCGGATGCCGCGGGACTCCACGCGCTGACGCTGCCCCAGGCGCCGCCCGCGGGCACGCCCATGGCGCAAGCCGCTCTCGGGAACATGAAGCCACTGCTCGCGGAGCTGCGACGCGCGTGTGGCTCCGCCGCCAACGTGGCGTACTTCGAGCTTACGAATGCCGCGTTCACGCGGGCGGCAACGGTCGGCGACGCGTACGTCCATATGCTGCGCGATCTGCTCGAGCCCCTGGGCATGGCAGTGATGGATTCGTCGCACGCGGCCTACCGCGCCGCCGCGCGCCCGATGCTTGCCGAGGCGCTACAGCGTGCACCGGAAATCGCCGCCGCGCTCACGAGCACCGCCGCCGCCATCCGGGCCGCGGGATTTGAGCCGCAGGTGCAGGACGACCGGGGTTTGTCGCTGGTCTTCGCGATCGAGAAGGGCGTGAAACGTCGCCTCACGCTAGACGAGGCGCGTCTCTTTGCCGCCAAGGGCAAGTCGCGCGAGCTATTGCCGAACGTGCTGCTGCGGCCGGTGGTCGAACGGGAGATCCTTCCAACGGTGGCGTATGTCGGCGGACCTGGCGAACTCGCGTACTTCACGCAATCCAACGCGGTGGCGACGGCAGTTGGCCGCAACCCGATCGTGGGTGTGCCGCGTTGGTCGTGCACCATCGTGGAGCCGTTTGCCCAGCGCGCGCTTCAACGGCTGGGTGTGGAGTACATGGAGCTCAAGGACATTCACCCGCTCGAGCGGCGCCTGGCCACGGCGTCACTACCGGAGCACGTCGCCGACTCGTGGAAACGGCTGCAGGAACAAACGCACGCAGCGGTCCGAGCGCTCGGCGCCGCAGTGCAGGAATCGGAGCTGCTGCCGGCACCGGTCATCGAAGGGTTGGAGCGCTCACTGGCGCACCGCCTCGCGCGCGGCGAACGACGTCTGATCGCCGCGGCGAAGCGCCGCAACGAGCGCGTCCGACAGGACCTCACCGTCGCGGGCGCCGCACTTTTTCCGCTGGGGAAGCGTCAGGAGCGGGTCCTGAACTTTGTGCCGATGCTGGCGCGAGGCGGCGACGAGCTGCTGGACGAGATGCGGCGCGCGGCGGCGTCGCACGCGAGCACCCTTCTGGGCGCGGAGCGTCCGAAACCGGCCGTCGCACGCTGATGCACGCAGTGCTCGTGGCGGCTGGGATATTCCTCTCACGGATTCTTGGGCTCGTCCGAGAATCGCTCAAGGCGCGGTATCTGGGCGCGACGGGTAGCGTCGCGGCAGACGCATTCAACGCGGCGTTCCGGATCCCGAACATGCTGAACAATCTGTTCGGCGAGGGCGCGTTGTCCGCCTCCTTCATTCCGGTCTATGCCAACCTTCTGGCGCACGGCGATCGCAAGGAAGCCGATCGTGTCGCCGGAGCCGTCGGCGCCTTCCTGGCATTGGTGACCGCGCTCCTCGTGCTGCTGGGCGTGCTCTTCGCACCCGCGATTGTCTACGTCATCGCAGCCGGATTTGAAGGCGAGCGACGCGAGCTCACGGTGCAGCTGACCCGCATTCTATTCCCGGGCGCCGCGCTGTTCGTGTTTTCCGCCTGGTGCCTGGGCATCCTGAACAGCCACCGGCGGTTCTTTCTCTCCTACGCGGCGCCGGTTGTCTGGAACGCGGCGATGATCGTCGCGATGGTCGTGTACCGGCATCAGAATCCCGCGGCGTTGGCGACCAAGCTGGCGTGGGCCTCGGTCGTGGGTGCGGCGCTACAGTTTCTGGTGCAGCTGCCGGTGGTGCTGCGGGTAGCTCCACAGGTGCGCATCAGCATCGCGCGCAACAACGAGTCCGTGCGTCGGGTGATCCGGAACTTCATCCCGGCGTTTTTCGGCCGGGGCGTGGTGCAGATCAACGCCTTCATCGATCAGTTCATCGCCAGTTTTTTGGGCGTCGGCGCGGTCTCACTCCTGTTCTATGCGCAAACCATCTCGGGCCTGCCAGTGAGTCTCTTTGGTATGGCGGTGTCTGCGTCGGAGCTGCCCGAGATGTCGAGCTCTACCGGAACGGCGGAGCAGGCCGCGGCGCACATCCGCGCGCGGCTGCAGTCCGGGCTGCGTCGCATCGCGTTCTTCGTGGTACCGTCGGCCGCCGCGTTCGTGATACTTGGTGACGTGATTACGGCCGCGCTCTATCAGAGCGGGCGGTTCACAGCGCAAGACACGCGGTTCACGTGGGCCATTCTCGCGGGGGCGTCGGTGGGGTTGCTCGCGACGACCCTTGGCCGGATGTACTCGTCGGCGTTTTATGCCTTGCACGACACGCGGACGCCACTGCGATTCGCGTTGTTCCGCGTCACGCTGGCATCTGTGCTCGGCTATTTCGCCGCCGCGCAGTTGCCGCCGATGCTGGGCATCGCGCCGCAGTGGGGCGCGGCGATGCTGATGCTGTCGTCGGGGATCGTGGGTTGGGTGGAGTTCGCATTGCTGCGCGGCCGTCTCAATGGGCGGATCGGGCACACGGGCCTGACGGCTCGCTTCGTCGTCACGTTGTGGGCGGCTGCGATCATGTCGGGAGCGGCGGGGTTCGCCGCGAAGCTTGCGCTCCTGGGAGCCGGCCGCTTTGTGGTGGCCGCGGTGGTCCTGGGTCTATTCGGAGTGCTCTACCTCCTGTTGACGACCCTGTTCGGGATTCCTGAATCGAAAGGCATGTTGCGCCGCCTGCGAGCGCTAGGCGGAGCGAAATGAGGAGACGGAGAGAGCGACGCAGGGTATAAATTACGAGTGCGCCGGCGCCACACGTTGGGCCCGCGTGCGTCCCTGTAACGAGCCAGATGTCGTCGCTGCCCGATTCCGTTCTCGACAAGATCCCGCACCTGCCGGAATCGCCCGGCGTCTATCTCTGGAAAGACGCCGTCGGGACCGTTTTGTATGTCGGTAAGGCCAAACGGCTGCGCTCTCGCGTCCGCAGCTACGCCAATCTCGAGCGGATCGACAGCGTCAAGACGTACGCGCTCATGAAGCAGGTCGCGGCGGTGGACACGATTGTCGTGCCGTCCGAAGCGCACGCGTTGATTCTCGAAGCGAATCTGATCAAGGAGCACAAGCCCAGGTTCAACATTTCGCTGCGCGACGACAAGAGTTATCCGCTCATCAAGGTCACCGTCCACGAGCCATTCCCGCGCGTCTACGTCACGCGCCGACTGATCAACGACGGCTCGCGGTATTTCGGACCGTA
>JANNJV010000511.1:0-3402 GCA_031395945.1 Gemmatimonadota bacterium | reverse complement strand
CACATCAACCTCAACGAGATCCGGTCCGCCCTGGAAGGCATCCATGGCGTGGAGTCAGTGCACGACCTGCACGTCTGGACGGTGACATCCGGGATCGTGGCGCTCAGCGCGCATGCCATCGTGCGAGACGCGGACCGGCAGCAGGTCGTCTTGGAGCGTGCCTGTGATCTGATGAGCCAGTTGGGCATCCACCACATCACCGTTCAGGTCGAACGGACGGAGATGTTCGAGCGTGAACAACATCTCCATCCTTGAAGGTATTTTTCGGGTCCACCACAATGGCGGCATGAGCGACTATCGCATCGAAAAACTCCGGCAGCAGTTGAGCCTCGTGCTCATTAATGGCAGCCGCCTGGACGGCGAGGTGTTCCTCAAGCCGGTTTCGCGGCATCGCTCCCGGCCGGAGGAGCCCGCCGACCTGCTCAATGACGCCGAGCCCTTCTTCGCGCTCCTGAGGGACGGCGAGCCAATATTCATTGCAAAGGCAGGGGTCGCACGTGCCGAAACTTCATATACACCCTCAGACGAGTTCAGCGTCGTCGGGCTCGGGGTCCCCGTGGAGGTGACCCTGACGGATGGCAGCGTGTGTGTCGGATCTGTTTTTATCGAGTCGCGCGCGGACCGCGCGAGGCTGTTCGATTTTCTTAACGCATATCGTGATCGGTTCCTGCCGGTGGTGGATGCGCAGCAGGTTATACTGGTCAACACACAAACAATCGCGCATGTGCGCGAGGTAGCCTAAATGGCGCAATTCGATCGCTTGCTCGCGGCGATGGTCAGCAACAAGGCGGACTCGCTCGTCCTCGAGGACGGTGAGCTGGTGAAGGTCGAAGTCAGCGGGCAGCTGCGGTCGCTGACCAAGACTCCGGTTTCGGGCGCGCAGATCCTGGCGCTGCTGAAGGAAGTGGCCACGGGCGACGCACAAAAGAATCTCGACGCGAACAAGCCAGCGACGCTTGCCTACGTGACCAGCGACGGGGCATTCGTGATTCGCGCCATGCTGAACGGCGCCAAATGGCACGTCGTCGCCAAGATCGACGACAAGGCCGAGTTCAAGCGGCTGACAGGGCAGTTCAAGGTCAGTGACCTGCCACCGGAGACGCCGGCGCACGGCTTTGAGGCCCAGAAGGCCGCGCCGGCAGCACCCGCGCCAACGCCCGCACCCGCAGCCGGGCTCAAGCGGCCGAGCCTCGCGGTGCCGCTGTCGGCGGCTCCTCCGTTGCCATCGTCCGGAGGATCGCACAAATCGGAGCTCGACCTCGTCCTTCCGTTCGAAGGAAGCGAACAAGCAAAGGCCTTCCTGGACAGCTTGCTACGCCTGATGGTGGAGAAAGGCGCGTCCGATCTGCATCTCCGCGTCACCGAGCCGCCGATTCTCCGCCACCACGGTGAAATGGCTCGGCAGGAAGGCGCAGCGATCACCGATGAGCAGCTGTTTTCCATGATGCGCTCGATCATGCCGGAGCGAAACCGACGCGAGTTCGCGGAGTTGAACGACACGGACTATGCGTACGAGCTTCCCGGCGTGGCGCGCTTTCGCGCGAACGCCGCGCGAGACCGCAATGGGCCCGTCGCCGTCTTTCGGCAGATCCCCGCCACCGTCGTGACCGTCGAGCAAATGAAGGTGAGCGAGGAAGTCCAGCGGCTCTGCTTCCTCACCAAGGGACTCGTCCTCGTGACCGGACCCACCGGGTCGGGCAAGTCCACGACATTATGCGCCCTCATCGACCTGGTGAATCGCGCCCGTAGCGACCACGTCATCACCATCGAAGACCCCATCGAATTCGTGCACAAGAACAAGAGCTGCATCATTACCCAGCGTCAGGTGCACGTGCACACGAAGTCGTTCAAATCGGCTCTGCGCGCCGCCCTGCGCGAGGACCCCGACATTGTCCTCGTGGGCGAAATGCGCGACCTCGAGACCGTGTCCATCGCGATCGAGACCGCCGAGACGGGCCACCTGGTGTTCGGGACGCTGCACACGACGACCGCGTCGGGTACCGTGGACCGAATCATTGACCAATTTCCGGCGGACAGGCAGGAGCAGATCCGCGTGATGCTTGCCGAGTCGCTGAAAGGCGTGATCTCGCAGACGCTGTGCAAGAAAATCGGCGGCGGCCGCGTCGCCGCCAGGGAAATTCTGCTCTCGATTCCAGCCGTGACCAACCTCATTCGTGAGGCCAAGACCTTCCAGATTCCGTCGGTGATGCAGACGTCCAGACGCCTCGGGATGGTGACACTGAATGACGCGCTCATCGCCTTCGTGGATTCGGGCGAAGTGGAACCCAAAGAGGCCTACATGAAGGCGGTGGAAAAGCCCGGGTTCGTCGCCATGCTCAAGGCTCGCAACCTGGACGTCAGTTTTGCCGAGAGCGATCAGGCAAAGCCCAGCGACGCGCCAGCGGCCGGCGGCCCGCCAACGGCGGCGAAACCAGGCGCTGCGAAGCCGTTCGCCGCGGCAAAACGGTAGTCGCAGCTCCTGAAAACGACAGCGGCGCGGGGGATTCCCGCGCCGCTTGCTTTGTTGGTTCGGAGTTAGGCGCAGCAGCGCGACTCATTTGTCGCGCCGTGCGCTATTCTCGCGCGTCCTGCTTATCCGTCTGCTCGGCGCTGGTATCCGCGCTCTCGAGCTCTCCGCGGCGTTTCTCGTATTCCTTGCGCTCAGCATAACCATACCCGCCGAGCACTTCGCCGCCGCGCATGTAGTCGTGGCCGTAGCCGCGACCGTGGGGGTATTCCTCAAGCGCGGGGTCGTGAGAATGATCCATGGGCCGCACTCCTGCTAAAGGGTCTTTGCCACTCGTCGCATTGTGCGTGCCCTTTGCGTTCCATGCAAGAGGAAAAAACCGGACGCGAGCATTAGGTCGATACACATTTGAATCCGGCCACAAGCGTCGCCAGGGGAGTGTGCCGTTCGGTCTCACAACGACGCAATCGGCGGCGTAAGCATCGACGCGGCACGCGATTAGATTTCTCAGGCTATGGAAATCAGGAACATTGCGATTATCGCGCACGTCGACCACGGCAAGACCACGCTGGTCGACAAGATGCTCAGGCAAGCCGGGGCATTCCGCGAGAATCAGGTTGTCCAGGACCGCGTGATGGATTCCAACCCTCTCGAACGTGAACGCGGCATCACAATTCTGGCGAAGAACACTTCCGTTCGCTGGAAGGGAACCAAGATCAATATCGTCGATACGCCGGGCCACTCCGACTTCGGTGGCGAGGTCGAGCGCATCCTGCGCATGGTTGACGGAGTGCTGCTCGTGGTGGACGCATTCGACGGCCCGATGCCCCAGACCCGCTTCGTCCTGCGCAAAGCACTGGCGCTCGGCCGAACGCCTATCGTCGTGATCAACAAGATCGACCGCGCCGGTTCGGACCCGATCAAGGTGCATGACC
>JANNJV010000484.1:0-6721 GCA_031395945.1 Gemmatimonadota bacterium | reverse complement strand
CAGCGTCGTGGGCGATCCCTGCACCGCGGTGCGCTGCATGTAGTGCAGGACCCCGCGAATCCCTCCCATTTCCTCGCCACCGCCTGCACGGCCCGGTCCACCGTGGACGAGGTGAGGGAGCGGCGACCCGTGTCCGGTCGATTCCTTGGCTCCCGACCGATTCAGCACGTAGAGCCGGCCGTGATACGGCGCCACACCAAGCACGATATCCCGGGCGACGCCGTCGTCATTGGTGAAGAGCGAACCGCAGAGACTGCCGCGCCCGAGGCGCGCGAGGTCGATCGCGTCGGACACCGTGGAATACGGCATCACCGTATTCACGGGCCCGAAGGCTTCCACCTCGTGCGGCTGCGCGCGGTCATGCGGCCGGTCGCAGGCGAGCAACGTGATGGGAAAGAACGCGCCCTGCGTGGCGTCCGCCCCGACCGGCTCCACCCCATTGCCGCCGAACACCACCTCGGCACCGCCCCGTAACGCAGCAAGTGACGATCCGACTTCCTTGACCTGGGGCCTCCCGGCGAGAGGCCCCATCTTTACTCCCTCGACGGCGGGATCGCCGACCTTCACGCCGGCCAGGCGCGCCTTCAGTGCGCTGATCACGTCGCCCATCATGGCGTCCGGCACGATGGTCCGGCGGACGGCCGTGCACTTCTGTCCCGCCTTGGAGGTCATTTCCTTCGCGACCTCCTTGACGAACAGGTCGAACTCGTCGCTGCCCGGTGCCGCGTCCGGACCCAGCATCGAGAAGTTGAGCGAATCTGCTTCCTGGTTGAAGCGTACGCTGTTCTCGATAATGGCCTTCTTCGACTTGAGGTGTCTGCCGGTGTCAGCGGACCCGGTGAACGAGACTGCGCATTGACAGTCGAGGTGGTCGATGAGGTCACCCGCGCTGCCGCAGATCAGCTGGATGGCCCCCGGGGGAAAGATCCTGGCGTCCAACATCGCGCGGAATACCGCTTCGGTGAGATAGGACGTCACCGTTGCCGGCTTCACGATGGCCGCCACGCCCGCGAGCAGCGTGGGCGCCAGCTTCTCCAGCATGCCCCAGACCGGAAAGTTGAACGCATTGATGTGCACGGCCACGCCTTCGATGGGAACACACAGGTGTCGAGCCACGAATGTGCCACCCTTCGAGATGGGCTCCATAGGACCGTCCACATAAAACGTCTCGTCCGGGAACTCGCGGCGCCCCTTCGACGCGTATACGAACAGCGTGCCGATTCCTCCGTCGATGTCGATCGAGTTGTCCCACTTCGTGGCTCCCGTCGCCGCGGAAATGGCGTAGAACTCTTCCCTGCGGCCATTCAAATAGGTGGCCATCGCCTTGAGCATTCGCGCGCGCTCGTGAAACGTCATGCGCCGTAGCGCAGGTCCGCCCACGCTCCGGCCATACTCCACCATCGCTTTGAAATCGAGGCCCTCGCTGGACGCCTCGCCAATCTTCTCGCCGGTCACCGCATGAAAGAGATCGGCGCCCCGTCCTGTGCCCACGATCCACTCGCCCATCGCATAGTTCTCGAGACGGGGCCGCGCCAACAGGCGCGGGTGGGAACCTGTTTTAAGCGTCGCGCTCATTGTCCGTTATGGAAGTGTTTACCTCTTCTCGATGACGACCGCCATCCCTTGGCCCACGCCGATGCACATGGTGCACAGCGCGTAATGCTTGTCGGTCCGGCGAAGCTCGTGTGCCGCCGTCAGAACCAATCGGGCACCCGACATTCCAAGCGGATGCCCCAGCGCGATCGCGCCACCGTTGGGATTCACGCGCGGGTCGTCATCTCCGACGCCCAGCTCCCGCAGACAGGCCAGCACCTGCGCGGCAAACGCTTCGTTCAGCTCGATGACATCCATGTCGGCCAACGTCAGGCCCGCGCGCTCGAGGGCCAGTTTCGAGGCCGGCACCGGGCCCATGCCCATGAGCCGGGGCTCGACGCCGGCAACGGCCGCCGAGACAAAGCGCGCGAGCGGCTTCATGCCAAATCGCTTGGCGCCAGCCTCTGACGCCACCAGCAAGGCGGCCGCGCCGTCATTCAATCCCGATGCATTGCCGGCCGTCACACTGCCTTTGCCATCCGTACGAAACGCCGGCCTCAACTTCGACAGCACCGCCAGCGATGTGTCTGGCCGCAGGAACTCGTCGCGCTCGAATCGCCTGGGTTCGCCCTTCTTCTGCGGGATATCCACCGGTGTTATTTCGTCGTCAAACCGGCCACTGGCCTGCGCCGCCGCCGCCTTCTGTTGTGAGCGCAGCGCAAAGTTGTCCTGATCTTCTCGGGACACACCGTACTGGGTCGCGACGTTCTCCGCCGTCTGCCCCATGGAATCGGTGCCGTACTTCTCGTGCATTTTCGGATTCACGAATCGCCAGCCGAGACTGGTATCAAACATCTCCAGATCGCGCGCCCACGGTTTGCTGGCTTTCGACAGCGCATAGGGCGCACGCGTCATGCTTTCCACTCCGCCAGCCAAGAATACGTCGCCGTGCCCGAGCTTCGCGGCGCGCGCCGCCGAGACCACCGCGCTCATGCCCGACGCGCACAGCCGGTTCACCGTCTCGCCCGGGACGGAATGCGGTAGACCGGCGAGCAGCAGCGCCATACGAGCCACGTTGCGATTGTCCTCCCCAGCCTGATTTGCGCATCCGAGAATCACGTCGGCGATGGCCGCGGGATCCACGTGCGGATGACGTCGCATCAATTCGGCGATCGCGTGTGCCGCGAGATCGTCCGGGCGCACCTCGCTGAGACCTCCTCCGAGATTCCCAACCGGCGTGCGCACGCCGGCCACTATGAACGCGTCACTCATGTTCATTTTGTGAAAGCTGCCCGGCGGAGCCGCTCATGAATGCTCCTTCTCCGTCTTGTACACGGTGCCACGGAATGTGGACACTACCTCGTCCTTCTGATTGCGCACGACCACACGGTAGAACCCGAGCTTGTTCGAGGCGCTCTCTTCGTCGGCCACCGCGGTGAGCACGTCGCCGACCGCCACCGCCCTCGGATACGAGATCGAGTTCTCGATCGCGACGGTCACTCTGCCGTGCGTGTTGGCCGCGAAGGCGAGGGCGCTGTCCGCCAGGGAATACGCGATCCCGCCGTGCGCTGCTCCGAAGCCATTCACCATTTCCGGCCGCACCTGCATCCGGACCGTGGATCGCCGCGGCGCGATCTCCATGACCTCGATTCCCATCCACGCGCTGAACGCGTCCCGGCCGATCATACCCGCCACCACGCGCTCGGCCAGCGCTTGCTCGGCGCTCACGTGAAAAACCGCGCGCCCGTGGACGCCATGCGCTTGAGCAACGGACTGGGACGATACCGGTCCTCGCCGTACTCCTGCTGCAAGGCCACCAGGCGCCGATACACCGTATCGACGCCGATCTCATCGGCCCAGGCGAGCAACCCTTTCGGATAGTTCACGCCCTTCGTCATCGCGAGATCGATGTCCTTTGCCGACGCCACGCGGAGCTGAACGGCGTCGGCCGCTTCGTTGATGAGCATGGCGAGCACGCGGTCCACCACCTGCGCTCCCAGGGCGCGATCAACCGTCGGCTGTGGTTTCGTGGCTCCATCCCGGTAATCGTAGTATCCCATCCCGGTTTTGCGCCCCAGCCGCCCAGCTTCCACCATACGCCGCTGCGTGAGCGACGGCCGATACCGCGGATCGTAGTAGAACGCTTCGAATACACTGCGGGTGACCGCGTAGTTCACATCATTGCCGATCAGGTCCATGAGCTCGAACGGTCCCATCTTGAATCCGCCCAGCTCCTTCATCGCCCAGTCGATGGTCGCCATGTCTGCAATGCCTTCTTCATAGATACGCAGCGACTCCCCATAGAACGGCCGCGCTACGCGGTTCACGATAAATCCGGGTGTGTCGGCGGCGCGCACCGTCACCTTTCCCCACTGCGACACCAGCTTGCTGGCACGCTCCGCGACATCTGGATCGCTGGTGATGGCGCCGACCACCTCCACCAGCGGCAACACCGGCGCCGGATTGAAAAAATGCAGCCCGATCACCCGGCCCGGATGCTTGCAGGTCGCGGCCAGGGCGCCCACTGAAAGCGAGGACGTATTCGTCGCCAACACACAGGTGTCGGAGACCGCGGCCTCCATGGATCTGAAGGCGCGTTGCTTGGCCTCCAACTCCTCGACGATTGCCTCGATGACCAGGCCGCAGTCTTTGAATGCCGAGAGGTCATCGCCGTTGCTGGGTGCGTACCCGATGCGCTGCTCCACCCCCGTGGCAGCGTCCCTGGTCATCCGGTTTTTTTCCACCTCGCGGGCCAGCGCCTTCTGAATTCCCAAACGCGCTTTGTCCAGCGAAGGTGCGTAGGAATCCACGATCACCACACGATGTCCAGCGGTCGCCGCCACCTGTGCGATGCCAGTCCCCATCGCACCGGCGCCAAGCACGCCTACCTGCGTCGTCTCGAGCAGAGCCATCAATGGCCCGCGTACGTTGGCTTCCGCTTCTCCAGGAAAGCGCGGACGCCTTCGGCGTAGTCGCGCGTGCGCCCTGCCTGACGCTGCATCTCTTCCTCGAGCGCCAGCTGCGATTGCAGGTCGTTGGACCACGAGGCATTCAAGGCCCGCTTGGCCAAACCAAGCGCCCGGGTCGGCATGGTTGCCAGCTGCCTGGCCAGCGCCGTAGCCGTATCCAGGAGAACCGTGGACGGCACGACGTCGTAGATCATCCCCCAATCGCGCGCCTTGGTCGCGGTGATCTTCTCGCCCAGGAACATCAAGGCGGTCGCCCGCGCTGGCCCGATGAGTCTCGGCAGGAAGAACGTGCCCCCCGTGTCTGGCACGAGCCCGATCTTGCTGAAGCTTTGGATGAACGATGCGTCTTCTGCAGCGACTACGATGTCACAGGCGAACGCCAGATTCGACCCCGCTCCAGCAGCCACCCCGTTCACGGCACAGACGACCGGTTTCTCCATTTCGCGGATCGCAGTCACGATGGGTGCGTAGCAGGCTTTGACGATGTCGCCCAGGTCGATCGAGTTTAGGTCTCCAGTGGTTGCCTCACCCAGATCCTGACCGGCGCAGAATCCGCGGCCAGCGCCGGTGAGCAGCACGGCGCGAACGGCCTCGTCGCGCGCGGCGTTCGCCAGGCCGCGCTGAAGCTCCTGTGCCATACGGCGGTTGAAGCTGTTGAGCACGTCCGGGCGGCAAAGAGTGATCGTCGCCACCGCTTGATCCACTGAATAGCGCAGGAAGTCGTATTCCATAGTGCATCTAAGCTATGTGACCGTTGCGCCTTAGGTGAGCGCGGCAGATACTTCGCTCCGCAATGGCCTCCCGCACCCCATCTGTGCCACGAACAGGCGCGAAACGCGAGCCCGCCGGTCCCATTGTGGATTGGCGAAAGGTCGCCTACCACAGCCTCGTGTCCCGCGCGCTGGACGACCTCGAGGAAGAGACAAACCGGAACAGGACGAAGGTGCCCAAGGAGCACCTGGTCCTGTACCAGTTTTCCGCTCGCGGACACGACGTCCCGCAAACGATTCTCGGTTCATTTCTGACGAACAAGCGAGATGGGGTCAGCGCATATTATCGCTCGCGACCACTGTTGCTCTCCATCGGGCTTCGCATCGACGATGCCTTGGGGAGTCCGCTGGGCCGTGCGGGTGGATTCAGCGACGGTCGCGACATCGGGGTCGTGTGCAATTTCCCCAACCGAAATGGCCCCATCGTGCTGCCGATGTCGGGGGACGTGGGCTCGCAGTACACACCGGCGGCCGGCTGGGCACAGTCGATCCTCTATCACCGCGATCAACTGGGGGACAAGTCTTACGCGCGAGCGATTGCCGTAGTCCTGGGCGGCGAGGCGTCTGTGGCCACCAATGGTTTCTGGTCGGCGCTCACGATGGCCACGACGCTCAAGCTGCCGATGCTCTTCTACATCGAGGACAACGGGTTCGGCATCTCGGTGCGTGGTGACATGCAGACGCCGGGCGGGAACATTGCAGACAACCTGGCGTCGTTCCGGAACCTGTTGGTCAGAGACGGCGACGGCACGGATCCGGACGCGAGTGCCCTGCTGTTCAGCGAATGCGTGGATCACGTACGCGACGGTCTCGGACCCGCACTGGTCCATCTCACCGTGCCGCGGCTCTCGAGTCACTCCGGTCCGGACAACCAGAAGGGCTATCGCACCGCGCAGGAGATCGCGGACGACGCGAAGCGCGATCCGCTGCCGCGACTTCGCGGTCACTGTGTTCCCGGGCTGATGTCGGCGGTCGATTGGAGCAATCTCGAGGCCGATGTCAAACGTGATGTCGACGCCGGCCTGACCGCAGCGCGAGCCCGTCCCGCGCCCGACCCTGCACGCGTCAAACGATTCATCTATGCGGAACAGGCGGCGAAAGGAGATCCCAAGACAATCGGAGGCCTCAGCGACAAGGAAGTGGATGCGCTGGGGGGAACCAGCGTGGCGAAGGAAAGCGGTGAACCGTTGCGGTTAGCGGAAGCCATCCGTAAAACGCTGCGACGCGAACTTGAGGTAAACCCGAAGGTGCTGGTCTTCGGCGAAGACGTCGGCCGCAAAGGCGGCGTCCACCTGGTCACGGAAGGACTGCAGCGGGACTTCGGCGAAGCGCGTGTCTTCGACACCAGTCTGTCGGAGGAAGGCATTGTCGGGCGCGCGGTGGGCATGGCGATCGCGGGCCTGATGCCGGTAGCCGAGATCCAGTTCCGGAAGTACGCCGTTCCCGCTC
>JANNJV010000481.1:0-4942 GCA_031395945.1 Gemmatimonadota bacterium | reverse complement strand
GTTGCTCGCACCGTTCCAACAAGAGCGCGCCTGGTCTCATTCGCTGGCACGGTTTTGGCCTTCCGAAACCATGCACGCATGAGGATTTGGGGGATCGGGAGATGACCACGCTTCAGCAAATCGAGCTTCGTTGTCCGATATGCGGTACTGCGTTTCGGTCGCAGGCCGTCGTCTCGACAAACTCGTTCGGCGGAAAGCGCACGGACTTTCACGAGCGCGCGGCCGGTACGCAGCCGCTGCCGTACTTGATCCACATGTGCAATCGTTGCGGGTTCTCGGGATCCGAGCGGGATTTCACCGAAGAGTCAGATGTTTCGCCGGTGTTGAAGGAGCACGTGTGGAATGAGCTCGCGCCTGGGGTTTCCACCGGCAGCGTGGTTGGCTCAGAGAAGTACGAGGCCGCCGCCAAGGTTGCGGATTGGCAGTGTATGGAGTCCCGGCACGTTGCCGACCTCCTGTTGCGCGCGGCGTGGTGCTGCGTAGACGAAGGCGACGTCGAGGCGGAGCGGTTCTTCCGGCGGAAGGCTGCCTGGAAGTTCGAGGAAGCGCTCTCGAGCTTCGACGGCGTGCCGCGAGAAGAGCGCGCCGTGCTGACCTATCTCGTCGGTGAGTTGTGGCGTCGGGTGGGCGACCAGCGCCAGGCCAATAGTTGGTTCAACAGGGTGTCCAACGAGATGGCGGACGCGGCGACGCAACAGTGGGTGCTGGACGCGGCGTGCCAGCAGCGGGATTGTCCGCGCGAGTGGTTCGGGTAAGACCGCACGGCTACGAAAGCCTTCGAACGTCGCTCACCTGGTACCAAACAACCGATCGCCAGCGTCGCCCAGGCCAGGCAGGATATACCCCTGCGCATTCAGTTCCCGATCCAGCGACGCACAAAAGACCTGGACATCCGGATGTGCCTTCGCCAAACGCTTCACGCCAGCGGGTGCAGCCACGAGACAGAGAAACCGGATGCGCGTGGCGCCAGCCCGCTTGAGCGATGACACCGCGGCGGAAGCACTGCCACCGGTGGCCAGCATAGGGTCGAGGACAAAGAAATCCCGCTCGGGCGCGTCGCCGGGAACCTTGAAGTAGTAATCCACCGGCTCGAGCGTGTCGTGATTGCGGTACAGACCGATGTGTCCGATGCGCGCGTTGGGAACCAGCCGGTAGATGCCATCGACCATGCCCAGGCCCGCGCGCAGAATGGGCACCAGGGTCAACTTCTTTCCGCTCAACTGATGCCCCACCGTCTGCTCCAACGGCGTATCGACGCTCACGTCCTGCAGTTCGATGTCGCTGGTGGCCTCGTACGCCATGAGCATCGCGATTTCCTCTACCAGCTCCTTGAAAATCTTGGTCGGCGTCGCACGGTCGCGCAGGATGGTCAGCTTATGCTGCACCAGCGGATGCGTGACCACGCGCAGGGTCGGAAACTGTGAACTGGTGTCCATGCGCGAGAAGGTACTAGGTTCTCCGCGTGCACGTCACGTTCTCGGGCGCCGCTCGCGAGGTCACCGGCTCTTGCCATCTGGTCACGGTGGGGGAGCACACGATCGCGCTGGACTGCGGGATGTTTCAGGGTCGACGCGCCGAGTCGCGTGAGAAGAACGCGCGGCTGCCATTCCCGCCGGAACAGCTGAGTGGAATTGTCCTTTCCCATGCTCACATCGACCACGCCGGCCGTCTCCCGTTCCTGACCAGCCGGGGATTCACGGGAACTATCTGGGCCACTGCGGCGACGCGCGATCTCTGCGCGATCATGCTCGCCGACTCGGCGCACATTCAGGAGAAGGACGCCGAGTTTCTGCGTCGCAAACACCGGGAAGTGGCGGAGCCGCTGTACACGCAGGCGGACATCGGGCCGCTCATGCAACAGATGGTGGGCCAGCCATACGGCCGCACGTTCCCAGTGGCGCCTGGCATTCGCGCGTCGTTTATCGATGCGGGACACATTCTCGGATCGGCGTCGGTAATCCTCGAGTGCACCGAAGCGAACACGACGCGACGCCTGGTTTTCTCAGGTGACATTGGCAGGTGGGGCCTTCCAATCATTCGCGATCCGCAGCCGCCCGAGGGCGCGGATTTCGTGATCATGGAATCCACCTACGGTGACCGCGACCACCCCCCCTTCTCCGACATGCGTGAGCGGTTGGCCACCATCGTGAGGGAGACGGCGGCCAAAGGCGGCCGGGTGTTGATTCCGGCATTTGCGGTGGGCCGGGTGCAGGAGGTCGTGTACGATCTGCATGTGTTGGCGCGCGAAAAAAGAATCCCCGCGATTCCCATCTATATCGACAGCCCGCTGGCGGTGGATGCCACCACGGTGTTCGCGATGCACCCGGAAGTGTTCGACCGCACCGAACGATTGGTCCAGACAGTTCAGGACATTTTCCGCTTCGAGCTCGTACACTACACACGTGATGTGTCGGACTCCAAAGCGCTCAACCTGCAGCGCGGCCCCATGGTCGTGATCGCGCCGTCGGGCATGGCGGAGGCCGGTCGCATTCTCCACCACTTGCGCAGCAGTGCGTCCGATCCTCGCAACACGATTCTGATCGTCGGCTTCCAGGCCGAGCATACACTTGGTCGTCGAATCGTGGAGCGCCGTCCCGCGTTGCGCGTTCTAGGCGAAGACGTGCCATTGCGCGCGCGTGTCGAAGTCCTGAACGGCTATAGCGCGCACGCGGACCGCGGCGAACTCAATAAGTGGATCGACGCGGTTCGAGCGACGAGTGACCGGTCGCCGCCGGTGCACCTGGTTCACGGCGAGCCACCCAGCCAGGACGCGCTGGCAAGCCAGATGCGACAGGGGGGCTACGATGTGCACGTGCCGGCCGCGGGCGACAGGGCTTCGCTGTGACGGACGCGGCCAAATCCGACGAACGGCTCCCGGCCAGCAGACGAATCCTGGACGCGGCGCGGGCCATCGTGGCGCGTGGCGGCGCTGCGGAGGTGAGCATGGGAGGCGTGGCACTGCAGGCGGGCGTGAGCAAAGCCCTGGTGCACTACCATTTTCGCGACAAGGACTCGTTGTTGTTCGCCCTCGTGGAGGACGTGGGCTTCGCCACGCTGGCGCGAGCGCGTGATGCAATGAGTCGTGAAACCGAGGCGCACGCGCTGGACGCGTACTGGTCGTGGCTGGAGCACGAACTGCGCGGCGGCGACCTGAGGATCCTGATCTCGCTGGCAGAGTACGACAGCGAACGCGTTCGGTCCGCGTCGCGCCGAATCGCGGTTCAGCGTCGCGAGCTGGCGGGTGAGCATACGGCGCTCGTGTTCTTCCGGCTCGGGCTCACGCCCCGGGTTGCGACGGATCTCATCGCCGACACCGTGTTAGCCTTCGCAGATGGTCTCGCCACCGTTTGCGCGTTGCACCCCGAACGGGATCCGCGCCCGGCGTTCGACGTGATGTGGCTGGCTTTGCTCGGTCTCGCCGAATGAGCGATCTGCGGGAGAAGGTGATGTTAGCGCGCAGATCGACCCCCATCGACGGAGGCCGGATCTCGTCTGCCCGCTTGCAGCGACGCGGCTACAGAGGCAAGCGAAGATCGCTCGGCTTCCGACTCGTGCGGGTCGCGGTGCTCACGGGACTGCTCATCTGGATCGTGTCGTTCGCGCTCGTCGTCATTTTCGAGCGCTTGGACACCAAGCGGCCGGCGCACGCCATCGTGGTGCTTGGCGCGGCGCAATACGACGGGAAGCCCTCTCCTGTGCTGCGCGCCCGTGTGGATCACGCCGTACAGCTATGGCGACAGGGACTGGCACCGATCCTCGTGATGACCGGCGGCCGCGGCGTGGGGGACACCACCACCGAAGCTGCCGTCGAGCGCCGCTACGCCATTTCGAAGGGCGTGCCAGCGGACGCCATTCTCGTGGAAACGGAGAGCCGATCCACCGTCGAGTCGTTGCGCAACGTCGTCAGCATGATGACCGTGGATCGACGCGAGGTCATCCTGGTGAGCGATCCATTCCACATGTTTCGGCTCGCCATCCTGGCTCGGCGCTTCGGGCTCCACCCACGCACGTCGCCGACGCGCACCAGTCCCATCTCAGACAACCGGGCGGCGTTCTGGCGCTACACCCTTCATGAATCGTGGAAAGCGCCCGTGGCTTTCTTTTTCGAGTTCAGCGCGGCGAAGCCGTGAGCGGCTGACCACCGCCCTTCGAAGGGACGGCGGCGACAGCTTGAAGCAACCAGCGCCAATAGCGTTCGCCACCAACATCCGCCACGTCGTTGTGGCCAGCACCATCCACGACCAGCAGCGCACCCGGCTTGCGGGCCGCGTTAAAGACTTGCCTGCCCATGCGGACTGGAATGTTCAGATCGCGCGCGCCGTGGGAGACGTGGACGGGCACCTCGAGTCTGGCCACCACCCCACGCGTGTCGTAGTGCACCCTGGAGATCTGACGCCAGAGCCCTGGAATGGGCGGGACCATCATCCGCGCTGCCATGTCCAGCGCCGACGTGAACGGTGACTGCAGCACGAGCGCGGCCGGGGCGTTTGGCCCCATGGCCAAAGCAACCTCGGCGGCTAACGCGGTGCCGAGCGAGTGGCCGAACAAGACTATACGGGACGCCTGGAAGTGCGTCCGCGCGTACTGGAGCGCGCCCGCGGCGTCAGAGGCGGCGGATGCGTAGGTGGGAGGCCCCGCAATGCCGGCGTAGCCGCGGTACTCGGGTATGAAAACGGTGACCCCAGCTCGTTCAACGAGCTCGCGTGCCCAGGGAACGGTCCATGCCGCGAGGTCGGCATTGCCGTGGAACGCCAGCACTACTGTCGGGGGCTGTGAGCTTTGGGCTGTGGGATCAAGGACATATCCGAACAGGGGATGCCCGTCAGCAGCGTCGAACTGAACTCGGCGCGCCGGTGCCGGGGCGTCCGCGAACACCGACGGCGGCTGAAAAACGACGCGTTCCTGATAGCGCCACAGCCATAGCGTCGTGATCGTCACCCAG
>JANNJV010000378.1:0-1564 GCA_031395945.1 Gemmatimonadota bacterium | reverse complement strand
CGGGCCGCAGAACCTGACCCTCAAGCACGACAGTTATCCGGTCGGCCCCGCCACGTTCCAGACCGGATTCTCGGCCGGGGATGCGGCCGCGGTGATCTTCGCCCCCCGCGCCGGCGGATACCTCGTGCAACACATCCAATTCCTCTTCGGCGGGGGCGGGACCAACCAGACCGTCACGCTGGTGCTCGCTGCCGATACGGGCGGGGCGATCCCCGGCGCGCCGATCTTCACTGCGGACTACGATCTCACCCCGACCGACAACGCCTTCAACGACATCGACCTGACTTCCGACTCGGTCTTCGTGGTCGCGGGCCAGGCGCTCCGGGTCACGATCTTCGTGCCGCATACCGGTGCCCCCGGCGTCGCGGTCGACAGCGGCGGGATCGGCACCCAGAGGAACGCCGTCTACCTCGCCGACACCTGGTCGTACGCGGAGGATGAGTCGGTCGCCGGCGACTTCATCATCCGGGCGCTGATCGTCACTGAGTGAGAGGGAGGGGTGTGTCTGGTGTTCGAAAGCTTGACAGTCGGGACAATTCCGGCCGAAACCGACCAAGAACGAGACAGTATGACCATGCGCGCACCGTTCTTTCGCGCCATTTCTCACGTAAGTACCAGTACCGCATCGGCTGTGCGCGGAGTAGCGTTCCAGGCATCTCCTACGTCGCACACACCTTTCACCACGACGACCGTGCTCAATTCCCGACCACTGAAGGGGGGGGTATCACTTGATCAGCCTCACCCTGGCCTGCGCCTTCCTCGCCTGCACTCGGCCCCTTTCGACCGCGCCTGACGACGGGCCGATGCTCGCGCCGCTCGCGGCCGACATCAAGCTCACCTACATCTGCGGCAACGCGTTCCGCCTCCGCAACACCTCATCCGATACGGTCACGGTCCGTTACGACGTGTACGGCACCACCGAGACGGGACCGGTATTCCTCGCCGGGAAGCCTGCGGGTGCGCTGTACAGCGAGACCTACTTCACCACCACGAACAAGGGGACGGTGCGGGTCTTCCTCGGCACCCAGTTGGTGCAGACGAAGGCGAACGGGAACAAGCCGGCGTGTTCGATCCCGAGCGACACGACGATGCCAGCCGCGCCGGCGACATTCAGACTCCCGGCCGACACCATGCTACTCGTGCGAGATCCAGTGGACACTCTCACGTGGTGGTATCGCTCTCACTTTTATGTCCGCTTCAAGCCTGGAGTCACCGGATCGCAGGTGCGTTCATGGTTGACTCAACGCTCGGGCACGATCGTTGGCTCACGTCCTATGGATGGTCGAGTGGGATCCCCCAGGTACGTCGTCCGGTTCCCGGACCCAGGCAACGGCATGGTCGGGATGCGAGCGATTGAGTCGAGTCTGGCGGGCGATTCAGTTGTGCTCGAAGTCTTCCCCGAAGCCTTGTCGTTTCGCTTCATCTCGACCGCGCCTGACGACGGGCCGATGCTCGCGCCGCTCGCGGCCGACATCAAGCTCACCTACATCTGCGGCAACGCCTTCCGCCTCCGCAACACCTCATCCGATACGGTCACGGTCCGTTACGACGTGTACGGCACCAC
>JANNJV010000363.1:0-4662 GCA_031395945.1 Gemmatimonadota bacterium | reverse complement strand
CAGTTGCGGGGCGCGTTCCGACACGCGGCCGCATTGGTGGCGGAGCGCAACGCCCGCGAGCAGGAGCAGCAACGCTATCAGGAGCTCACAGAGCTCACGCGCGTAGGCGTCGCCCTCTCGCACGAGCGCGACCTCACCACGCTGCTCGAAATGATTCTGAGCCAGGCGCGGCGCATCACGAACAGCGATGCGGGCTCACTGTACCTGGCCGAACGTACCGACGACAACGGACCGCCCAAGCGACTCCGATTCAAGCTGACGCAGAACTTCTCGCTCCCCAACTTGCCGTTCTCGGAGTCCACGATCGCGGTAGATCACGCCAGCCTGTCAGGGTACGTCGCCGCCACGGCACAGCCGTTGGTCATCGCGGACGTCTATCTATTGCCCGAGGACGTGACGTACAAGCAGAACCGCTACTTCGACGAGAAGTTTGGATACCGCACGAAGTCCATGCTCGTGTTGCCGATGCGCACGCACAAGGACGAGATCATCGGCGTGCTGCAGCTCATCAACCGGAAGCGCAACGCCGACACGATGCTCTCGTCCGAGGCCGTAGTGGAGCGCGAGGTGTTCCCCTACGACCACCGCTCCGTGGAGCTGGTGAACGCCCTCGCGTCACAGGCGGCTGTAGCCATCGAGAACAGCATTCTCTACGAGGACATCGAAAAGCTCTTCGAGGGCTTCGTGACAGCGGCCGTCACCGCTATCGAGCAACGCGACCCGACCACGTCGGGTCACTCGGAACGCGTGGCCAAGCTCACGGTGGGATTGGCCGAAGCAGTGGATCGCGGCGGCACCGGATCGTATCGGGACGTGAAGTTCAGCAAGGCACAGCTCCGCGAGCTCCGCTATGCCGGGCTGCTGCACGACTTCGGCAAGGTCGGCGTGCGCGAGCAGGTGCTGGTCAAGCAGAAAAAGCTCTACCCATGGGACCTGGACGTCATTCGACATCGGTTTGCCTATCTCATTCAGGCGGCGGATCTCCAGTTCGAGCGCGAACGCGCCGACTACCTCGCGACGCATGGCGAAAAGGACTACGACGACGCCAGCGCCCGGTTGAACGAGATTCGCCGCTCGCGCCGCGAGGAGCTACAGCGATTCCTGGACTCGATCGTCCGCGCCAACGAGCCCACGGTGTTACCCGAGGGCAGTTTCGACGAGCTCCGCGGCATCAATGAACACACGTACATGGATTTCGACGGCGTGGAGCGTCCGTTGCTTCGGGACGAGGAGCTGCGGTTCCTCATGATCCGCAAGGGCAATCTGGACGACGAGGAGCGCCGCCAGATCGAATCCCACGTCACGCACACCTACAATTTCCTGGAACAGATTCCCTGGACGCGCGAGCTCAAGGGCATCCCCGGCATCGCCTACCGGCACCACGAGAAGCTGAACGGCCGTGGCTACCCGCGCCGCGTGACCGAAGAGGACATCCCGGTGCAAACGCGCATGATGACCATCGCGGACATCTTCGACGCGCTCACCGCCACGGATCGTCCCTACAAGCGGGCCGTCCCCTTCGTGCGCGCGCTGGACATCCTGAAGATGGAAGCCAAGGACGGCATGCTCGACGCTGAACTCCTGCAGGCATTCATTGACGCCAGGGTGTTCGAGGGCGTGATCAGCGAGCGAAAGCTCACGCCCTCCCGACTGATCGCGATCTAGACGGACGTCGAGCTGTCGCTGCTCCCGAAAAACTTGCGGAACAGCCAGACCACGAGCGCGATGGGCAGCGCCACGAAGACCAGGAACTTCAGTGCCATGATCGTGATCAGTCCGACGGCAATGAGAACGATCACCGGAATGCCGAGCACGGCCAGCGTCAGAAGGGGGCGCAGGGCAAAGAGTCGCAGTATGGCACCAAGCATTGTAGGTCGGCTCCGGTAGCGTTCAGATAGCCCTTACGTGGGCAGGGCCAGCGGGGTTTCCTTTTGGGCTCTCATGCTGCCACTGCTGCTCGGCCTCGCCACAATTGATAGCGCCAGCGTCATCCGCGTCAACCAGGTGGGCTACCTGCCGGGCGCCCCCAAGGTCGCGGTCGTGTGCTCGCTAGCCGCTACACAGCTCCCCACATTCGAGGTGCGCGACCAGGGTGGCCGAGTGGTGTTCGGGCCCGCGAAAGCCGAAGTCGCGGGTGCCTTCGGGCCCTGCGCGTCCACGCATCGCCTGGACTTCTCGGCGCTACGCGCACCGGGTAGGTACACCGTCGCGTCCGGCACGCTGGTGTCGCCGGCTTTCCGTATCGCTGCCAACGTCTACGCCGGAGGCGCCGACACCCTGCTCTACTACATGCGCCAGCAGCGATCCGGGTGGAATCCCCTCTTTCGCGACTCGGTGCACCGCTTCGACGGCAACGTGGTCAATGATTCTGGTGGGGTCATCAGGCACGCGGGAGTGAGCGGGGGATGGGCGGATGCGTCCGATTTTCTCCAGTACGTGACCACGTCCGCGAACGCGACCTACGTGATGCTGGCCGGCTACCGCGATCACGCCGCGTCGTTCGCGGACGCGTTTGACGCGCGAGGGCTTTCCGGTCCCAATAGCCTGGCCGATGTGCTGGACGAAGCCAGGCACGGACTCGATTGGCTGGCGCGAATGTTTCCGGGCGACACGGAGATGTACAACCAGATCGCTGACGATCGCGATCACACGTACTTCGACCTGATGACGAACGACACGTCGGACTACGGCTGGGGCAAGGGCGGACCGCGGCCGGTGTACCCCTGCACCGGGCGGCCACAGGGACTCTTTCAGCACAAGAACCGCTCGACGGGGCTGGCATCCACCGCCGGCAAGTACGCGTCCGCGTTCGCGCTGGGAGCAAGATTGTTCGCCAGCGATTCGGCGTTCGCGCGGCTGCTGCGGAGCAAGGCGATCGCCGCCTACGCGTTGGGCCGCCGCTATCCCGGCGTCTGCCAGACGGCTCCCGCCCGCTCGCCCTACTTCTATGAAGAAGACAATTGGGCTGACGACATGGAGCTTGGCGCGGCAGAGCTGTTCGCCCTCACGGGAGAACGCGCCTATCTCACCCAGGCGCTCGAGTACGCAGAGCTGGAGCCAGTGACGCCGTGGATGGGCGCCGACACCGCCAACCACTACCAATGGTTCCCGTGGCATAACAACGGGCACTATTCCGCGTGGCGCGGCGCTGATACGAAAGGCGCCACACGCATGGCGGCGAACTACCGGCGCGGAATCGACGCGGTGGTACGCCGCGCCCACAACGGGTTCCGCGTGGGCATTCCGTTCATCTGGTGCTCCAACAACCTGATGACCTCATTCGCCACGCAGGCCATGCTGTATCGGCGCATGACCGGCGACGCACGATTCCGGGAGCATGAGCAGGCCGCCATCGATTGGCTGTTTGGCGTGAATCCGTGGGGCGTCTCGATGGTGATCGGCTATCCCAACGACGGCACCTGGGCACGGAACCCCCACTCATCGCACGCCGATAGGCTGGGCGTGCAGGTGCTGCTCGGCGGCCTGCTCGACGGCCCCGTGTACCGGTCCATCTACCAGAACCTGCGCGGCATCCGGTTGCTCCAGGACGACGAGTTCGCGCGCTTCAACACGGGGTTCATCGTGTACCACGATGACCTGGGCGACTATTCGACCAACGAGCCCATCATGGATGGGACGGCGAGCCTCAGCTATCTGCTCGCGGCGCTAGCCGATCCAAATTACGATCGGCCCTTGCGACGCTCCTCGACGAACACCAGGTAGTCGCTGGAAAGCGCCGCGAGGCCGAGGTCCCGCAGCAGGTGCGTGAGCTGGCCGCGGTGGTACGTGCCGTGGTTTACCACGTGAAACAGCACCTCGGCCAGCGGATACGTCCAGCGCTCTCCCTTGAGGTTGGTGTACGTCAGCTCTCCGGTGAGTTGCTCGCTCGATAGCTCGGAGATGTAGTCCTGCTGTTCCGCTTTGATCGCCGTCCACGCGGCCAGGAAGTCCCGCCCGGAAAAGCTCGCGGCAAATTCCGGGAGCGCCTTGAGTGATGTGCCGTTCCACCGGTCCAGCCAGAGCCGTTCGACGCCCACCACGTGCCGCAGCAGCGCTCGCCCGGTGCCAAAGCTGCCGCCCCAGGGCATATCCAGCTGCTCCGCGGAGGCCGCGGCCAGAGCTTCCAGCACTCGGTCGCTGGCCCAGTGGTGGTACTCGTATGAACGGACGATGTGATCGCGGGCCATGGCGACACGGCGATGGGTTGGCCACGGGCACAGCAGTTGCCCGACGCTGGAACGTACTTCTTCGGAGCTACTCTGTGGATATCCTGACCTGGATCATTGTTGGGCTGGTCGCCGGCGTCCTCGCCTCGTTGGTCATGGGCGGCACCGGTTTCGGCATCATCGGCGACATCATCATCGGGATCGTCGGCGCGTTCGTTGGCGGCTGGATCTTCCGTCAGCTTGGCACAGGCGTGCCGTTCGGCGGACTGCCCGGGGTGATTTTCGTGGCATTCATCGGCGCCGTGGTGCTGCTGTTTGTGCTGAGACTCATTCGCGGAGCGACAGCGAAGCGCGCGTAGCGCGCGCACGCGCTCAGTGGGCTGTGGGGGGTGGGTTGAAATACCACAGCCCCCACCCCCAAAAGCTTTAATTATACCCCACCACGCGCAGGATTTAGCGAAGCTCGGTGGTGTTAAGGTTAGACCGTATATTGACC